>JBGUQD010000069.1:0-5533 GCA_045130755.1 Candidatus Limivicinus sp. | reverse complement strand
CATGACGACGCTCTACACCATCGGCCAGTCGGAAAACCGCCTGGTCGCCGGTACCGGCAACCGCAGCGAGATCTACATGGGCTACTTCACCAAGTGGGGCGACGGGGCCAGTGACTTTAACCCCATCGCCGATCTGTGCGCCACCGAGATCTTTGAATTTCTGCGTTTCCTGAATGCGCCCGCTTCCATCGTGGAGAAAGCCCCCTCGGCAGGGCTGTACGAGGGACAGACCGACGAGAAGGAGATGGGCGTGACCTATCGCGCCATTGACGCCTACCTGCTGCAAGGTGAGGTCAGCGACGCGGACAAGACTGTCATCGACCGCTACCACAGCCGCAGCGAGCATAAGCGCCGCCCGATCAGCACCTTTGAAAATCCCTGAGCGGATGAAAGCCGATAACAAAACAGGAGCTGTGAACACACTTTCGTTCACAGCTCCTGTTTTGTTGTGTTGGAGTTATTCTTCGGCTTCGTGCAGGCGGTGGGCAAAGCTGCTCTCCCGGGCACTGTGCTTTTCGGCAGCCGCTTTGTACTTTTCAATGTTCTTCGTGGACTGCGCTACCGGCGTGATGGTTCCGGCACCGGCCACACAGCCGCCGGGGCAGGCCATGCCCTCCAGCAGGTAGCCGTTGCGCAGGCCCTTGCGGGCCATGAGCAGCATCTTGCGGCACTCGCGCAGACCGTCGGCAAATTCCATGGGAACCTCCCGGTCAGGGGCTGCATGGGCAATGTGGTCCTTGACTGCGGCGGCGACACCGCCCACCACGGCAAAGCCGCGGCCAACGCCGCTGCCCTCCTGGAAGTCCTCGTCGCACTCATCGGGCTCGATGTAGTCAAAGTCGATCTCCTTGGCGGCAAACATGCCGTTGAGCTCCTCAAAGGTCAGCACGAAGTCCACGTCCGAGCGGACGGAGCGGCGGCTGGCCTCCAGCTTCTTGGCGGCGCAGGGGCCGACAAAGACGATCTTGGCGTCGGGGAAATCCTTTTTCACCAGGCGCGCAGTGAGCACCATGGGCGTCAGCGCCATGGAAATATAGGGAGCAAGATCGGGGAAGGTTTTCTTGGCCATCACGCTCCAGGCCGGGCAGCAGGAGGTGCCCATGAAGGGCTGCTTTGCCGGTACTTCCTTGAGGAAGTCTTCAGCCTCTTCGATCGTGCACAGATCTGCGCCGACCGCGACCTCATACGTATTCGCAAAGCCGAGGATGCGCATGGCCTTGCGCAGCTTCGGCACCGTCGCGCCCTTAAACTGACCGACGAAGGCGGGAGCCACAACGGCGATGACCTTGTCGCCGTTTTTGATGGAACGGATGATCTGGAAAATCTGGCTCTTGTCTGCAATAGCGCCGAAGGGGCAGTTGACCAGGCACATGCCGCAGGAGACGCACTTATCGTAATCGATTTTGGCGCGCCCCATCTCGTCGGAATGGATGGCGTCCATGCCGCAGGCCTTGGCACAGGGCCGCTCGATCTTGCTGATGGCGTCATAGGGGCACTGATCCACGCAGCGGCCGCACTTGATGCACTTGTTGTTGTCAATGACGCTGTGGCCGAAGGCGTCGGTGCTGATGGCATTCTTGGGGCATACCGCCTGGCAGGGGTGGCTCAGGCAGCCCTGGCAATTGGAACTGACGCGCATCTCCTTCTCGGGGCAGGCATTGCATGCGAAGGGAATGATGTTGATCAGCGGGGGCTCGTAGTATTTTTCGGGGATGTTGGCCTCTTCGATGCCTTCGCTGGGCAGGCCGTATTCCGCCGCGGAGCGCAGCGGCAGCCCGCAGGCCAGGCGCAGGCGCTCGGTGACGATGGCGCGCTCACGGAAGACGCTGTCGCGGTAACGGGCGACCTCGCCGGGGATGATCTTATAGGGGAGCTTGTCGATGCGCTGTATGTCGTCCTCATAGGCCATGCGGGCGACTTCCTCAAACACGGACCTTCTCAGTTCGTCAACGACGCTGTGGATACCTCTCATATTGCCTCCTTATCTGTTCTGAAAATTTGATGATCAGGGTTTGCTGTTAAATGCTATAAGGGCGTTTTATGAAACGAAGCGTCAGCCGTAGATCCCGCCGCCTATGAATTCGCGGATCAGGGCGTCGTCAGCCACGTCGTCCTCCGGGATGTGGCCGAAGAGCTGCAGCGCGGGCAGGACCTTCCGCAGCTCGTCAAAGCGCTCGATCCCCTCCGGCACGGATTTAAAGAGCTCGGTGGCCGTATGGTTGAAGACCGGCAGCTCATAGGCAAAGGAGGTGTCAAAGCGAAAGTCTGCCTTGTCCTTGAAGGGGGATATGTAGCTCAGCTCGCCCCGGCGGACGTTTGCCCACATGCTCATGGTCTCCAGCGGATCGGAGCCGCGGAACTTGTAGTCGCGCACCATGCGCCGCACCAGGCGGAACCAGGTGCGCTTGAAGACCACCCGGCCCTGGAACTCCACATCGCTGCGGGCGGAGATATAGAGCTTGAAGGCCTCCGGGTGCACGTCGGTGATCATGGTATTGAGCGCATGGATACCCTCGAATACGACCATCTCGTCCTTTTTCAGCTTGATGGACTTGGACGGCTCCTGGATACGCATGCGGCGGGAGAACTCGAACTTGGGCACATAGATGCGCTCGCCCCTCGCAAGCTGCTCAAAGTGCCGGTTCAGGAGATTCATGTCCAGACACAGCGGCGATTCCAGATCCAGATCCCCCTCCGGCGTGCGGGGCGTGCTGCTGTCTACGGTTTTGAAATAGTCGTCCATGCCTACGTAGTAGGTGTGCACACCGCGCTTCTCCAGCGCTTCGGCGATCTTCATGGAAGTCGTGGTCTTGCCCGAGCCGGAGGGGCCGGACAGCAGAATGATGGGGCTGCGCTGTTTGTTTTCCAGAATGCGGTCCACCGCCTGGCCCACTCTGTCACGGTAGAGCTGGTCGCATTCAGCCATAAAGCCCTTGGGATCGCTCACGGTTTTTAAGTTGATATCATTCAAATTATAGGCCATTAAAATCCCTCCTCCTGAAACTGACGGTAGAATTCCGAGATGCGTATTTTGTCTGCGCATGTTTCGCCGATCTTTTCAATATATTCCAGCGGGTACTTGGGTGCCATCAGGCGGATGTTGCGCCCGCCGTCCGGCCGGATGAGCTTGGTCGAGCCGCCCCCGCCCATGGCGAGGATGCTTCTCAGCTCTTCCATAATGACAATGTTGTAGAGATTGATCCTGCCGTCCTTTGCCCAGCCTACATTTTCAAAGCCGCCGGACATGAACTTCTGCCGGTAGAGATAATAGGGCGCATAGCCCGCCTCTGTCAGGCGCTGTGCGGCGTAGTCCAGCATGGCCGCGACCTCCCCGGCCTCCGGGATCGGCGTCTGGTCCAGTGTGATGCGCGAGCCCTTCTTGAGCGACAGAGTGTGCACCGTTACGTTTTCGGCACCGAGAGCGAGCACCCGGTCCAGCGTATCGCGAAAGCCCTCCGCACTGTCGCCGGGCAGGCCTGCGATGAGGTCCATGTTCACGTCAAAGCCGCCGACTGTACGCACCTTTTGAAGCGCGTCGACGATATCCTGCGCCGTGTGCTTTCTGCCGATGAGCTCCAGAACCCGGTCGCTCATGGTCTGGGGATTGACGCTCACCCGGTCGACACCGTGCGCGCGCAGGACGCGGAGCTTTTCTTCCGTGATGGTGTCGGGTCTGCCTGCTTCCACGGTATACTCCCGCAGGGAGGAAAGATCAAACGCCTCGGCAAGCACCGTGCACAGGCGGTCAAGCTGTCGGGCCGAGAGTGTCGTGGGTGTGCCGCCGCCCATGTACAGGGACACCGGGGTGAGACCGAGCTTTTTTACCTCGGCTGCGGTTGCCGCGATTTCCTTTTCCAGCGCCTCACAGAAGGGGGCGACGAGCTTCATGCTCTTTTCCACGGACTGGCTGACGAAGCTGCAATAGGCGCATCGCGTGGGACAGAAGGGGATGCCCACATAGAGGCATACGTCCTCTGCCGAGAGAGACGCCTCCGCTTTCAGCGTCTCGCGCGTGGTGGCAAGACAGAGCCTGACGCGCGCATCGCTCACGTCGTACTCCTTCGAAAAGCGCCGGGCTGCCTCCGCTTCACTGAGCCCGCCTTCGATCAGCCCCGCCAGCAGCTTTCCTGGCCGCACACCCGTGAGCGCGCCCCAGGCAGGCTTTGCAACCCCGGACTGAAGCGCCGCGCGGTAGATCGCGTTTTTGACCAGACGCTGACAGATCCGGTCGCGCTGCAGGGGATCCGTCATGGCGGCGTTCTCTGCGCGGGCCGCGGCGCGCCAGACCCTGCCCGCGCGATAGAGGGCACAGCTTCCCGTGGTCAGCTTTTCGCCGCGTGTGAGCTTTACTTCCATACGCTCGCCTTCGCACGTCTGCTCCGGATATTCCGGGCGTTCGTTTGGGAAGAGGGTGAGGAGCATCTGCTCCACCGCGTATTTATAGTCGTGTCCGTACAGGTACAGCTTCATTCCGCTACTCCGTGCCCGCGCCGAACGGCGGGCAAACAGTTTTTTAAATTATAACAGAATCAGACGCGCATGACAATCACAAATCTGTCAAATCTTACGTATGTAAACTTTTGGAAAATAGCCTGTAAACCCGCATGACAGGCCGATAATTGAAAAAATTTTAGTAAAAAAGGACTGGCATTTTTCTCCGTTTTGATGTATTATACTGTAGAGGGTATATTGGATTGTTGATTTGCGTGAGGGTGAATGTATGTATTCGATCGGTGAAAAAATCATTTATGGCGAAAACGGTGTCTGCACCGTGGCCAAGGTCGCACCGCTGGAATCCTCCGGCGCGTCGAACAAGCTGTTTTATCAACTGGAGCCCCTGGTCGGCAGCGGCGTGTATTTCGCGCCGGTGGACTCCGGCGCCTTTATGCGTCCGGTCATCAGCCGCGAGGAGGCGGAAGCACTCATCGATGCCATCCCCAACATAGAGCCGGCCATCTGCCGCGACAACCGCTTTAACCACGTTGATGCATTTTATAAGGAACTGTTCAGGCAGCATAGCTGCGAGGCGCTGGTGGCCATCGTCAAAGGTCTGCATCTGCGCATGAGCGAGAAAAAGACGCGCTCGAGCCGCGCCGAATCCACCATGAAACGCGCCAAGGACATTCTGCACGGAGAGCTGTCCATCGCGCTCGGGCTGGAGTTTGCCGAGGTTGAGGATTATATCCGCGATCGTCTGGAACCGGATCAGACGGAATAAGAAAAGGCGGTGAAAGCCGCAGAAGAAGAGGCTGCCATGCGGCAGCCTCTTTGTATTATGTTATATGAGGATAGTCAAAACAGAGAGGCCGCGATCGGTCTCTCTGTTGTATGTTTATTCTGTATGAAGCTTTAGTAGACGATGCTGCCGTCGGAGTAGACACGCACACCGTTGATCATCACGTAGTCGGACTCGTAATTGTAATTGTTCAGGTCGTAGACGCGTGAGCCGTCAGCCAGGACATAGTCGGGAGCGAAATCCTCATCGTAATCGGGGATGGAATAGACGCGGGAGCCGTCGGGCAGGATGTAATCG
>JBGUQD010000068.1:0-14211 GCA_045130755.1 Candidatus Limivicinus sp. | reverse complement strand
AAATCTCCACACGCATGAAATGCGTGTCTGCAAAACAAAGTTTTGCAGGAAAAACACATGAAAACATGTGTTTTTCGGAGATACCGTTGCAACGTCGTCTCCACTTGGCATATCTTGTATGCCAAGTGCGGGCATCTGCCCGCTTACGTCCGCCAATGGCGGACGTGGAGACAAAGTTATGAATCAAGACAGCAAAGAATGCAGGCACATCAATAATGATTTCATTGCCGTTTCGCTCGCCCCTGGCGGGGCAACCGCGAAACATGGCAAAATTGCTCCCCAACAAATTCAAGAATTTATTGGGGAGCAATACTATGCGATGTTATCCGACCTTTTCTTTGAGCCAGGCGAGGATGTCCTGATACACCTGCTCCTTGTTGGTCTCGTTGAGCATCTCATGCCGTCCGCCGGGATAGAGGCGCATAAACACATCGTGCAGTCCCGCCTTGCAGAAGGCTTTGTAGGCTTTCGTGACGCCCTTTCCGTTCTCGCCCACAGGGTCCGCGTCGCCGGACATGAAGTAAACGGGTTTTTCCTTATTCATGGTGTTGATGTTCTTCTGATCTGTGATGAACTTGATGCCGCCCATCATGTCGCGGAACAGCCCGTTAGTCGCGATGAAGCCGCAGAGGGGATCAGCTGCATAGGCGTCCGGCACGGCGGGGTCACGGCTGAGCCAGTCGTAGATGGTGCGGGGATTTTCATAGCCCTTGTTGTAGGAGCCGAAAGCGATATTGTTGAGCGTGGTGCCGATGGCGCGGGCGCCCTCTTTTTTCACAAAGAAGCTCGCCGCGGCATAACCGCCCAGGACCATGGGCCGCGCCTGGTGGCCGGTGCCGCTGATGATGGCGGCGTCATACTTGTCGGGGTGCTTGATGAGGTAGGTGCGGGTGAGAAAACTGCCCATACTGTGCCCGAAGAAGACATAGGGGATGCCGGGATAATCCTTTTTCATCAGATCGTGCAGTTTGTCCATGTCGGAAACCACATAGTCCCAGCCGTCTGTCTCGGCAAAGAAGCCCTGCTCGGAGGGATCCTGAATGGTTTTGCCGTGACCCAGATGGTCATTGCCGACGGCGACATAGCCGTTTTCGGCGAGGAAAGCCATGAAGGGACGGTAGCGGTCAATGTGCTCGGCGATGCCGTGAGCAATCTGGACGACGGCTTTGGGCGCTCCATCCGGCAGACATTTCAGCGCGTGGATGGTATTATGTCCGGTGCTGGAAGAGAAGGTGAAATCTTCAAACGCAGGCATGATAAAACCTCCAGTCTAAGTTGTTTCAGAAAAGGCCGCACCGGATTGGTGCGGCCTTTGAAGTTTTTACCCGGATCAGCCGACGATGGCCTTGGTGTCTCTGGCGATGACGAGCTCTTCGTTGGTGGGGATGACGAAGACCTTGACCTTGGAGTCGGGGGTGGAGATCATGATATCCTCGCCGCGCTTGGCATTGGCGGCCTCATCGATCTCAACGCCGAGGTAGCCGAAGTACTTGGCGATGGCGGCGCGGGTATCGCGGTCGTTCTCACCGACGCCAGCGGTAAAGATGATGGCGTCGACGCCGTTCATGGCAGCGACATAGGAGCCGGCAACCTTGGCCACCCAGTAGCTGAACATGTCGAGGGCGAGCTGCGCGCGGTCATTGCCCTCGGCGGCAGCGGCGGACAGATCGCGGAAGTCGGAGGACACGCCGGACACGCCCAGCACGCCGGACTTCTTGTTCAGGATGTTCAGCATCTCGTTGATGTCCATGCCGTACTTGTTCATGATGAACTGGATAACGCCCGCGTCCAGATCGCCGCAGCGGGTGCCCATGGGCAGACCCACCAGAGGCGTAAAGCCCATGGAGGTGTCCACGCACTTGCCGCCGTCGATGGCGCAGATGGAGGAGCCGTTGCCCATGTGGCAGGAGACGAGCTTGAGCTCTTCGATGGGCTTGCCCATCAGTTCGGCGCAGCGGCCGGAGACATAGCGGTGGGAGGTGCCGTGGAAGCCGTAGCGGCGGATGCCGTCGTTCTTGTAGTACTCATAGGGCACGGCGTACATGTAGGCCTTGCCGGGCATGGTCTGGTGGAAAGCGGTGTCGAACACGGCGACCATGGGCACATCGCCCATAACATCGCGGCAGGCCTTGATGCCGGTGATGTTGGCGGGGTTGTGCAGGGGCGCGAAGGGGATGCACTCCTCAATGGCGGCCATGACGGAATCGTCGATCCTGACGGAGGAAGCAAACTTCTCACCGCCGTGGACGACGCGGTGACCGACAGCGTCGATCTCCTTCATGGAGCTGACAACGCCGTATTCCGCACTCGTGAGCTTGTCGATAACGGCAGCAATGGCCTCGGAGTGGGTGGGCATGGGGACGTCCTCATTGAAGACGGGCTTGCCGCCGACCAGGGGGCTGTGCTTGAGGTGACCGTCGATGCCGATGCGCTCGCAAAGGCCCTTGGCCATGACCTGTTCGGTCTCCATATCGATGAGCTGATACTTGAGAGAGGAGCTGCCGGCGTTGATGACTAAAATTTTCATGTTTTCTTCCCTTTCTATTGTAATTACGGCGATTGTCTAATAAAATATGCCTGTGTATATTCTAATACAAATATACGAAAAAGCAAGACATTTTTAAGGAGTGTGCAAGCTTTGCATGTAGTCGGCATCGTGTGCGAATATAATCCCTTTCATCTGGGACATCTCTACCAACTGAACGAGACAAAGCGCATCCTCGGCGAGGATACGACCGCAGTCTGCGTCATGTCCGGTGACTTTGTACAGCGAGGAGAGGCGGCGGTTTTCGACAAGTTCGCCCGCGCCGAGGCCGCCTGCCGCTGCGGGGCTGATCTGGTGGCCGAGCTGCCCTTGCCGTGGTGCCTGAGCTCGGCGGAGGGCTTTGCCCGCGGCGCGGTCTCGATCCTCGCAGACCTGGGCTGTGATACCCTGAGCTTCGGCAGCGAGAGCGACGATCTTTCAGTGCTTGAAGCGCTCGCGGATTTCGCCCTGGATGAGACTGCGCAGGCGCGTATCCACGCCTTGATGGACGCGGACGCTTCTCTGTCCTTTGCCCGCGCCCGTGAGCTTGCGGCAGCGGAAGCACTGGGCGAGAAGGCGGCACTCTTTTCCAATCCCAATGACATCCTCGCGGTCGAGTATCTGAAGGCGGTGAAAAGCCTGAGCGCAAGTCTGCACCCGATTTCGATCCGCCGTGCGGGCGCCGGTCATGACAGCACGGCGGAAGGGGAGTACCTATCTGCCATGCAGCTTCGGAGGCTGCTGAAAAAGGAAGATGACCTCTCTGGCTGGATCGCGCAGCCCGCCATGGAAGTGTTCCGGCGAGAACTTGCGGCGGGACGGTCGCGGGATGAAAAGCTGCTCGAGATCGCGCTGCTGTCACGCCTGTACCGGCTGAGCCCGGAGGCCTTTGACAGACTTCCCGATGCGGGCGGCGGCGCGGGCCGTCGGCTGTACCGGGCCTTGTGGCAGTCGGGCGGTCTGGAGCAGACGGTGACAGCGGCCTCCGATAAGCGCTGCACCGCTGCCCGCATGCGGCGTATGCTCCTTTGCGCCGCACTCGGTATTTGTGCAGAAGATACAAAGGGCATGCCGCCCTATATCCGTATCCTGGCTTCCAATGAGAAGGGAAGGACGCATCTTTCCCAAATACGCGGAAACACGGCTGTTCCGATCATAAACAAGACGGCTGAAATCAAAAAGCGCGGTTTTCAAGCGCAAAAAGTGTTCAAACTCTGCGCTGAGGCACATGAAATTTACCGCCTTGGCTGCCCGATGCCGGCGCATCCCGAACCCGGGGAGGATTGGCGCAGAACGCAGGTCCTTGTCTAAAATGACGAAAGTCGAATTGATCTTATCGGAAAATTCCAAAAAAACCACAATTGCAATTTAACGCGTCAGAGTGCATAATAATCTTGTCATAAAGCAAAGACAACTGTCTTTGAAATACGGACTCAATAAAGGGAGGAAACATAATGAAAAAGGTTCTGTCTTTAACTCTGGCCCTGATCATGGTATTTGCCCTCTGTTCCGCGGGTATGGCGTATGCCGATAATCCCGTCGTAAAGATCGGTGTGTTCGAGCCCCAGTCCGGCGACAACGGCGCGGGCGGCAAGCAGGAAGTGCTGGGCATGCAGTATGCAAACCAGCTGACCCCGACTGTTGAAATCGGCGGCACCACCTATGATGTGGAGCTTGTCTATGCTGACAACGCCTCCTCCAACGACAAGGCTCCCACCGCTGCCCAGACGCTGATCTCCAGCGGCGTGTCCCTGGTCCTCGGCTCCTACGGTTCCGGCGTCTCCATCGCCGCAAGCGATACCTTTGACGCTGCCGGCGTTCCCGCCATCGGCGTTACCTGCACCAACCCCCAGGTGACCCAGGACTGCCCTGTGTACTTCCGCATCTGCTTCCTCGATCCCTTCCAGGGCACCGTTCTTGCAAACTTCGCGAAGAACGAGCTCGGCGCCTCCAAGGCCTACTGCCTGTCCAAGCAGGGCGATGACTACTCCGGCGGCCTGTGCAACTACTTCATTAAAGCATTCGGCGAGGACAACTGCGTCTACGAGCAGTTCCCCGAAGGCACCTCCGACTACTCCACCTACATCACCAACGCCCAAAACCAGGGCTGCGACGTGTTCTTCTCTCCTGTCTCCACCGAGGCTGCCGCGCAGATCATTGCCAAGGCTGACACCCAGGCTCTGGGCATGCCCATCCTGGCCGGCGACACCTGGGACTCCAACGTCATCCTCCAGGCTGCCAAGGGCACCAATGTCCGCATCTGCGTGACCACCTTCTATCAGGAAGGCGCTGATCCCGAGTTCGACGCCGGCATCAAGGCCTGGATTAACTCCGATGCCACCGCCCTGGCCAACAACGGCGGCAACGACGAGCTGGCTGCCGTTACCGTCATGGGCTATGACGCCTACTATGTTGCCCTCGAGGCTCTGAAAGCCGCAGGCTCCACTGATCCCGCCGACGTGCTTGAGGTTCTTCCCAGCCTTAACTACACCGGTGTGACCGGTGCCATCGCTTTCGACGATTACGGCGATGCCCTGCGCGACAGCGCCTTCGTCAAGGAATGCAACAACGAGACCGGCTCCTGGGACTTCGTCTCGGTCGCCACTGTCGGTTAAAATTCAGCTTCCGAACATAAGTATTCTTTGCTGGCGGGGGTTACAGCTCCCGCCAGCACTCGTATGTAAATGATACAATTCCTGTAGGAAGGAACCCTGCTTATGGATGCTTTGAAAACGACCCTGCCGTATATCATCTCCGGCATCTCGGTAGGCGGACAATATGCGCTGATCGCCATCGGCTATACCATGGTCTACGGTATCCTGCGCCTTATCAACTTCGCCCACGGCGATGTGTTCATGGTGGCGGGCCTTATGATGGTGTATCTTGCGGCATCGCTGCCCCTGTATCTGGCGATCCCGCTTGTGATCCTCCTGACGGTGCTGCTGGGCTTCACGATCGAGCGCGTGGCATATAAGCCGCTGCGCACCGCTCCGCGCATGTCTGTCATGATCTCCGCCATCGGTGTGAGCTACCTGCTCCAGAACCTTGCCTTGTACATCACCGGCGGCTTGAACAAGAACTATCCCGCCATCCCCTGGATCTCCGACCGCATCAGCCTGTTCGGGATGGAGACTTCCCGCGTCACGGTCATCACGCCGTTTCTCACGATCGTGCTCGTGTTTGCCCTTGTCATGCTCATCAACCACACCAAGATTGGCATGGCCATGCGCGCGGTTTCCCGTGATTTTGAGACCTCCCAGCTCATGGGCATCCAGATCAACCGCGTCATCTCAGCGACCTTTATCATCGGCACCTTCCTGGCTGCCGTCGGCTCAATCCTTTTCTTCACAAACTACCCCGGCGTTGTGCCCACCTCGGGTGCTATGCCCGGTTTGAAGGCATTCGTCGCGGCGGTGTTCGGCGGTATCGGCTCGATCCCCGGCGCGGTCATCGGCGCGTTCATCATCGGCATCGCGGAGAGTGTTATCAAAGGCCTTGATACCATCCTCATTGTCAACGGCGCCATAACCGAGCAGATCGGTCTTGCCACCTTCTCCGACGCCTTCACCTTCGTGCTGCTGATTATCATTCTGGTGTTCAAGCCCACCGGCCTCTTCGGTGAGAAGAGCACCGACAAGGTCTGAGAGGAGGGGAAGGATATGATCGAAACCAAAAGCAAAAAGAATGCATGGATCGCTTTCCTCGCCGTGCTGGCCTTCCTCGCGCTGGTCTTTGGCCTTGACCAGTGGATCAAGCCCACCGACAGGCTGGGCATGCTGCTGATCGTTCTGCAGAAGGGCTCTGTTTACGCACTGGCTGCCGTTTCCATGAACCTCCTCAACGGCTACACGGGCCTGTTTTCTCTGGGTCATGCGGGCTTTATGCTCCTCGGCGCGTACACCTACGCCATCTTCACCATCCCCGATAAATCCCGGGACGCTGTGTATCAGTACTTTGATGCGGCTGTCCGCTTCTCCATCCCCGAAAAGCTGTCCCAGAGCATGGGCGGTTTCGGCACTGCGCTGGGCGTGTTTATAGCGCTGATCATGGCGGGCTGCGTCGCGGCGCTGCTGGCCTGGCTGATCGGTCTGCCGGTTCTGCGCCTCAAGTCGGACTATCTTGCGATCGCGACACTCGGCTTTGCCGAGATCATCCGCGCTCTCTTCCAGTGGAGCAAGCTGGGCCCTGTCACCAACGGCTCCAATCTGCTGAAAAACTTCGCGCGCGCCAGTAAATTCAAACTGGAAATCGCGGGTACAAAGCTGAGTCTGTCGACCTTTGTTCCGGTGCTGATCGCCACGGTATCCATTTTCCTCATTGTCCTGATCGTGAATTCCACTTACGGCCGCGCCTTCAAAGCCATCCGCGACGACGAGGTGGCAGCGGAGGCTATGGGCATCAACCTTGCAAAGCACAAGATGATCGCCTTCGTGACGAGTTCCTTCTTCGCGGGTGTCGCGGGCGCGACGCTTGCCATGGTGCTCTCCATCGCGCAGGCCAATAACTTTAAGTCCGCCATGACCTATGAGATCCTGCTCATGGTGGTTCTCGGCGGCATAGGCTCCATCACGGGCTCCGTCATCGGCTCGCTGCTGTTTGTGGCGGCGTCCGAATGGTGGCTCAGGGGCCTGGACTCCGGCAAATTCCTCGGCATCGAGGCACCGAATATCTTCCGCAACGGTTTCCGCCTTGTGGTTTTCTCCATCATCATCATGATCGTGGTGCTCTTCTTCCGCAAGGGCATCATGGGCGAGAAGGAGCTGCCTGACCTGTTCCGGAAGAAGAAAAAAGACCCGGCGAAGGAGGCACAGTCATGAGCGAGCAGAAAACAAAGCTGCTGGTGGAGCATGTCACCATGCAGTTCGGCGGCGTCGTGGCTGTCAACGATTTGAGCATGGAGGTCCATGAGGGCGAGATCGTCGCCATCATCGGCCCCAACGGCGCGGGCAAGACCACGGCCTTCAACGTCATCACCGGCGTCTACGCGCCCACAAACGGCCGCGTCAGCTTTGACGGACAGTGCGTCGTGGAAAACTATCCCCACGGGAAAATGAAAAAGAATTACCTCGGCGCAAACGGCACCATGTTCACGCAGGTAAAGGAGCCGACACCCGATAAGCTTACCGGTCTCGGCATGGCCCGCACTTTCCAGAACATTCGCCTTTGGAAGAGCATGACGGTTTTCGACAACATCCTGATCGCCAAGCACCTCAAGCGCAGCAGCAACCTTTTCTCTGCTGCCTTCCGCGCAAATCGCGCCGAGGAGGCGAGACACCGCGCTGAGGTCATGGAGCTTCTGCGCGTGGTGGGTCTGGAGGATGTGAAGGACGATCTTGCGACATCCCTTCCCTATGGCAAACAGCGCAGACTGGAAATCGCCCGCGCTCTGGCGACCGAGCCCAAGCTTCTCCTGCTCGACGAACCGGCTGCCGGTATGAACCCGCAGGAGACCCATGATCTGACGCAGTTTATCGCGCAGATCCGCAAGGACTTTCATGTGACCATCCTGCTCATCGAGCACCACATGGATCTGGTCATGGATATCTCCGACCGCATTTACGTGCTGGACTTCGGACGGCTGATTGCCCATGGTACGCCGGATGAGATCCAGAAGAACGAAAAGGTGATCGACGCCTATCTGGGGGTGGTAGACGATGCTGAAGATTGATAATCTGCATGTTTCCTACGGCGGTATCCGCGCACTGCAGGGGGTGAGCCTTGAAGTACCCGACGGCAAGATCGTGACCCTCATCGGCGCAAACGGCGCCGGCAAGTCAACCACGCTGCGCACGATCTCCGGCCTCGTCAAAGCGGACAGCGGCTCTATCACCTACGACGGGCAGGAGCTTCTTGGCCAGCCCATCAACAAGATCCTTGAAAAGGGCATCGCCATGGTTCCCGAGGGGCGGCGCGTGTTCACGAACCTGAGCGTGGTTGAAAACCTCAGAATCGGGGCTTACCTGCGCAATGACAAGGCACAGATCGAAAAGGATTTGGAATGGGTTTATGAGCTGTTTCCGAGACTGAAGGAGCGCTCCTGGCAGATGGCGGGCACTCTCTCCGGCGGCGAACAGCAGATGCTGGCTGTGGCAAGGGCGCTCATGAGCAAGCCGAAGGTCATCATGATGGATGAGCCGTCGCTGGGCCTTGCGCCGCTCGTCGTAAAGGGCATCTTTGATATCATCCGCACCATTAACGATCAGGGTGTCACGGTCCTGCTCATCGAGCAGAACGCCAACATGGCGCTCAAAATCGCGGATCATGCCTATGTGCTTGAGACCGGGCGCATCACCCTTACCGGCACCGGCAGGGAACTGCTGGTCAACGAGGACGTCAAGAAAGCCTACCTCGGAAGCTGAATTGAATACGCACAGAGGAGCCGCGTATGCGGCTCCTTTTCGTGTTTACTTTCAAGCTTTGTCATGGTATAATACCTTGTCATTTTCGGGAGGGTCTAAAATGTTTGACAAACTCAAACAGCTTGAAAATAAATATGATTTACTGTGCGCGCGTATGGAGGAGCCGGAAACCTATTCGGATCCCGCTGTCTACGCAAAGTACGAGCGTGAAGCGCGGGAGCTGGAGCCGCTGATCATGGCTTATCGGCGCTATAACAAAGCCTGCGTGTCCATGGAGGAAGCGCTGCTGCTCATGTCCGACCCGGAAATGAAGGAGCTTGCGCAGGAGGAATACGCATCCGCCAAACAGGAGCGTGAAAAGCTTGAGCAGGAGATCAAGATCCTGCTGCTCCCAAAGGACCCGAACGACGGCAGGAATGTCATCATGGAGATCCGCGGCGGTGTCGGCGGGGAAGAGGGGATGCTCTTTGCTTCCGATCTCTTTCGCATGTATTCCATGTATGCGGAATCAAAGGGCTGGAAGATCGACGTTGCCAACATCAGCGAGACAGAGCTCGGCGGCATCAAGGAAATCAGCTTTGTGGTGGAGGGCGCGGGAGCTTACTCAAGGCTCAAATTTGAGGCCGGCGGCCACCGGGTCCAGCGCGTCCCGGTCACGGAGTCCGGCGGGCGCATCCACACCTCCGCCGCGACCGTCGCCGTGCTGCCCGAGGTGGAGGAGATCGACTTCCACCTGGACCCCGGCGATCTGAAAATCGATACCTACCGCTCCTCCGGCGCGGGCGGCCAGCACGTCAACAAGACCGAGAGCGCCATCCGCATCACCCACCTGCCCACGGGCACGGTGGTAGAATGCCAGGACGAGCGCAGCCAGTATAAAAACAAGGACCGCGCCATGCAGATCCTGCGTGCCAAGCTCTATGAGGCCGAGCAGGCAAAGCAGCACGCGGCCATCGCAAGCGAGCGCCGCAGTCAGATCGGTTCCGGGGACCGCAGCGAGCGTATACGCACCTATAACTTCCCGCAAAACCGCGTGACTGACCACCGCCTGAGCGGTGATGTGAAGAATTTCAATCTCCAGCCCATCATCAACGGCGACCTCGACGCGCTCATTGACGCGCTGGTCACAGCGGACCAGGCGGCGCTTTTGCAGGCACAGACGGAGGCGTGAATGGAGACAAAACACATTACCGAAAATATATCGGACGCGGCCAAAATCATCCGGGAGGGCGGCCTTGTCGCCGTCCCGACCGAGACGGTTTACGGCCTTGCGGGTAGCGGCCTGAATGAGACCGCTGTCAAGGAGATTTACGAGGTAAAGGGAAGACCCGCGGTCAAACCCTTATCCCTCATGGTGCCGGACGAGAGCGCCATGGAGCGCTATTGTGAGGACGTGCCGACGCAAGCGCATCAGCTTGCCAGTCGCTTCTGGCCCGGCCCCCTCACCATTGTTCTGAAGGCAAAGCCGGAGATCCCGCCCATCGTCCTTGCGGGCGGCACAACGGTGGGGCTCAGATGCCCGGACCATCCGATGACGCTTGCGCTGCTCCGGGAATGCGGCCTGCCGCTGGCGGCACCCTCGGCCAATCCTTCGGGGGAGCCGAGCCCCAAGACAGCGGAGCAGGTTTTCGCTTACTTCGACGGGAAAATCGACGCCGTGATTGACGGCGGACCCTGCGGCATTGGCCGGGAGTCCACCCTCATCGACATGAGCCGCACCCCCTTCAGGATCCTGCGTGAGGCTGCGCTTTCCGGGGAGAGCGTTGCACAGGCGCTGGCTGATGAGCTGACGGTCATCGGCATCACCGGCCCCTCCGGCTGCGGCAAAACCACCGCCCTGCGTGAACTGGAAGCCTTCGGCGCACTGGTGCTCGACTGCGACGTGATTTACCACGAACTGCTGGAAAGCGACAAAGCGCTGCTCGACGAGCTGGACGCCGCTTTCCCCGGCACGGTCCGGGATGGCGTGCTTGATCGCAAGGCGCTGGGCCGCATCGTCTTTGCCGATCCTGACATGCTCCTGCAGTTGAATCAGATTTCCCATCGATATGTGAAGAAAGAAGTAAACAGGCGCTTACGTGACTTCGCCATGCAGGGCGGGCAGATCGCCGCTCTCGACGCGGTGGAGCTTATCTCCGCCGGGATGGGCGAGCGCTGCACAGCCACAGTCGGCATTTTGTCCGAACCTGAACTGCGCGCTGCCCGCATCATGCAGAGGGACGGCATCAGCAGGGAAGCGGCGCTGGAGCGCATCACGGCCCAGAAACCAGACAGCTATTATAAAACGCACTGCACCCACATTTTGTTTAATAATGCCGGCAGAGAAGGCTTTGCAGCCGACAGCCGCCGGCTTTTTAAGGAGATATTGAACCATGGATGATCTGAGAAAACAGCTTTTCTACGAACAGAAAAACGGCTATGACCTCATCGGCCCGGAGGAGCATGTCGCCTCCGACAACTACTGCCGCGGCTACATGGAGTTTCTAAACGACTCCCGCACCGAGCGTGAAGCCGTCATCAATGCCGTTCGCCTCGCCGAACAGTGTGGCTTCGTGCCCTATCAGCCCGGCATGGCCCTCACACCCGGCATGAAGATCTACACCAGCAACCGCGGCAAGGCCCTCATGCTCGCCGTCATCGGTCAGCGCAGCCTTGCAGACGGTGCTGTGATCGCGGGCGCGCACATCGACTCCCCGCGCCTCGACCTCAAGCAGATCCCCATGTATGAGACGGACGAGCTGTGCTACTTCCGCACCCACTACTACGGCGGCATCAAGAAGTACCAGTGGGTCACCATCCCGCTGGAGCTGCACGGCGTCGTCGCCCTCAAGAGCGGCGAACTGGTTGACGTGCGCATCGGGCGTGAGCCGGGCGATCCCCGCTTTGTGATCACCGACCTGCTGCCGCACCTTGCCCAGGATCAGATGAAGAAGACCATGTCCGAGGGGATCACCGGCGAAGGTCTGAATCTGATCATCGGTTCCGTCCCATATGCCGATGAGGGCAAAGACCGTGTGAAGCTCGCGGTGATGAGCGTACTCAACGACATGTACGGCATCAGTGAGGAGGACTTCCTCTCTGCCGAACTCACCGCCGTGCCAGCCTTCGACGCCTGCGAGATCGGTCTTGACCGCAGCATGATCGGCGGCTACGGCCACGACGACCGGGTCTGCGCCTACGCGGAGCTCAAGGCGATCCTCGATGTGGAAAATCCCGAACGCACCTGCGTATGCATCCTGGCCGACAAGGAAGAGATCGGCTCCGACGGCGTCAGCGGTATGCAGAGCCAGGCCTTCGACACGTTCATGGCGGATCTGTGCGCTGCGCAGGGCGTGGAAGTGCGCCGCTGCTTTGAAAAGAGCTTCTGCCTCTCCGCGGACGTGACTGCGGCCTTTGATCCCCTCTATCCCGAAGTCTATGAGAAGAGCAACGGCTCCAAGTTCAATTACGGCATGGGCATCTGCAAGTTTACCGGCGCCCGAGGCAAATCCGGCACCAGCGACGCCTCCGCCGAGGTGGTGGCCTATCTGCGCCGCCTGTTCGACAAGGCCGGGGTCATCTGGCAGCTTGCGGAACTCGGCAAGGTGGACCAGGGCGGCGGCGGCACGATCGCGAAATACATGGCAAACCGCAACATCGACACCATTGATGCCGGTGTCCCCGTCATGAGCATGCATGCTCCCTTTGAACTGGTTGCCAAGCTCGACTGCTACATGACCTACAAGGGCGTTCTCGCCGCCTACAGCGACAAGTGATTGCAAAAAAATGGACTGCTTAGGCAGTCCATTTTTTGTGTTCTAAATTACGACAGCATCATGCGGTCGTTGTCGAGATTTCTTCCGGCGGCCTCACGGAAGAGGACCAGCAGGTCGGGGACCGTGAGCTTTGCTCGCGCCTCGCCCTCCACGTCGAAGATGATGCGGCCCCCGTCCATCATCAGGGTGCGGTTTCCGAGTTCGAGGGCAGACTGCATGTTGTGCGTCACCATAAGACAGGTAAGCTTGTCGTCTTTCACGATCTGTTTTGTGAGGTTCAGCACCTTTTCGGCAGTCGCGGGGTCGAGAGCGGCAGTATGCTCGTCGAGAAGCAGGAGCTTCGGGGTGTTGATGGTTGCCATCATCAGCGACAGCGCCTGCCGCTGTCCGCCGGAGAGAAGACCCACCGGATGCTGCATCCTGTCCTCCAGCCCCATGCCGAGGGGGGCGAGCCTGTCGCGGAAAAGCGCCTTGTCCGCCTTCGTGATCCGGCCCAGCCAGCCGCCGCGGCCTGCCGCGAGGGCGAGGTTTTCTTCGATCGTCATGCCCGGCGCGGTGCCGCGCATGGGGTCCTGAAAGAGCCGGCCGATCACTTTGGCGCGCACATACTCAGGCTGCAGGGTAATATCCGTGCCGCCGAGCGTGATGCGTCCGCTGTCGGTGAAGAAGGAGCCCGCAATGGCGTTGAAGAGTGTGGACTTTCCCGCGCCGTTTGCGCCGATGATGGAGATGAAATCACCGTCCTTAACGGAAAGCGACAGGTCGTGCAGGGCGCGTTTTTCATTTACGGTGCCGGGATTGAAGGTCTTGGAGATATGATCCAATTCAAGCATTGTCCGCACCCCCTTTCTGCCGCGCGTGGGTGAGACGGCGGTGCAGCTCGGGATAGCGGGCCTTGAGATACGGTCCCGCAATGGCGACGATGACGATGAGCGAGGACACGAGCTTGAGCATAAAGGCGGGCATGTTCAGCCGCAGCGCCACAGCATAGACCAGGCGGAACACCACAGCGCCGATCACGGCGCCGACAGCCTTGAGGGGAATGCTGCCCTTTGGGGCAAAGGCGCGGCCGATGAGCAGAGAGGCCAGCGCGATGGTTACCATGCCGGAGCCGATGTCGATATTCACCGATTTCTGAGATTGGGCCAGCAGACAGCCGGACAGGGCCGTAAGACTTCCGGAGATGCAAAGGCCGACAATCGTGGTAAACGCGGGATTAATGGAGGAGGAGCGCACCATATCGGGATTATCGCCCGTGGCGTGAATGGCAAGGCCAAGCCGTGTGCGCAGGAAAACGCTCAGAAACCAGATGACAAGGGCAACCGCGATGAGGCCGACAAGCAGTTTATACAGATCCGACACCGCCGTGCCCGCCAGCAGATTTTTGAGCAGGGTGAACACCGTCTCGGTCTTGTTCATGTTCAGCAGCGAAGCGCCGCCCATCACGGCGATGTTGATGGAATACAGCCCCGTGTTCACGATGATGCCGGCCAGCAGACTGTCGATGCCGAGCTTCGTCTGTAAGAGAGCGGTCACAAAGCCGGACAGCACTCCCGCGCACATGGCGGCGGGC
>JBGUQD010000067.1:0-4519 GCA_045130755.1 Candidatus Limivicinus sp. | reverse complement strand
CGTTCCTGATGTGCTGCGCGGTGGCAATGGCCTTCGGCGCCTTCAACGGCAGCCTTGTCTCGCTGTTTAATATTCAGCCGATGATTGCCACGCTGATCCTTTTCACCTGCGGGCGCAGTATTGCATATTGGATCAACGGCGGCGCGACACCGACTGTTTCCAGCCCCATCATCAACGCCATCGGAAGCTTTATCCCCGGCATTCCGATTCCGACGCCGATCCTGATCGTAATCCTGATGGGGATTCTTTTCGCATTGCTTTTCCGCTTTACGACCCTCGGCCTTTACATTCAGGCTGTCGGCATCAACCAGAGCGCAGCCAGACTCAACGGCATCAATTCCGTCGGCATCAAGCTGCTGTCTTTCATCATTCTCGGAGCCTGCTGCGCGGTAGCGGGCATGATCGGGGTGAGCCGTCTTGGACTCATCAACCATGAGACCCTGCTTATCAACATCGAGATGGACGCTATCCTTGCCGTGGCAATCGGCGGAAACAGTCTCGGCGGCGGTAAATTCAAGATGATCGGATCGGTGCTTGGGGCGTATGCGATCCAGGCCCTGACGATTACCCTCTATGCCATGAAGGTTCCTTCCACCGACGTCAAAGCCTATAAGGCCGTTGTCATTGTTCTGCTGGTGGTCATGGGGTCACCTGTCGTAAAGGAGGCTGCCGGCCGTTTGGGAACGCGCATTCGCGCAGCGCGTACAGCCGACACTGGAAAGGGGGCTGCTTAAGGCATGGAAGAGAAGGAAAAACTTCGCCGCAGAGAGCCGATCACGGATACGCAGCTGCTGATGACCATCACCATTTGCATTTTTGTTGGCATGTATGCGCTGGCAATCCTGATCTGGGGCGGAGGCTTTAAGAAGCCGCAGATGCTCTTTGACATGCTCAACGACAACGCATACCTGATCATTATCTCCTGTGGCCTTACCATCGTCATGATCACCGGCAGCATTGATATTTCTGTCGGCGGCGTGACGGCGCTGGTCGCCATGGTAGGTGTTATGATCCTCAACGGGAACCTCAGTCTCTTTAACGGCATTATTGCCGCATTGGGGCTGTCCGAAAGCCTCCGTATCGTGTTTGCGCTGCTCATGTCGCTGCTTATCGGGCTGGCATTCGGGTTCGTGCAGGGCTACCTGATCGCACACCTGGAGATACAGCCGTTTATCATCACCCTTGCAGGGATGTTTTTTGCCCGCGGCATGATCACGATCATCAGCGTTGATCCGCAGAAGGGCCCGCAGGGACTGATGGATATCCTGCAGAAACGGATCGAGATGGCATGGCTGGGCTCACCCAATAAAAAGGGAGTAATGATCCCGGCGCGCATGGAAATCGGTGTTGTGATTGCAATGGTGCTGGTGGTGCTGGTGTATTTGCTGCTGCGCAAAACCCGGCTTGGACGCAGCTTCTATGCCGTGGGCGGGAATCGGCAGAGCGCGCTGATGCTGGGGATAAATGTTCGGCACACCCGTTTTATGGCACATCTGCTGTGCGGACTTTTGAGCGGTATTGCGGGATTCGTGTTCATGATGCATACCGGCGCCGGCAACGCAACAAACGCGACGGCGGCGGAAATGAATGCCATTGCTTCCTCCATCATCGGGGGCACGCTGCTGACAGGCGGCGTCGGCAACGTGATCGGCACCTTCTTCGGTGTGCTCACGCTCAGCACCATCAAGTCTATCGTCACGACCTCCGGTCTGCGGGATCCCTGGTGGCAGAGTATTACCACCGGCGCCATGCTTTGCTTCTTCATCCTGCTGCAGAGCGTGGTGCTGATGCGGAAAAACAAGAGGAAGAAATGAGAAGAGGCCGTCCTGAACGGTGAAGAACACGTGAAGGACATCGCCTTTCTCACGACGCTGGCGGGTTATATCCACTGGCGACTCACCGGGGAGAAGGTCATGGGCATCGGTGAAGCCTCCGGCATGTTCCCCATCGACAGCGAAAAACTGGACTATGACGAGAATATGATCCGGAAATTTAAGGCCCTGACAGGGGTTGAGCTGCGCACCATACTCCCGAAGGTCCTTATCGCCGGAGAATGCGGCGGGACCCTTACTGCCGCGGGTGCTGCCTTCCTCGATCCGAGCGGGACGCTCAGACCCGGAATTCCTGTGGCTCCCTGTGAGGGAGACGCCGGAACCGGCATGGCTCTGCTGGCTGCCTATATGCTCTGGAAAGACGAGGGTGAGACCCTGGAGGACTACCTGGACAACAAGGTCTTCGCCGACGCCGCTTCCGTTACCCTCATGGCCGAGGCCTCGGATATCGCGGGCTTCTCACTTTTCCTGTCCCGCTATAAGAAGGCGCTGCCGATGGAGCGCTGCGCGACAGAGGTGCTGTAATGTGCGGACAGAATTAGCGGGCATATATCCGGCCGCCCGGACATGGTGCATATCCCCGGCATCGATATTTCCACCGGCTCTCTCGGCCAGGGGATCAGCACTGCAGTGGGAATGGCGCTGGCAGCACAGGCAAAACCGGCGCGTTACATATACCAATCTCTTGACCTCGGGAAAACTGTATGATTGCTTGCGGGAGATTGATGCTCAGGCCAATGGGCAGCTTAATGCCCTGATTACGCAAATGGCCAGAGCCGAAGGCGCAACGGAACAGCTCAAAGCAGAGAACCACATGGAGTGGGTCCAGCGCATGTGAACAGAATCAAGAATCGTGCGGAAGAGATCGTATATTCTGAATTGATTACATACTAACAGTGAGAGGGCGCAGCCGCTTGGCTGCGCCCTCGTTCGGATAAAAGTTTCACTGCTATGGCATCCTCCGTGCAACAAGAAAGCGTTCGCTGGAAAGGTCATAATACTCCCACATCTCGCCGCACTGTATCTGATGCAGGTAGATGACATCCTCCATGCCGCCGGTTGAATCGACAAGCGCCGAAAGGTCGTTCCCGGCTTTGAGCTCCCGCTCCCGGAAGACACGTGTGCTTGTGCCTTCAAAGACTGCCGAGTACAGGATCTCCGCCTCCACAAGATCCTGAAAGATATGGCTGCCGTAGCTGAGCTCGGGCATATACCCGGCCCGACGGTCCGCGAGCTCCAGGATCGTGTCAAACTCGCTGATGTCTGAAAACTCCGTCGGGACCCCAAGCTCGGGAGAGCTGGTGCAGATCCTGCCGGGCGTTATGAGCAGCATGCGTTTATGCTGTCCGCGCAGACGCCAGTTGATAGCTGAAAGCATCTGCTTGACGCGGTATTTGTCACGGTAAGGCAGATTGTAATAGGCGACCGGGTCCACATATACCACCACATCCAGAGGAAAGCTGCGGGAAAAGCCCATCGAGGTGCCGACAGTCTCGATCAAAATATCCTCCTCCCGCAGATCTGCCGGAATGGAAACCTTGTCGCCGGTACGGGTCAGCTGCAGAGGGCGGCACTGCAGCAGGCTGATCACATACTCACCTGTTGAGGCGCAGTTGACGGTGTACTCGATATCGACCGGGTAGGCGTAGGTATCCTGCAGCAGACGCAGGATCTCGCCCATATCCCGCATCAGGCGCCTGTTGTTTACAAGCCCTTCGCAGGAGACGTACAGCACGTCCTCGCGAATGCCCTGTTCCCGCAGAATCGTTTCCGTCTCCCGGTCATGGGAATAGAGCAGAGCGCGCAGATAGGGAGGGAGTGATGTGCGGATACTCTCGGCGTCCCGGTTTTCCACACCGTCGGACGTATCACTGACCACATCCACAAGGCGCTGGGAGAACTGATGGCGATCCGCCGAGGAGGTCTGCCATACGACAGATGGCTTGTCCAACGCCACCATACGCGGGTAGGAGCCCGTGCGGCGATCTACCGCGGCGGTCCCGAGGCCGCATACGAGGCGGAGCATTCCCTTTTCGGGGTGATCGACGCCGAAACGGTAGGGACTGGACGAATAGCCGACGCCCGCCGCGCACGGCATGAAAAAGCCCTCATAATGAGAGCCGGAAACGCGCTGGACAAGAATGCCCATCTGCTCATCCAGATGCTCAAGCCCGCGCCGCTTCCGGTAATCCAGCGCCGAGAGGCTGAGCGTGCTGGCATAGACTGCGCGGATGGCGGATTCAAACGCATACAGGCGCTCCTCCGGCGAGCCGTGGTTGCTGCAGAAGACGGATTCGTATTTCCCGGCAAAGGCGTTGCCGAAGCCGTCCTCCAGGATGGAGCTTGAGCGCACGATAATGGGCTCGTTGCCGTAATACTCCAGAAGCTGGCGGAACTGGGTGCGCAGCGTCGCAGAAAACACACCGCTGAGCAGGGCTTCCGAAAAAGCCTGCGCCTGAGAAAAGTAGCCGCCCGCCGTCTTCTGGCTGAGCTTAAGATCCCACAGGCCGTTGTCCACAATGTAAGAATAAAACACGTCAGATCCGATGTAAAAGGAATCATGCGGCTCAATGCGCTCAAAAAGCTCCGCGTCCCGGTTCTGGACGATCTTCCTTGACAGCAGCATCCCGCAGGCTTTGCCGCCGATCAGCCCCGTGCCGATCATGCGGTCATGGATTTCAAAATAG
>JBGUQD010000066.1:0-7536 GCA_045130755.1 Candidatus Limivicinus sp. | reverse complement strand
AACGCCCCCAGCACCACCGGCGGGCTGATGCTGCCGCCGCTCTTGAGTACCTTGACAAACACGCTGCCCGCAATGGCTGCCAGTGCGCCGACGGAGATATCCTGCCCGCCGGAGGCTGCGGTCACAAGCGTCATGCCCATCGAGAGGATGACCAACTCCGAGGCCCCGTTGAGAATGGATATCAGGTTTCCCTGCAGCACAGGGTCACCGTTGTTGTTGGTGGTCAGGCCTACGGAAAAGAAACCGGGGTCACGGATAAGGTTGAAAACCACCAGCAGCAATATGGCAATCAGCGGAACCAGGAGCTGTGAATTTTTGAGAAAACCGCCCGCTCTTCTCTTCCGTTTATTCATTGTCGCCGCCTCCCCCCGCGATGGTATGCATGACTCGGCTCTGTGTGAGTTCGTCACCCGTGAGCTGTCCGACAATGTGTCGGTCCCGCATGACGATGAGCCGCGAGCATGTGCGCAGCATCTCCTCAATTTCGGAGGAAATAAAGGTGACGCTCATGCCCTCCTCCGCGAGCTTCAGGACAAGCCTCTGGATCTCGGTCTTCGTACCGACGTCGATGCCGCGGGTCGGCTCGTCCAGGATCAGATACTTCGGATGTGTGAGCAGCCAGCGGGCCAGGATCACCTTCTGCTGGTTGCCGCCGGAGAGGGATCCGATCGGCGTATCCGATGAAGCGGTTTTGATGTCCAGCGCCTTGATATACTCATCGGCAAACTCCTCCGCTTTCGCGCGGGAAATCGGATGTCCCATTCCCCGCAGCACCTGCAGAGCCAGAATGATATTATCCCGCACCGAGAGATCGGCGATGATCCCGTCGCGCTTGCGGTCCTCCGGGAGATAAGCGATGCCGTTTTTCATGGCGTCCAGGGGTTTCGTGACACGAACCTTTTTCCCCTCCATTGTCACCTCACCGCCGGTAACGGGGTCAGCCCCAAAGATGGCACGAACACTCTCGCTGCGGCCGGAGCCGAGCAGCCCGGTAAAGCCGTTGACCTCCCCCTTGCCGATGTAGAAATCGAAGGGGCGGCTTTCTGTGCTGGAAAGCTGCTTTGCCTCATAGCGCACTTCCCTCCGGGCCGACGCGGCGCCGCTGTCCTTTTTGATCACCGACAGGTTTTCAAGCTCTCTGCCGATCATCATGGCTACGAGCTGCACCTGCGGAAGTTTTTCCACTTCAAATTCCCCAACCAGCTCCCCGTTGCGCAAAACGGTAATACGGTCGCTGACCTCATAAACCTGCTCCAGAAAATGCGTAACGAAAATGATCCCGACGCCGCGCGCCTTCAGATCACGCATCAGGCGGAACAGCATGCCAACTTCCTTGTCGTCCAGTGACGACGTCGGCTCATCCAGGATCAGGACCTTGCAGTCGGTGTCCATCGCACGCGCAATGGCCACCATCTGCTGCACCGCGAGGGAGCAGCTGGAGAGCTGTTGTTTTGGTCTGGCCGGAATACCCAGGGAGTCGAGCAGTTCTCCCGCCCGTTTCTCCATAGCTTTCCAGCTAACCGTTCTGCCTTCGGTACGCCCGATGAACATGTTCTCCGCCACAGTGAGGTTCGGGCAAAGACTTATCTCCTGATACACGGTGCTGATGCCGTAGTTCTGCGCTTCCTGCGGCGAGCGGATGCTGATTGCCTCCTCGACGCCTTCCACGCGTATCTCCCCCGCATTCTTGGAGTATACCCCTGTCAGCACCTTGATCAGAGTCGATTTTCCGGCGCCGTTTTCTCCCATCAATGCATGGATCTCCCCTTTGCGCAGGGTGAAATCCACGCGGTCGAGCGCCATTACTCCCGGGAAGTGTTTGCATATTCCACGCATGGTCAAAACAATTCCATCTTTCATCCGCTCATCTCCTTACTGCGAGTCGGCACAGGCGAAAGCAGCGTTTCGCACGTGACTGAAAACGCGGTGTGGACCGCGGATTTCTCCACTCCCACACCGCGCTGTTTGGTTCTTTATCCTGCTTCTTGCCGGCCCATCAGCCGACGGTGACATCCTCGCCGAGACCGTAGGTGAGGATATCTTCCTCGGTGATCTCGCGGGCGTCAAAGCCCTTCTCAACAGAGATGATCTGCTTGTTCTCGTTCAGGCCTTCGATCGTACCGCCGGCCTCAAGAGTCTGGATCATATCGCTGATGACCTGAGCCTGGAAGGGGCTGCACTGACCGTCATAGTTCCAGTTGCCGGCCTCGAGCTCGCGCAGAGCCCACTTGTTGCAGTCAAAGCCCATCACGATGACGTCCTTATCCACGCCGTGGGTGATGCCCGCCTCGTCCAGCGCCGCGACAGCGCCCTTGGCCATGCCGTCGTTTTCAGCATAGATTACGTTGAACGGATCGCCGGAGTTGATGACAGACTCCACGATCTTCTTGGCTTCTGCCTCGTCCCAGGTAGCGGTCTGCTGCACGACCTTCTTCATTGTACCGGCGTCAAACTGCTCGTCCAGCGCGCCGGTGCGGCCCAGCTGGGCATCGCTGCCCATCGCGCCCTGGATATGGATGACGTTGTATTCGTCCAGCTTCTGATCCAGCAGCCAGCCGACAGCCGTCTCGCCTTCCTTGGCCATGTCGGAAACGACAGCCGCCTCAAAGAGGGCCGGATCGCAGTCGATCATGCGGTCGAACAGGAACACACCGATACCGGCTTCCTGCGCGTCTTTCAGGACGGCATCCCAACCGGTGGTCTCGGCGGCGGAGATCAGCAGATAATCCACACCGTCGGTGATGAACTGACGGGCGGCACTGAGCTGCTCATCATTCTTGATGCTGTAGAAGAAGCTGGCGTCATAGCCGTTTTCTTTGGTGAAGACGTTGATGAAGTCGTTGACGTTGGCTTCACGATAGCCGGACTCGGACGGAGGATTGTTGACAACGCCGACCTTGATCAGATCGTCCGCGAAAGCCGCGGGCATCAGGGACAGGCACAACACGATGACAAGCGCAACAGCAATCAGTTTTTTCATGATGTTCCCTCACTTTTTTATTATTTGGACCGTTGTTGTCCTTGCCCTTATGAAAGCACGAAAGCCGCGCTGCGTCAAGCGTTCAGACACGCTGCGAAGTTAAATCGTGAAAGCGAATAAATACAACTTTTAACCTTCCGTTCGGAATATCATACAACTTTTCAAAAATGTATGTTTTCCTTTGCTCAAACACTTTTTCACGTTGAAAATCCTACGATCGATCCCAGTTATTTCCAGAAACGGCAATCTGGAAAATAGCCAAAACGACGGGGCTTCGTTTGTTTTTTTACGGGAGCACGAAAAAAGTGGTTTGATATTTGAACCTTTTCACCCTGTCTTTATCCGAAAAAAC
This sequence comes from Candidatus Limivicinus sp., assembly GCA_045130755.1. GTDB lineage: Bacteria > Bacillota > Clostridia > Oscillospirales > Oscillospiraceae > Limivicinus. Next base: position 4,204 of record JBGUQD010000066.1, on the reverse strand, counting down.
GGTGAATTATTTCGATAAGGAATCGTATTGCCCTCCGGTGCACATCTGCTATAATAAACGCGGAGCAGCTGCTCCCGATGACAAATATACGGAAGGGCGGTCGACACTATGGCAGCCAAATATCTTCGCCTCGCAGCCGAGCTGAGACAGCTGTGCGCTTCCCTGCGGCAGCAGGGGCAGTCCAGGCTCCCCGGGGAGCAGGCCCTGTGTGACAGCTATCATTGCAGCCGCGAGACGGTACGGCACGCGCTGGAGCTTTTGGCAGAGGAGGGCCTGATTCTCCGGATGCACGGCAGCGGCACCTATCTTTCCGGCGACCCTGCCCGCGGCAGGCGTATCGCTGTTGTGACAAGCTCTCTCGACACCTATCTCTATCCTCAGCTTTACCGGGATCTGGAGCGGGTCTTTTCCGCCCAGGGCTTTTCCGTGGAGGCCTATGCTTCCGGCAACCGGGTCATTGAGGAGCGCGCCGTGCTGGAGCGGCTTTTGTCCGATCCTCCGGCCGGCATTCTTCTCGAGGGCGCCAAGACCGCGCTTCCCAGTCCGAATCTGGATCTGCTGACCCGGATCGAGACGCTGCGCATTCCGCTTGTTTTTCTGCACGCCGGCTTCCCCGTGCCGGAAGCTGCGCCCTGTGTTCAGGATGACAACGCGGGCGGGGCAAAGCTTCTGACCCGCTATCTGCTGGACCGGGGCCACCGGGAGATCGCCGCCGTTTTGAAAAGCGACGACCGGCAGGGGCATGAGCGTTACGAAGGGTTTATCTCCACGCTCCTGAAGGCGGGCTGCACGGTACGGGAGGAGCGGATCTTCTGGTTTGACACCGTCCAGCGGGAAGCCTTGATCGCCGGGCGGGATGAATGGATGTACGCTTTTATACGGCGGAGGCTGCCAGGCTGCACCGCCGTGCTGTGCTACAACGACGAGATCGCCTACCCTATGATCCACTGTCTGCGCGCAGAAGGTCTGCGCGTGCCGGAGGATATGGCGGTGGTAAGCTTTGACAACAGCCATTACTGCACAAACGGGCCCGTGTCCATTACCTCTCTCGCCCACGAGCGCCATCAGATGGGGAGTACCGCCGCCGGGGCTCTCCTGGATCTCATCCGCGGCCGCAGTGTGCACAGCGTGCAGCTCCCCTGGAGCATCCGGGAGCGGGCAAGCGGCTGAGCATCAGTATTCTCTGTCGCGGATCATATCGTCCGTCAGCATCTCCCTGTCGAAGGCCAGTTCGTCCACAAAGGTCAGTTTGGCAGGGGTGCTGCCGTTTTCAAGCTGCTGCAGCAGGGCTGCGACCCGCGGGCCATGGAGCGGATTGCACTCGACGCACAGGCTGATCTTTCCGTCGCGGCAGAACTCCAGCGCCCTGCGTACCGCATCAAAGGAGAGGACCATGATCTCCCCTTCGCCTCCGCAGGGGATGCCTGCCTCCTCGAGCGCCCTGACGGCTCCAAAGCTCATGTTGTCGTTCTCGCTGTAGATCACGTCGATCTCCTGCCCTGTCTGCAGGAAGTCGCGCATCAGCTCATAGCTCTTTGCCTCCGTATATTCGCCGGGGAGTTGAGCCACGATTTCCCAGTTGGGATGCGTCTCTACCGCCTCCGTAAGCGCCCGGGTACGCAGGAGCTGCGCTGTGGCGCCATAGGTGCCCTGGATATGCAGGATGCGAAGCGGCTCCTGTTCCCGCCCCTGCGCCTGAAGCTGTTCCTCCAGCCAGCGCACCGCCCGACGGCCCTCGGCCAGAAAGTCCGACCCGACCCAGCTCGTATACAGGCTGTCGTCTGAGACGGCGATCCTGCGGTCCACAATGATTACGGGGATCCCGTTGCTTTTTGCCTCCTGCAGCACGTCATCCCAGCCGGACTCGGTGATGGGGGCCAGCACGATATAATCCACATCCTGCTGGATGAAATTGCGGATTGCCAGCAGTTGGTTTTCCTGACGCTGTTTGGCGTTGTCGAACAGCAGCTCATATCCGTTCGCTTCACTCAGCGCCGCAATCATCGAAGCGGTATTGGCAATACGCCAGTCCGACTCTGAACCGACCTGGGAAAAACCGACACGGATCAGATGCTCCTCCTCCGGGCCCGGAGCACCGCAGCTTGCAAGCAGCATGGCAAGCAGCAGGCAGACCAATGCTTTTTTCATAGTCCCTCCTCCCTGTGTGCGGGAAACCGGATGGTGACGACCGTCCCGTTTCCCTCCTCACTGTCGATCTGAAAGTCCAGCCCCTCGCCGTACATCAGCTTCAGGCGCTTAAAGGAGGCCTGCAGGCCAAAGCCCTGCCCCTCGTCCGATTCCAGCGATTTGCGCAGCTGCCGGAGTCTCTCCTCCGACATGCCGCTGCCCGTATCCCGCACTGTCACCGTGGCCCAATCGCCCTCAGGGCGGCTGCTGATCGTAATAACACCGCCGCCGCGCTTGGCCTTGATCCCATGATAGAGCGCGTTTTCCGCCAGCGGCTGCAGCGTCAGCTTGGGTACCCGGCACTCGTCCAGGCGGGGATCCATGTTGATTTCAAAGCGGAGGATATCCGAATAGCGCACCTGCTGGATCTCCAGATAGCTGCGGACATGAAGCGCCTCCTCGCGCAGGCTGACGATGTCTTTCCCGTTGGACAGGAAAGAGCGGAAGTAGGTGGACAGGCTGGAGACCATTTCTACCGCTTCTTCATTCTTTCCGGTCTCCACCAGCCAGACGATTGCGTCGAGCGTGTTATAGAGGAAATGCGGATTGATCTGCGCCTGCACCAGGGCTAGCTCCATCCTGCGCAGGCGGTCCTGCTCCTGCCGGTTCAGCGCCATCTGCTCGTTGAGTCGGGCGACCATCTCCTCCACGCCCTCGCCGAGGGCGCGCAGCTTGCTGTCCTCCGCCTCTACCGGCGCCCGGACCGAGAGATCCCCCTGACCGATCTCCAGCACGCGGCCGTACAGATCATCGATGGGCTGCGTAATGCTGCGGGTGATCCGGAAGCTCCAGCGCAGAGAAACGACAATGACCACCAGCATGATCCCCACAGAGAGGATCAGCCCCGCCGCGAGCCACACGTTTTGCGTATGCCGCAGCGCCGCAAGCTCTCCGGCCTCGTGGTACAGATACGTGTACATGTATTCCTCAATCAGCTGGGTGATCACATAAATATTGGTCTCCAGCTGATGGATCCTGAGGTCATAACCGTCGGTGGCCCTGATAACGGCGATGCAGTCCTTCAGGTTGACGCACAGATTCAGAACGCTGCTTGCGGCCCGGCGGCTGTCCCGGTTTCGGGTATCCGCCAGCAGCTTCGCCGCCAGTTCCTCGGCGGTGTTTACCTCGTCGTCCGGCGTCTCGCTGCTGCTGCCGCTGACGAAGTAATACATTTTAAGGTCCACTTCGTTTTTGAAGTTTTGATTGAACTGGGAGGCTGTGGAGATATTTCTGCTGATTTGGGTATAGCGCAGGCTGTAGATCAAAAAAACCAGCAGAATAAATACCGACAGCACGCAAAGCGGGATCGCCAGACTCCAGATCAGCTGTCGGATACGGCTGCTGATGGCTGTCGGGTCCCGGGGCACGCTCTCTCTTCTCATTTCTCCGCCTCTCCCGCACGATATTCCCGCGGTGTGCAGCCCTGCGTCTTTTTGAACACGAAGCTGAAATAGCGGGAATCCCGGTATCCGACCTCCGCTGCCACTTCCCCGCTGCGCTTCCCGCTCTGGCGCAGGAGCTGCCTTGCGCGGGCCATTCGCTTCTGGGTCAGATACTCCACGAAGGACAGGCCCATCTTCTGGCTGAACACGGCGCTGAGATAATTTGTGCTGACATTGATGGCGCGCGCCACCGTGTTCAGGGAGATGTTCTCCTCCGTGTAGTGGAGGTCGATGTATTCGATGGCGCTGTCTACAATGCCGCCGCTTTGCCGGATGGATTCCTCATCCCGCATGGCAATCACACAGCGCAGCACCTGCTTAAAATACTCCCGCAGCTTGAGCGGCGCATCCAGCTCCGGCTGCGGCAGCCGCTTTGCGAGCTCCTCCCGTTCAAGTCCCAGCTTTTCCGCGGCGGCCAGCGCGTTGATCCGCGTGCTGAGGAGCAGATAATGCCGGATCAGCAGAGAATCGCAGGCGATCCCCAGTCCGTCGAAAAACTCATTGGTAAAATCTTCGATTTCCGTCTCAAGACCGTTCTGAATAAATCCCTGGATCAGGGTCGGGTCCAGACGGCC
>JBGUQD010000065.1:0-6063 GCA_045130755.1 Candidatus Limivicinus sp. | reverse complement strand
CCCCCTGATGTAGTACTTTCATTTTCCTACATCAGGGGGCTTTTGTCTATTGTCCGTTTTTCCTGGTTCGGTTCAATGAACCGCAGGGGGTGTTTTCTGTGTTTGGTTTTATTTGAGGCTATCAGTCGTTGTCGATGTCGAGGTCGACGGGCTTCTTGTCGTCGGGGTCGATGCCGGAAGCATCCTTCTCCGCTTTCTTTTCCAGCTTGTTCATAAAAATCGGGGAGAGAATGCCGACCACACACAGGGCGATCAGCACCCAGCAGATGATAGAGGAGAACAGGATCTTGGGGCTGCCGTCGGAAATGATGAGGGCGTTTTGCAGGTTCTTTTCGCCGATTGGCCCCAGGATCAGCGCCAGCACAATGGCAGCGGTATTCAGATCAAGTTTGCGCATCAGATAGCCCAGGATGCCGAACACAAACATGACCAGCACATCCTCGGGGAGCTTGTTGATGGCATAGGAGCCGACAACACACAACACTGTCACGCAGGGGATAAGGATAGCGTCCGACAGGCGGGAGATCTGCGCAAAACCCCGGCTGCCCAAAAGGCCGATACCCAGCATGAAGAACTGGACAAGCACGAAACCTGCAAAGAAAGTGTAGGTAACAAGGGCATTCTCCTCATTGAAGAGCATACGGCCAGGCTGCAGTCCCTTCATAATCAGGCCGCCCATCAGAATTGCGGTGACGGATTCGCCCGGGATGCCGAGGGTCAGGGTCGGGATCAGGGAGCCGCCGGTGACGGCGTTGTTGGCCGCTTCGGAACCCGCCACGCCCTCGATGGAACCCTTGCCGAACTGATCCTTATGCTTGGAAAACTGCTTGGAGGTGTTGTAGCCCAGGAAGCAGGCGATGGAGGCACCGGCGCCGGGCAGGATGCCGATGAGGTTGCCGATGATCCAGGAACGGATGATGGTCGGGCGGATGATCCTGCGTTCTTCACGCGTTAGGCTCATCTTGTCGGTGACCTTGCTGGCCTGAGCACGTTCGGTGATCTTTTTCTCAGCCAGCATGAAAACCTGGGACATGGAAAACAGGCCGATGAGTGCGCAGGTGACGTTGATGCCGTCATAGAAATAGCTGTTGCCGCCCAGCATAAAGCGCGGCATGCCGGAACCGGGGTCGGAGCCGATCGTGCTCAACAGCAAACCGAGAGCGCCGGACATCAGGCCCTTGAGCAGAGACTTGCCCGCAACGCCCGCAATGATGGTCAGGCCGAAGATGGACAGCCAGAAATACTCGGCAGACTGGAACTTCAGCGTCAGCTCCGCGAGCAGGGGCGCAAAGAAGTACAGGGAAATGCAGCTGAGCAGGCCGCCCCAGAAGGAGGCGTAGCATGCGGTAAAAAGAGCCTTGCCCGCCTGGCCCCGCTTGGTCATCTGGTAGCCCTCAATCGCGGTGGCGGCAGAGGCCGGTGTGCCGGGCGTATGGATCAGAATTGCGGAAATGGAGCCGCCGAATATTGCGCCGCAGTAGATGGCACCGAGCACGATCAGGGCGGTGTCCTGCTGCATGGTGAAGGTCAGCGGCAGCATCAGCGCCACGCCCATCGCGGCAGAGAGTCCGGGCATACAGCCGACAATGATGCCCATCGCGACGCCGGCGATCATCATGACAAGATTGATGGGAGACATAGCATGCAGGAAGCCCTGTCCCATCACAGACAAAGTACTTAACATCTTGCACGTCCTCCCTTAGAACAGAATATTATTCGGAAGCTGGACACGCAGGAAGAGGGTAAACGCGCCGTAAATCAGCAGAAGCAGCGCGACCGTGGCGATCGCGATGTACAGAGGCTTGACCTTGAGGAAAAAGAGCGCCGCTACGAGGAAGACCGCGGTGGAGACATAGAAGCCGATATAGATGACCGCGAGGATGTAAATAAATGCCAGAACAAGGCAGACAAAGAATTGCTTGGCCTGGAATCCCTTGAAATCCTCTTTACCGCTCTCCGTTCCGTAGCGGACCGCGTTCATGATCATCTGGATCAGATACAGGGTCGTCAGTCCGAACAGAATGATCACAATGAACTTCGGATACGTCTGGCTCTCGGCCGGAAGCTTCATGGTCTCTGCGAAGAACAGGCCGCAGATTACATAGAAGATCGCCACGATACCGACGTCCGTATATTTCATTTTCAAAACAAAATCCCTCCCTGATTCTGTTTCACCTGTCCGAAAGGGCTTTTACGCTCTTTCGAACAGGTGCTTTTCATTTGCCCTTTCCGTTTGGCGGCAGGGCGTAGGTTTTGGGCTGCGGGGAGTCGGCGGCTTATTCGTACCAGAAGCCAGTGGCCAGGCCCTCGGTGAAGGTCTGCTGCTGCTTGACAAGCTCGGTGGTGGCTGCGGCGTCCTTGTAATCGGTGGCAAAGCTGGAGGACTCGGCCAGGTAATCGGGATCCTCCATCGCCTTCTTGAAGGCCTCCTCATAGAACTTGACAACTTCCTCGCTCACACCTGCGGGAGCGGCGATGCAGCGGGAGGAGCCGAGCCAATCCTTGTAGAAGCCGAGCTCGGAGAGGGTGGGAACGTCGGGCAGCTCAGGCAGACGCTCGGTCCCGAAAACGGCCAGGACCTTCACGGAATCAGCCATGGAGCTTATATCGGGGAGCTTGACCACGCAGAAGTCGGCCTCTTTGCCCAGCAGGGAAGTAAGTTCCTCATTGGTGTTGCCCTTGGGAACGGCCTTATACTTGAAACCGGCGGAGTTGGCGAAGGCCTGCGCGCCAATGTGGTTGGAGGCCTGCGCACCGTTGGTGGAGGCGATCAGCTCGCCGTCGTGGGCTTTGCCGTACTCAACGAGGGCGTTGAGATCGGGGAAGCGGTCATCGTCCGCACGGACAACGACGATCGAGGTCTCAGTGACATGGTTGCAGATGGGGGCAAAGCTGTCGATGGTGTAGGTTCCGAGCTTCTTGACGATGGAGCTGTTAAAGTTGGGCAGGTTGATGAAGCCGATGGTCATGCCGTCAGGCTTCGAGGAGGACAGCTTGGACCAGCCCTTGGAGCCGGAGCCGCCATCCTGGTTGTCAATGACGATGGTCTGACCGATGTACTTTTCGGCGTACTTGGCGAGGATACGGGCGGTGATGTCGGTGCCGTTGCCGGCTTTGTAGGCGACAATCATGGTGACAGGGCCACTGGGCTTAAACGGGCCGCTCTCGGTTTTTGAAGCGCCGGTGCCGCTGCAGGCGGCAAGGGCAAATATCATGCAAAAGGCAAGCGTAAAGGCAAGAAGCTTTTTCATGGATTTTCCTCCTTTTTCATAATACCGGGCGCACGATCCTGCGCCCGTTTTTCCGTACGGAGTCTCTCTCTGTCTCCGATTTACGCAAATAACTATACCATGATTGTTTAAACTTTACAAGCGTTATTTCTAATAAGCTGCCAAGAAACGGCAGTCAGTTTTGGCGATTTTCCACAAATATTTGCGTGGCTTTTGTTAATATCCTCCAATCCTGTTTTGCCCGCAAAAAAGCTCTGCGGCAGGATAACCGCAGAGCTGCGCCGAAACTTTTATTCGTTTACGGTATAGATCTCACCGTCCACGGTGAGGGTATAGCCGTTTAAGTCGATGCTGTCGGGGTCGCACTTGAGACTTTTGATGTGGGAGTCACCGGTCAGTATCCATTTGGCTCCATCGGTAAGCTCCACATAGACTTCCCCTTCATTAGCGGGATTGACTGCACCGGTCAGGACACTGCCGTCCCAGAGATAGAGGTTCAGAGCGGAAAGCTTGTCTACCAGCAGATCACCCTCCAAAGTCTGAGCTGCGGTATATAGATCGACATGCCCGCCATTTTGGCCCTCCTTTCCCCAGCCGGCAGCAGCGGTGCGGAGGAAGACGCCGTTGGGGTCGTCATTGACGATCTGCGTGGCAGTGAGATTGATGACGGCATGGGTATTGTTGACAAAAAAGATGTCACCGTTCAGGTTCGTGATGCTGCCGCCGCGTGCAGTGAAGGAGGCCGTGCCCTCGTCCGCGTCGCCGGACATGGACTGATAGATCATGACCGCCTGATACCAAGGGGACTTCCCGCTGTTCTTCTGCGTGTTGGATGCCGTCAGCGCAACATTGTTGAGCGTCACAGCGTTCTTACCCTCCACGACTATGCCCTGGGAGGCGGTGGTGCTGAGCTCGGCGTCCGAGACGGTGATGTCGGCGGTGGAGTAAACGGCCGGAGAGCCGACACCTGTGGTATCATAGGTGCCGCCCGTGACGTTCACGGTGCCGCCGCCCCGGTCGGAGCGGATGGCGGCGGAAGAGTTGCCGGTGGTATGAACCACAACATTATCTGCATTCATAGTGCCGCCGCCTGTAGTCATGAGCCCGCCGGAGCAGTTGCCGGAAGTCGTGATGGTGGAGTCGGCAATATTTACGACGGTACTCTCGCCATAGCTGAAAACGGCGTTGGCGTGCGTGCCGCCGGTGGTAACGGAAACCTCACGCAGGGTGAGCACCGCACCGCTTTGGGCAAGAACTGCGGCGTTTTCACCGTAGAAGTCCGCTTTGTCTCCCTCGGCGCTGCCCGTCTTGGTGACGGTGACATTGCCATAGAAGGCATTTTCTGCGTCTGCAAAAATGGCGTGACCGCCGTCGGTATTGTCTGTATAGCTGTTTCCGGCGGTTGGTGCCGGGCTATAGATGGCGGGGTCATTCGGCGCAGTCTCTGCCGCCTGGGCTGCGGTGCAGCCGGCAAGCCCCCGGTCAGCCAACAGCAGAAGCGCTGCGATGAGCGCGAATCGTTTTGTGTTGAGTTTCATGCGTCTGCCCTCCTTTTAGGGATCTCTATCACTGACTCGTAGGAGTTGTATCATCTTTCAGGTTTGCGATCATACACCCAGACGATGAACTGCGCATGAATGTTCCCGGTGTTAACATAATATTTACAAGTTTTGGAGGGCATGAAAAAGGCACGACGGGAACCCGCCGTGCCTTTTCAGATTGGTATTCCGTTAATGCTTGTGGTCGGTACCCTTGTCGCCGACGCCGAAGTGAAGCTCCTTCATGCCCTCGACCTCGTCGCAGATGTCCTTGAGCGCGCACACGGAGCAGTCCGTGGGCAGTCCCTCAAAGATGTGGGTGAGGGTGCCGGTCACATCGGCGGACTTCTTGGCCAGTGCCTTGAGGGCACAGTAGTCCGCGGTGGGATCGGTGAGGAAGATGACAGTAGCGCTGATGACGTTCGGGTCCTGCTTGTAGGCCTGGATGTAATTCATGCCGAGGGCCTTGAAGCTGATGCCTTTTTTGATGGCTTCCTTGCTGACGCGCACCTGTTCGCGGTAGCTCTCCGGAGAGATGCGAACCATGTAGCCCTGGGGATAGACATGGTACTTGGCAAACTCGATATCGCGCAGGGTACGGTAGACGGCCTCGTCGTCATCGTCGAGAACGCCGATACGCAGGATGACGATGCGTGCGAAGTCACAGTCGCCCTTGATTTCGCCCAGGTCCTTGCCGCAGAGGATAACCTGGTCCTTGCCGCCCAATTCCTCGTTGGAGGTAAAGAGCACATAGTTTGCCGAGCCCTTGCCGGAGGCGCCGAGCTCGTAGGCGGCGTACTTCTGCAGCACCAGCTCACTTGTGCTGTTGGAGGGCCAGGCAGCCTTGGGTTCATAATCCCAGACCTTGGCAGAGAGCTTGTCCGTCAGTTCATGGGTCTCTTTGATCAGGGAATTGTAGAGATCCATAGACTAGAATACCTGGTCGACCTTCTTCTGGTCGAAAATGAGATTGACTTGCTTGTAGGCCCAGCCCAGCACTTTCTGGTCGAGGTTCCAGAAGTAGACGACGAACAGAACGCCGACGACGCCCACGAGGATGAGCACGATCTTTTTGAGTATATCAAAGATTTTGCACATATCTTATATATGCTCCTTTCCTTAACTGGGGAGGCGCTTCTTACTTTTTCGCCAGGCCCTTCTGACGGGCATACTCGGCAGCGCCGAGGGCGCCCATGAGCTGGGGGTCGGTCTTGAGGTTGACGACCTTGAGCTTCAGAACATGCTCGATGGCTTCCTTCAGACCGTCGTTCTTGGCGCAGCCGCCGGTCAGGGTG
>JBGUQD010000064.1:0-35166 GCA_045130755.1 Candidatus Limivicinus sp. | reverse complement strand
CATCTGATACTTGTTCGTCGAGTTTTTTTCGCCTTCCGGAGTTTCCAACATCAACGAAAATGTAAATCATATTCTGCGTGTTTTCAGATTTTGCATAAAAACGTATCTGCTGTTGATATCCATGCATATATTGTGGATTGGTGGATAGTTTCAATTCTATTACCGTTTTATCCTGTCCTCGACTGATTTTGAAGTCAACAGGACCATGACCATCATCTGGCTCACAAGAAAAATCCAAATTGTTATCAGCAATAAACTGTTTAGCAGCCAAATGGATAAGACGCTGTACGCTTTTTTCACGTTTGGATGAATCAAGTTCCTGTATTATTTTCCAGCCTCCATTATTCTCAACCCAATCCTGAAAGATTTCAATTGCCATTTTTGCCCCGGTCATGCTATCAATTTGAGAGGCGCTATGCTGTAAAAACAGAAAATTGATTTGGGACTGAATAACCTGCCATAGTTTTAGAATACCATAATCAAAATCTTTACTAAAATCAAGATCGGACAAATCAGAATCTTTGTAAGAGTCAATTATTCGTCGACATACTTCAGGTTTTTCAAAAATAGTTTTCTTAAGAATGCTCTTTTTTGATGTCTTAGTGGCTTTAGCCCAATCATCCCAGTTTTTCCCAATAAGGTTATTCAGTTCTTTACGGATGGCATTATTCTCTGTTAATACCCTGTCGACATCTTCCCAGCATGCTGCAACAGGTAGCTCATGAAGTATTTCTTCTGGAAGAAAATATACCCTACAGTGTTTATATGGATTAATCAAAAACCCTTCATTATCAAAACATTCATTAGGGTAGGATTCTGGACAAATGCCAAAGTCATGTTGAACACGTTTTGTATAGCTTTGGATATCTTGAAGAATAATTGTACCGATCATGTCAGATAGCCGATCAGGTCCCACATTGTCCTCAAATAACCCTATAAGGTGGAATAATTCAGGATCTCTCATTCCGCTCTGAATAATATCATATGCATCAAATATTACTTGCTGAGATAATATGGGGCCAAAACCAGCACCAGAAGCAGAAGCTGCGAAGCCTAAGTTTATGCCATTAACCTCGTGAAAAACTTCAAATCTCCTTACTGCTTCTCGATATAGTTTGTCAGTTTTGTCTTTTTTTGTGGCAAAACTCAGAATAGTTGCTATATCATTGAAATACTGGTTAATCCTCCCATATGAATGAGCAAATTCAAGAGTTACAGCTTTCTTTAATCGAATAACATTGATAAAAAAAGGACTGTCACGATTCATTATTGGATCGAAAACACCATAGTGTTTGAAGCGCCTAAAAGGTATTCCCAAATAGGTCGTCGCAAGGATATCATTCATGGAAATACCCTCCTGAATCATATGTAATAACTAATTTGAATTAGCCTACTCGAAACTATAGATCCTTCTGTATCGCTCGCGCCTCTATTATACCAGTAGTTCCACTGCATTTTCAATGGTTTTCATGAATCATGTATCATAATTATGGTTGGCTTTGGCAGTGCCCTCACATATTGTAGCTTTCGAATCAGCCGACCGATGTATCAATATAGACAGCATTGCGAACCTTAACGTCATGATGGATAAAATTCTCCTGATTCAACTGTTGGGTCACTTCATCATACACTGGAGCAGTACCAAACGGATCCCTGATGGTTAAGATCATGCAGAATTCCTGACTGAGTTGATAGTCTTTTTTTGCCGCATCTCTTTCAATGAAATCTCTGTACAGACCCTCGATCTTCAAGTACCACTTCCGATTTGCAGGCAGCCACTTTTCTCTCTCCGCAGGAGTCATTTCAGCCAAGTCAACAGCATATTTCTTCACAGGGTGAAACTTCTTTCCGTATTTTACAAGAGTACACTCGCGCTCAAAACCAGTAATAGGGTGAATGCCCTTGGATCTTGCGCTATATAATCCATCGTTGAGTATGTTTTTGTTTTCATCAAGGCCCAGCGGATTCTTTATCGTGGGCTTATTCATGTCTCTTTCCTTCTCGCTCTCGTAGGTTCCAAAAAGAACGTCAATGTTCGACTGGCAATACTCTCCGGCCTGTTTATCGTCAACAAGAGCTTTATTGACAAGCGTTAGGATAATCTGCCCTCTGAAAAAGCCATTCTCATCGACCATACTTGTTGGATAAGGGAAGTTAAACATCTCGATAAAACTGCCCCGTTCCAACGAGTCCCGCAAGATCAGCGTGATCTCATCCGGAGAATTGTACAGAATGTCATGTGCCTTGATCGGCACACCAAAGCCCATTTGACTGATCTTCTCGGCCATTTTCATTTGTATGCCTGCTGGGTATTTCGCATGGTGGATTGTCAAAGCTCGAAGCAGTAGTGGATCATACTCTTCCTGGAGCAGGAAAGCCAGATCTGCCACAATTCTGGAAACTGCCGGCGTAGAAAAGCTTGTCCCAGCGTACCGCTTGTCTTCATCATCCAGATTGAATGTCCGAACACCATGCTCAACTCTTCTTCCGTCATGCATTCCGGCATTGCCGCCATAGAATACCAGATCCGGCTTTATGATGCTGGCTGGGCCTGGGCCAACACGGGTAAACGGTGATGGCATATTAGGCCCAGAATAGTCATACTCTTCCTGCTTCTGTGAAATGGATCCAACGGTCAGTGCTCTGATAGAGTCTGCGGATTTGCTGATTCGCTGCTTCGGCAGTCCCTTTTCAAAGTTGTAACAGTTACCGGCGGACTTTATGATCAGAACGTTGTTCTCATCCTGGATATTATCCAAAGCCATTCCAAATTCGGAAAAGCTATCAAGGTCGCTCTGCTCACCCTCTCCAAGCGACATATTCCAGATTTTTATTTCCGGGTGCCTTTCCACTGCTTCCCGGACGTTATCTATTAGATCCTCAGGAAAAATAACTTGTTTGGGGTATACCAAAGCGCTGAACAGGTTCACTCCCGGCGTGCTGGCAATACTCGTTCCATTCAGCTCATCCGAATACATGATAATACTTGCTACAGCAGTTCCATGGCTTCTATCCACATATTCTTCGGGGTAATTAGTATGTTCTTCTTCAAGCAGCCAGGGTGACAAGTGCCCAATTGCTGCAATCCCCGTATCCAGGACACCCACTGTCGGGTATTCCACACCGTCCTCCGGGCTTTTCGTTGGAATTATCTCCTCGTCAGACAGTGCGTCCAACCTGACTCCAATCGGCGAAGTTTTCTCAACACTGTAAAGTCCTTCGAACTCAGAGAACTGCTGATATTGCTCCAATGAATCCAACTGCACGCGGTAAATGAACATGTCAGCTGTAAATCTTACCCTTTTCTGGACCTGAATGCCAAGGCTGTTGCAAAAAGCTTCAAACAGGATCTTGGCAAGATTATTTCTGTCAAAATCGTTATAGTTAAACAGTCTCACCCTGTAGTCCGCATGTCCTGACTCATATTCATCCATTATAGGTTGGAAAAGCTCAATCCCGGCCAAGGAAGATGTCAGAATTGCAGACTCTTCACTTTGAATTGTTCCTTCCAGATTATCAAGAACAGTCTCACCAGACAAAATGGAAAGAATCTGCCTGTCACCAAAAACACCGACAACGTTTTCACCGCCGTCACTTTCGAGAGCGTTTACAACACGGTCACGGTGTGTTTTGGCAATGGCGCTTTCATTCAAGCTGGTTGCAAGAATAGGCGGCAGTGTTCTTGGGGCGGAAGCCTCTCTTCTTAGTACTGATCGAACTTCCTGTATGTCTACTGCCAACACTTCAGCATGCCTGCGAAGAGCCTCACCGTGAAGAACAAATCCAGGTTCTCTGCTGTCGCCACCGCCCTCTGTGCTTCTGTCATCATAGTCTTTCCGTTTTTCGAATATTTTGATCGGCAGATACTTTTCACTCATGTCCCTTCTCTCTCCCTTCAAGTTGATCGATTCTTCTTCTGGATAATCCCGTATATGCTGCTATGCGATTTTTCGGTACTGCGCAATCCAACATAAATAGCGCCATGTCTTCTTTTGAAAAGTCTCCGTGATTTTTGAACAGGTACACTTCTGCGATAATGCTCTCCATCTCCAAAACGGTATTATCATTTAAAATTGCTTTTTTCGAGAGGTTATTGGAGATTTTTTTGATATCAGAGTATGAGAGTCCTTCCATAGATTGATATATTTTTTTCCACTGGTTCTCCTTTATCCGGCTGGCATCCAAGAAGTTCGGAAGCAATTCCATCATTCTGCTGATCTCTGGGATTCCCGGCCGAGGCATTTCGATCACAGATTGAAATCGTCTCCAGATTGCATTGTCCAAAAGTTCCTGATGATTTGTTGCAGCTATCAGAATACCGTCTTTACAGTAATCATCGATGTTTTGAAGGAGGCTATTCACCACTCTCTTTAGTTCTCCCAGTTCGTGTTGGTCATCCCTTGCCTTTGCAATCGCATCAAACTCATCCAGGAATAGAACGCACGGTTGCCGCTTTGCATACTCAAAAATCTTGTGTATGTTTTTCGCTGTTGCTCCTAGCAAAGATGAAATCAGCGTATCAAGCCTTGCCGTTACCAAAGGCAACTGCATTTTTGAAGCAATGAATGATGCTGCCGTTGTTTTTCCACATCCAGGATATCCATATAGCAATAAGGACTGTGCGAATTTAAGTCCCATATCTTCCATAACCTTTTTATGCTGAATGGTATCCAGAAAATCCTGAAGATTCAGGCGCACAGGCTCTGACAATATCAGGCTCTCAGCCATCGGAGCATAGTCTACCTCCACAATATTCATTCGGCTTTCCTGATCAACAGGTAGTGGTGCCAACGAATCTATAGTTGCTTTCCCTACATTTTTCCTATTCAAAACATTGGTAATGCTTGTGCTTCCACGTGTTTCTCCATCCTCTTCCATCTTCTTAGCTAGAAGCAGAGAAAAATTCCGAACCTTCTCTCTATCGCGATCAAGTCCTGCTTCGATGATTTTTCCTATTTCAGCATAGTACATAAGCGCTTCTCCTTTCCGCGCAAGTTCACATCACCTGGACATTATATCATCGTTTCGGACATATTTCAAGATATTTGAGCAAATTTTCTAAAATTTGGACAATAAAACGCTATATGTGGACAATTTCAGTATCTTTTGGATATTTCAAGGTTTATACGAAACATGGTAGATGCAAAAACAGACAGAGCCCTTGTAGGCCATGTTCAGACGATAGTAGAGGCGACTTGAAACACTTTTGTAGCGCCAGGGCTGAAGGGCTTCTCCTGTCGGTTTGGATATCCGGTAGACATCGAAAAACAGTATGACGTGAGTCTCGACTACGCTACGGATGACGATGTGTTGCTCATGCAGGTTGACCTTGCCTGTTTGTTGAAGTCAGCTGTTTTCAAGCAAGAAACCTTGTGCTTTTCTTGTATTGCTAAACTGGTCGGTGTAACGCTACTATGTCGTGATCGAACCAGGGCGGGACGATTACGAACCTTGAGAACAGAATATTCTTCCAGATGGGTGCTTTCTGTAGAATGAAAGAACACAATCTACAGGAGGCGATCATTATGAACAGAAAAACCAAACCGACCAGTGGAGCAACCTATGGATATGTACGCGTATCCACACGAGATCAGAACGAAGCTCGGCAGCTGGTTGCCATGAAACAATTCGGCGTTCCGGATAGCTGTATCTTTATGGATAAGCAGTCAGGCAAGGATTTCAACCGACCCGAATACTTGAAGCTGGTTCAAAGACTCCACCCCAACGATGTGCTCGTGGTAAAAAGCATTGATCGACTGGGCCGTAATTACGACGACATCCTGGAACAGTGGCGGATTATCACGAAGGAAAAACAGGCAGCCATCGTCGTACTGGATATGCCACTGCTGGACACTCGACAGGGGCGCGATCTCACAGGTACCCTCATCGCCGACATAGTCCTGCAGCTGCTCAGCTATGTGGCGGAGACAGAACGCGCATTCATTCGACAGCGGCAGGCAGAAGGGATTGCAGCAGCAAAGGCTCGTGGGCAGCGGTTCGGGAGGCCACAGAAAGAGCGCGGGGATGATTATTCTATCTGCGTCGAGCAGTGGAGGTCAGGTGCCATGTCCGCAGCTGAGGCAGGCAGACAGCTCGGTGTATCTCACAACACATTTTTGAAGTGGGCACGGTCGGAAGCACAGTAGTCATTCTTCTGTTAAAAATGTAGGGTATACTGACGGCTTGCAGTGTTTTCTATCGTGATACGAAAAAGAAAAGTCCAGGTGTAGAATCGACTAAAAAAGAGGCCAAACAAGACAAAAATCCTCATCAGAAATCGCCCATCTGGCCGGCTTTGGACGCCAAATCAACACAAACCCATTATACCATGCTCCTTCAAAAAAGTCTACTTTTCTGACGGCGTTACCAGACCTTCGTATGGAGGGGAAATATTGGGGACGCTTATTAGACTTGACGATCCGTCCGTCTGGCCAGTTTTGCCCATTCTGCTACAAGATAGGACCATGAAGCGGAATATTATCTGGGCGACGGGAAGCTACGATACGCTGGGCGAATACTACCGCGACAGAGAGCAGATCACCGCGATAGCCCTGCAGAGAATGGGTAAAGACAGCATACAACCCCGGATTATGAAGGGTCAAGAGGAACAGCAACAACGAACACGAAAACACGGTGAAGTCCAAACGCCTGCTTGGCTGTGCTGTCGGATGAATGAATATCTGGATGCGGCGTGGTTTGAGCGGGAAAACGTCTTTAATGTGCAGGATAGGCAGACATGGGTGCCGGTGGAGGGAAAGATCGTCTTTCCCAAGCATAAGCACAACAGTTGGAGACAATATGTCGATTCCAGACGGCTGGAGATCACCTGTGGTGAAGCCCCCTTCATTAGTTCCCGGTACGACGCTGCGACCGGAGAATCCATTCCCATTGAACGGCGGATAGGCTTGCTGGACCGAAAGTTGCGCATTGTAAGCGAGAACACTGACAACGAAGTGGAATGGCTGAAGTGGGCTATCAGGGCTGTCCAGAGCGTATACGGCTACGAATACCAGGGGGATAACCTCTTGATTGCCAGGATCAACGTGCTGATGACCTTTGTGGAATATTTACAGGCAATATGGCACAGAGGGCCAACGGAGAAGGAGCTCACGACCGTTGCCAATGTCATCAGCTGGAACTTTTGGCAGATGGACGGCCTAACAGGCACTGTGCCAAAAGGCAGGCTGCAAGCGCCTGAGCAGGAGGCTAAGCCGATCACCATGGAGGAATTGGGTTGGTTTGCATCCATCGACGGAACGACACCTTCTAGACGACGACAGGAACAGGAGACCATGCCTCCTTGCCGGATATGCAACTGGCGGCAGGCACACAACGTGGCATTTGTTTCACTGAAAAAGAATCGTGGAAGGGACGTAAGAAATATGAGGTACGATTTCGCGATTGGTAATCCTCCGTATCAGGACGAAACTCTTGGCGATAACAAGGGCTTTGCACCACCCGTATATCATCTGTTTTTAGATGCAGCATATGAGATAGCTGACACTGTCGTTATGGTCCATCCTGCTCGATTTCTTTTCAATGCAGGAACAACACCCAAGGCTTGGAACTCTAGAATGCTGGCTGATCCACATCTCAAGGTGGCACTTTATGAACCGGATTGTACTAAGATGTTCAGTAATACAGATATTAAGGGTGGAATAGCCGTTACCTATCATGACGTGAGTAGAGATTTCGGCGCTATTGGTACATTTACACCCTACACAGAATTAAACTCCATCATTCATCGTGTAATCTCGTTTGCTGGTTTTCAAAAACTGAGCGAAATTGTCGTGACCAGCTATGCTTATCATTTCACGGATAATATGCACTCGGATTATCCAAGGGCTGAGGCTTGCCTCAGTAGTGGGCATAAGTACGATCTGAAATCAAATGTAATTGAAAAGTTGCCAGATATTTTTCATAAAGACAAGCCATCCGATGGTCAGGATTATATTGTTATCATTGGGCGTCTTGGGACAGAAAGAGTGTATAGATATATAAGGCGCAGTTATGTAAACGATGTTGTAAACCTTGATAAGTATAAGCTATTTATGTCAAAGGCAAACAGTTCAGGTGCTTTCGGCGAGGCAGTGACGCCACCATTTATCGGGGCACCAGGGGAAGGATCTACGGAGACTTTTCTCAGTATTGGCTCCTTCAATACAAGGACTGAAGCCGAGAATGCTTTGAAATATATAAAAACAAAATTTGCAAGGGCGCTACTTGGCGTATTGAAGGTTACACAGGACTTAACACCTGGAAAGTGGGCATACGTTCCCCTCCAGGACTTCACCCCCTCCTCCGACATCGACTGGTCGGAACCCATTTCCGCTATCGACGAACAGCTCTACTGCAAGTACGGCCTCACCGATGAGGAGATTGCCTTCATCGAATCCCACGTAAAGGAGATGACCTGACATGCCGGGCATCAGCATTCAGACTACAGCGCGGGTCATCCCAATGGTATATGCCTACTCCACCCCGGAGATCGCCCGGCATAATGGGCATCTGAAAATCGGCTACACTGACCGGCAGACCGTGGAGGAGCGTGTCCATCAGCAGGGCCACACCGTAGATGTGATCCAGAAGATCGAGTGGAAGGGCAGTGCCATATTTGACGACGGCTCTGGCGAGACGTTTACCGACAACGACTTCCGTGCCTATCTCTACAAGCTGGGCTATGAGCGCATCGAGCGCACGGAGTATGTCAAAATCCCCGTGCCTGAATCCCGGCAACGCTTCTATGAATACAAGTCCAACCGTGGCGTGGTGGAGGAGGGCGAGTTCGACACGACGCCCTACACCCTTCGCACGGAGCAGCAGGACGCCGTGGCCATGACCCGCGCCTATGCTGCCGCCCATCCTCGCGGTGAGTTCCTCTGGAACGCCAAGCCGCGCTTCGGCAAGACCCTCTCCGTATACGATCTGGTGCTTCGGATGAAGGCGCAGAAGGTGCTCATCGTCACCAACCGCCCCGCCATCGCCAACAGCTGGTACGC
Source organism: Candidatus Limivicinus sp. (assembly GCA_045130755.1). Taxonomy (GTDB): domain Bacteria; phylum Bacillota; class Clostridia; order Oscillospirales; family Oscillospiraceae; genus Limivicinus. The sequence goes on along the minus strand of JBGUQD010000064.1, from coordinate 26,167 downwards.
GGACTATGAGAAGTTCATCGGGCGTGAGCACGGGTATTTCTTTGTCAGCTCGGTGGAGGGCATTCAGGACAAGCCGCTGGTGATGTCCTATGATGATTACGAGCGCGACGCCCGATCCCGCCGTGAGAACCGCGATGCCCGTCCCATGGGGCTTATTGAGTTCGTCTCTCTGCAGGATCTGAAGGGCTCCATTCATTTCGGCGGTGAGTTCCGCAAGCTGGAGCATGTCGCCACGACCACCTGGGATGTGCTGGTGATCGACGAGGCCCACGAGGGCATCGACACCTATCGCACGGACGCGGCCTTTGACCGCATTCGCCGCAATTTCACGCTGCACCTGTCCGGCACGCCCTTCAAGGCGCTGGCCAACGACAAGTTCCCCGGAGACGCCATTTACAACTGGACCTACGCCGACGAGCAGGCCGCCAAGCGCGACTGGGACGGCGAAGGCTCAAATCCCTATGCTACGCTGCCACGGCTGAACATGTTCACGTATCAGATGAGCGAGATCATCCGGGACGAGCTGAAGCAGGGGGTGGAGATCGAGGGCGAACAGCGGGAATACGCCTTCGATCTGAACGAGTTCTTTGCCACCAACGGCCAGGGGCGCTTTGCGCACGAGTCCGCCGTGGACAGGTTCCTGGACGCGCTGACGACACAGACCAAGTTCCCGTTCTCCACGCCGGAGTTGCGGGACGAGCTTCGCCATACCTTCTGGCTGCTGAACCGAGTGGACAGCGCGAAGGCTCTGATGAAGAAACTACAGGCGCATCCCATATTCAAGGACTATGAGATCATACTGGCTGCAGGCGACGGACGCATGGACGGCGACGACCAGGCGGTGAACGAGAGCGCGTTCAAGCGCGTGAACGATGCCATCAGGGCGCATGAATACACCATCACGCTGTCTGTGGGCCAGCTGACCACCGGCGTGACCATCCCAGAGTGGACAGCGGTGCTGATGTTGTCCTCCATCAAGTCCCCGGCGCTGTACATGCAGGCGGCCTTCCGGGCTCAGAACCCCTGCCTTTTCAAGCGGGACAATACCTATCTCCAGAAGGAGAACGCCTATGTGTTCGACTTCGATCCTGCCCGAACGCTCATCATCTTTGAAAAGTTTGCCAACGGGCTTTCTCCGGATGCCGCGCTCGGCCACATTGACGATGAAACCCGCCGAGAAAACATCCGAACGCTTTTGAACTTCTTCCCCGTCATCGGCGAGGACGAGGGCGGCGAGATGGTCGAGCTGGACGCGGAGAAGGTACTGTCCATTCCGAGGCGCATCAAGTCCCGTGAGGTCGTAAAGAGCGGGTTCATGAACAACTACCTGTTCACCGACGCGCTGGGCGTCATCTTCCACGCGCCGCAGGAGCTCATCGACATCATCACGTCCTTTACGCCAGTGGAGGAGCCGAAGAAGAAGGCAGAGGTTACCCCGGACACGGCGGAGGAGTTCGCCATCGACGACGACGGCGAGGTACGCGTGACGGATGAACACGTCATCGGGCTGGAGCCAGAGATCTTCGGCGAGAAGGTCTATGACGTTCAGCCGGGACGATTGGAGGATATCGTCCCGCCGCCCGCTGAACCTACGCCTTCCGCTGCCCGCGATCGCCTGCGCGAGACCATCACGAATGAGGTGACGGAGCAGATCATCCGGCCTGTGCTGGACGATGTGCGCGACCGCTACGGCAGCACGTTCAGGAAAGCGGATCAGAACCGGGTGGAGAGCCGTCTAAAGGCAGGAGCCGAGGCCATCGTGCATCAGCATGAGAACCAGTATCATATCGAGCAGAAGCGCCTGGAACAGGAGCGCGACGGCATGATGGAGATGGCCGAAACCCAGGAAGAGCGTGAGTATGTTCAGCAGGATTATGAAAAGAAAGCCGATGAAGCCCGCCATGACTTTATGGGTGCGCTGACGCAAGCCATCACCGAGTTTGAGCAGGAGGCCAAGCAGGAAGCAGTGCGGCAGGCGGAGACCAGCGTCAAGGAGGCCGGGAAGCGGGAGCAGGAGGATCGCTTGAAGGACCATCTGCGCGGGTTCAGCCGCACGATCCCATCCTTCCTGATGGCCTATGGCGACGAGACCGTGACGCTGGAGACCTTCGATCAGGTTATCCCGGACGAGGTGTTCCGGGAGGTGACCTCCATCGGCCTGGCGGACTTCCGGAAGCTGCGCGACGGCGGGGAGTATGTGGGCACGGACGGCGAGACGCACAGATACCCCGGCCTGTTCGACGCCGTCGTGTTCAACGATTCGGTGAAGGAGTTCCTGCGGCTGCGGGAGGCGCTGGCGGATTACTTCGACGAGAACCAAACCGAGGATATCTTCGACTACATCCCGCCCCAGAAGACCAATCAGATCTTCACGCCCAAGCGGGTTGTGATGCAAATGGTGGACATGCTGGAGGCGGAGAACCCCGGCTGCTTTGACCAGGATGACAAGACGTTCATCGATCTGTACATGAAATCCGGCCTGTACATCGCGGAGATCGTCAAGCGCCTCTATCAGAGCGACGCGATAAAGGCGAAGTATCCGGAACGGGAAACTCGGCTGAGGCATATCTTTGCCAAGCAGGTCTACGGCCTCGCGCCGACGGAAATTATCTACAGGATCGCTATGCGCTTTTTGCTGGGATTCGCGGATAATGTGCAGATCACTGATCATAATCTGAGGAAGCTGGATGCATTGATATACGCGAAAAACGGCACATTGGAACAGGAATTGGACAGGGTATTCGGAGATTGACTGCGGGAAGAAAGCACAATAGTCCCTCCGGAAACGCGATTCGGAGGGCGCTATTATATCCCGCTTGTATGATCCTGCTCTCCTCGAGCAGCGTCCAGAAGTCGATATCCCAAATCCTCGCCGATGCGTGCAGGCGGCACCTGTTCGACAGCTTCAGTGTCCCTCTGTTCGTCGGTCATGTTCGCTCATCCTCCCCATTGATACTCAACATACCAAGTATACTCCTGCGCCTCGAGGAAGTCCAGCTAACGTGGAATGACCTTTTTATGCGCCTCCGGGAAAGAGTATATGAAACGCAGGAGTAAAAGTCATGCATTCGTAATAACCGAACAAATTATGAAGTTATAATCATCTCAATATCCTCAAAATTATTACAAGCACCTGAACCGAACGTTCGTTTGCAATATAAAGGATCAAAAAAACGCCTGAAATCAAGTCTAACATCAAATAAGCGTAATTCTCATGAGACAGGAAATGCATAGAAAACTTGCCACCTGATAGGTTCAAAGTGAATGACAAGAGACGAATGTCCTTAGATTATGCAGATCGACACAAATGAAGATTAATGTCTTTTATATTGACAACTGTTCAAATATGTGCTATAATGCAGACAATAAGGAGTGTTGAAAGTGAGTGCTGAGTTTAACGTAAAAAAGCTATTAAGCAACATTGCTATTCTGATCACTGATAAAGAGCTTAAAGTCAGTGAGGTTGAAAGCGCTATTGGAATTTCAGCCGGCTATTTAAGCAGGATGATCAGGAAGGGTTCTGACGCAAATCCATCTATGGAGATTGTATGGAAACTTGCCAACTACTTCGATATTAGCGTGGAGACTCTGGTAGACGGAGATGCCTCAAATCCATATGATAATATTCGCCTTATTACGGCTATTGCGAAGTTTTGCAAGGTTCGTACAATGTCTGGGCAAATGGAATGGTACCCCATCAGCATAGATGAGATTAATGAGGATATGCGTTTACAGGAGCCAGCACTGCCGATTGTTGGTTATGTCAAGAGATGTATCCCCAAGGAAGAACCTTTTGTGGATCTAATCCCCGCAGGCGTGTCAAATCCTTGCGTGGGTGATATCGGCATACGTTCTCCTTCGTTTATACATGCCAAACTGTACGCAACTGCTCCGGGATACAAAGGACTTTTCACAGAAGAGAATTACTTCCATATCTATCAACTCGGAGGCGTCTTTCATAAAGCACAAACACAAAAAGGAGAGGAGAAGCCAAGCTTTGAAATCTTTTATGAAATCTGGTTGGAGGACGTTAAGGAAAAAGGATTCGATAGGTTCCATTATGTATGCACAACAAAGGGGACAGATCTTCAATTGAGAGAGTCTGTGAACGATCTATATAAGACAATTAACTCGTCAAGGACAGATGTCCGACTGGATTATCGTGTAAAAGAACTGTTTTCGACGGTTTTGAATTCGAGAGATAATTCTTCAGAGGATTAACTATGGGAAAGGAGATTCGATGGATGGCGGTAACATTATTTGGCAATAGGAAAGTACCTCGCAGCCAAGTGTTTCGCATCATGGGCTATGGGCGAAAGCCGCTCTGTCCCAGGTGTGGCAACCCATTATCAGTTGTTTCTGAAGGCGCAACGGGGTTTGCAAATATGAAATGCATCAGATGCAAGAAAACCTCGATAGTCAATCTTCAATCACTTGAGACACAGGAAATTGTTGATGACTTGAGCGAAATACAAAAGTAAATATCTGCTACCGAGCACTGGAGCCACCATGCCTTATGGAAACATACAGGCGAAATACATAGAATGAGCTACCGAATTTAGCCGGAGTGGATCTATAGCTAAACCGCACGTGAAAAACTGTGGAATTGCTATTATGATCCACTCCGGCTTTCTTTTATTTCCTGGAATATAGCGGGTAGGAACCGCCCTTATCGAAGAGGTAAGCGGAGCGACGACTGCGCAAGTCCATGCCAAATCGATGAGCATATTGTACCACTGCATGGAGCTTTGGACGGCTACTGCAGTCCTGAACGGAGGAAGATCCGGAAAGGACTGGAGGTGTATTAAGTATACTCCTCAAACACCGTCCGAGTTACATTTCTCCGTTTGTGATACGACGAAACGGAGGATATTATTATGAACAATAGAGATAAACAGTGGCAGATGGGATACAAAATTGCCAGTCGGAGAAGCGCTTTGGGTTTATCACAGGAAGCGTTGGCAGAGGCTGTAGGTATAAGTCGTGTATCCATCGTGCGTATTGAGAACGGCGATCAGCTTCCGAAGGTCGAAACGGTCGCGGGAATATGTGAAGCCCTGCATGTCACTCCTAACGAACTATATCCACGTCATCTGTCCGAGCACGCTATAAACAGTCAGCGGATAGCGCCCCTTTTAGAACGTCTTGCTGAGATGCCAAATAGAAAACAGGATTTGTTCTATCAGATGGCGGAGGTATTTCTAAGAGGACTGGAGACGAGTAAGGCGGACAATGTGTAGTCAACGATACATAGGGATGCTTGAAGAGGCAAACCTGTATATCCGACGATACAGACATACTCAACAATTACTGTTACAATACTCTTAGTTCAAGCGAACCGGCACAAACGCACTGCAGAGCGGAGCCGGAAACGAGAACGTTGGATGCATCCAAGCGACTCAACGAACCAGCAGGACGGACAAGGCGAGCGACCTCCAGCGCGGGCAGCGCCGGGATGAGCAGCACGACCGCCTCCGTTCGAGGACAGCAGGCCGACAGGCGGTTCAGATCAGTTGATTGGAGGCAATATCATGCAGCTCAATTCCCTTACTTGCCCCGCAGCGATGTTCAATCGCATGGCGGAGGTCACAAAGCTCCTCTTCAAAGCAGCGCGTGTGCGTGTTGAGTTTACCAAGGAGGGCTGGCAGCAGCTTCTCCGACTTCACCCCTCTCCCATGTCCGCTTTCATCCAGACCGTCAACATCAAGGCCGACCTCGGGCTGTATATCGCCTCCTATGAGGAGCGCGGCATCCACATGGACAGCGAGTGCCAGGAGGTTTGCTACCAGTCCGGCCTGTTCCTCATTCTGCGCAAGGAGCATGGGGTCTGGTATGTCACCGGCGTGTACACGACCCACGAGGATGCTGGCTTCGTGCCGGTGTACTTCTGGACGCGGGTCAAGCGTGGCTGCAATGTGCTGGCGGCGCGGATGCTGATCTGCTGGCGGCGGCTGACGAAGCAGACGCAGGAAAACGAAACGACTGTATCAGGAGGAACGATTCATGAGTAACAGACAGACAAGGCTCGTGACGGCGGAGGCTGTCCGGCGGGGGCACCCCGACAAGCTGTGTGATCAGATCGCTGACGCGATTCTGGATGCGCATTTGAGCTATGATTCCAACGCCCGTGTGGCCGTGGAGGTCATGGCGACTGCGGGAAACATCATTGTCGCGGGCGAGGTCACATCCCGTGCCGACGTGAACTATGAAAAGACCGTGCTCGACATGATCCAGCAGATTGGCTACAAGTGGACGGATCTGTGCGAGAGCGAGAATGACGAGCTGAACATCGATGTGACAATTCACGAACAGTCTTCCGACATCGCTGCAGCCGTGGATGGCCGTTATCCGGACAACGACCAGGGTGCTGGCGACCAGGGCATCATGGTGGGCTACGCAACCGACGAGACCTTTGCAAAGATGCCTCGGGCGTTCATCATCGCTCAGAAGATTTGCCAGCTTCTGGATGAAGAAGCGGCGCACACCCCGTGGCTAGGCGTGGATGGAAAGGTGCAGGTTTCCCTGAAGTATGAGGATGACCGTGTCTATGTCCACACCGTCGTCGTGTCGGTACAGCACTCACTGAATGCGCCGGAGGATAAGCTCCGTGACCTGGTGACGCAGGTTGTGTATCAGGCTGTAGGACGGGCTGATATGTGGGAAGCGACCTCCAAGTTGCTGGTGAACCCTTCCGGTCGATTTGTGCTGGGCGGTCCCGCTGCCGACACCGGCCTGACCGGACGCAAGCTGGCTGTAGACCAGTATGGGCCTGTCGCTCACATCGGCGGCGGCGCTCTGTCCGGCAAGGATGCCAGCAAGGTGGATCGCTCCGGCGCGTATGCCGCCCGCTGGATCGCGCGGAACCTCGTGGCCGCGAAACTGTGCACCCAGTGCGAGGTCTCCATCGTGTACGCCATTGGCGTGTGCCATCCGGTGGGCATCACCGTGAACACCTTCGGAACGGGCATGAAGCCAGATGATGAGCTGGCGAAGCTGGTGTGGCGCGTGTTTGACCTGCGGCCCTTGGCGATCATCAAACGCCTGAAGCTGAACACGCCCAGCTACAGCCTGGTTTCCGTATACGGCCACTTCGGACGCACTGATCTGAATCTTCCCTGGGAGCAGGACGACATGGCCGATAAGCTCAGGGAGCTGGCACAGTACGACTACTAAGAAGGAGGACAGAAAAAATGACGATGAGCTTGAAGATGCTGGCTGACATCGCCACCCATGCGCAGGCCATGGCCGATGAAGCGCAGGCAATGGCGGCAGCGATGCAGATCGTGGTGGACGACTGCGCGGAGCAGCTGGCTGCAAAGAAGGCCGAGAACGAGGCGGCGGGAATCACCGGCAAGACGGTGGTTGATCCCGAGTGGGTCGCTGAAGCTGAGGCGTCGGTGGTAAACGAGCCGCTGCCGAATACGCCACCCGCGAAGAAGTACACCATCACAGAGGTGCGGGCGTTCGTCGCGGAGCGCACCAAGCCGGAGAACCGGGCACAGATCAAGGCGATTCTGAAAGGCTTTGGTGTGTCCAAGCTGACGGAGCTGCCCGAGGACAAGTATGGGCAGCTGATGGATGAGGTGAGCAAGCTGTGAAAGACCAGGTGATTCAGCACAGCGGACGCGGGCACTCGGAGCTTGGCCCTTCGTCCTCGGAGCGTTGGCTCAAGTGTACGCCCAGCGCAGTGTTGTCGGCACAGTTCCAGGACAAGCCCTCGATTTACGCCGAAGAGGGCACTTTCCTCCATGAGCTGTGTGAGCTGAAGCTCCACAGGTACCTCGGCGACATGACGAAGGATGTCATCGAGCGCCAGTACGCCGAGCACCGGGACAACGATTTCTACTCGGATGAGGCCGAAGAGGTCACTGACGTGTACGTCAACCACTGCATTGAAGTCATCGAAGCGATCCGTCTGTCCTGCCCTGATCCCTACATTGCCGTGGAGCACAGGCTGGATTTCAGCGAGTATGTGCCGGACGGCTTCGGGACTGGCGATTTCATCGCCATCGCGGACGGCGTGATCGAGGTGATTGACTTCAAGGGTGGACGCGGCGTTCGTGTGAATGCTGATCGCAACAGCCAGCTCATGCTGTACGGCCTCGGGGCGTTGCTGGAGTTCGACCCGCTGTATGACATCAAGACCGTGCGCATGACCATCGTGCAGCCCAGGCTACAGAGCATCTCTTCTTTTGAGATGGATGTTGATGCGCTGATCAGATGGGCAGACGAATATCTGCGCCCGAGGGCGCTGTTGGCTCAGAAGGGCGAGGGTGAGTTCTGCGCCGGGGAACACTGCCGCTGGTGCAAGGCGCGGCACACCTGCCGGGCCCGCAGCGAGTATTTCATGCAGCTGGCCCGGCGCGACTTCAAGCAGCCTGACCTGCTGACAGATGAAGAGATCGCCGACATGTTGCCTGTCGCAGAGGCGCTCAACAACTGGGTGCAGGATTTGCTGGCCTTTGCGACACAGCAGGCCGTCGAGGGCAAGCAATGGGCAGGCTACAAGCTGGTGGCCGGACGCACCGTCCGGAAGTACACCAGCGAGGCCGAGGTCATCAAGGCGTGTACCGATGCCGGGTATACGGACATCTACAAGACCACGCTGCTGGGTGTGGGCGATCTCGAGAAGCGTATGGGCAGGAAGGCTTTCCGGGACGTGCTCGGCAAGCTGGTGTACAAGCCGGAGGGCACGCCCACGCTGGTACTGGTGTCCGATCCAAGGCAGGCAATCTCAACCGCCGCTTCCGATTTTGCAGAATAACGACGTGCCCCTGTGCGGGGAGAAAGGAAAATGACTATGGCTACCAAGGTTATCACTGGCAAGTGCCGCGCTTCTTTCGTTCACATCTTCGAGCCGCAGAGCGTCAACGGGAGTGATCCCAAGTACTCCATGTCGCTCATCATCCCCAAGTCCGACAGCAAGACCGTCGGTGCGATCAAGGCGGCCATCGACGAGGCCATCCAGAACGGCATCTCCGGCAAGTGGGGTGGCAAGCGTCCCGCAAACCTGAAGCTCCCGCTGCGCGACGGCGACGTCGACCGCGAGGATGACGAGGCGTATCAGGACGCCTTCTTCGTCAACGCGACCAGCCTGGAGAAGCCGGGTGTGGTGGATCGTAAGCGCATCCCGATCACCGACCCGCTGGGCGTATATTCCGGCTGCTATGTCCGCGCCAGCATCAACTTCTATCCGTTCAATGTGAACGGGAACAAGGGCGTGGCCGCCGGTCTGAGCAACGTGCAGTTCTGGTGCGATGGCGGGCCCCTGACCAGCCGTGTCCGTGCCGAGGATGAGTTCGACGCGTTGGACGTGGATGATGACGAGGATTTCCTGAATTAAGAGAACCGCCCGGCACACACCGGGCGGCAGTAATCACTTGAGCTCCTGCTCCAGATCGTCGAACAGTGGACTGTCAAAGAACTGGCGCACGCTGATCTCGAGGCCGTCGCACAGCTTTTTGACGGTGTCCATCCTCGCGCTGCTGGTGACGCCGTTCACGATGTCGCTGACCGTGGACTGTGTAATGCCCGAGATGGTGCTCAGCTTGTTGATAGTAATCTGGCGTTCGTTGCAGAGCTCATACAGCCTCTTTATAACCGCTTCGGATATTGTCATATTGATGCCCTCCATCGGAATACCGTTATAGAAATCGTATCAATTTGCAGAGAAAAAGTTTAACGGTTTACCGTTGACTTGTCCTCGCATGTGATATAGACTAACGGTATTCCGATGACGAGGAGAGATATGCGTGAGAGTAGCGTTTACCGGGCACCGTCCTGAGCAACTGAACATCCGGCGTAATGAGCTGTCCAAGCCGGGACAGGCGCTGCAGGATTTGATCTGGAAGGAAGTACGGACACAGGAAAAGGCTGGAGCAGACACTTTCCTGTGTGGCGCGGCGAGAGGCGCGGACATTATATGCGGAGAAATCATTCTCGCTGAAAAGCAAACGACAGCCTCTCATCTGAAGCTGATCTGTGCCATCCCTTTCAGAGAGCAGGCGGATCGTTGGACGTTCGAATGGAAGCTTCGATACCGTGAGCTTCTCAAAGGGGCGGACAAGATCGTGCAGGTGTGTGATGAATACCAGCGAGGCTGTTTTCACATCCGAAACCGATATCTGGTGGACAACTGCGATGTCCTGATCGCCATCTACAATGGCGGAGATAAGGGAGGCACCGCATACACCGTCAAGTATGCCAGGCAACAGGGCAAGGAGATCATCATACTCAATCCAAACTCACTGACGCGGGAGGTGATTCCCGCGAGAATAACAGAACAGTAATCGACACAATCCCACTCGCAGGCTTCTGCGGGTGTTTTCTTTTCCTGGGGGTGATCTAATGAAGCCAATCCTCGGCATCGACATTGAGACCTACAGTCCGGTCCCGCTGCCCAAGACTGGCGTTTATCGCTATGTCGATACCGATGAATTTGAAATCCTGCTGTTCTCCTATGCCTACGATGACGGCCCCGTACAGACGGTGGACATGGCCTGTGGAGAACAGTTTCCTGAAAGTGTGCTGGCCGACCTTGAGAACCCGGACGTGATCAAGGTGGCCTACAACGCGCAGTTTGAGCGCGTGTGCTTAAGCAAGTACCTGGGTCATTGGCTCGACCCGCACCAGTGGCGGTGCACGGCGGTGATGGCGGCCTACCTTTCGATGCCCGCCCGTCTGGCCGACGCTGCTGTCGCCCTCGGCGTGACCGAGCAGAAGATGGAGGAGGGCAAAGATCTCATCCGGTATTTTTCTGTGCCTTGCAAGCCCACCAAGACAAACAACGGTCGGACACGGAACCTTCCCGAACACGCGCCTGATAAATGGGAGATATACAAACAGTACAACGCCCAGGACGTGGAGACGGAACGCGCTGTCCGGAAAGCCTGCGAGTCCCATCCCGTGCCGGAATCAGAATGGGATCTGTACGCGCTGGATCAGCTGATCAACGACCGGGGTGTGCGTGTGGATAAGCTGCTGGTGAAACAGGCAATGGCGGTCGATTCTGAGTTTAGTGAAGCTGCATATCAGCGGGCAAAGGACATCACTGGCCTAGACAACCCTGGCAGCGTCGCGCAGCTCAAGGCATGGCTTGCCGATCAGGATGTGCCGATGGAATCTCTGGCCAAGAAGCTGGTGCAGGAGAAGGCCGCGAACACGGAGGGTGTGGTTTCAGAGCTGCTGTCCCTTCGGCTGGAGCTGTCCAAGACCTCCATCAAGAAGTACGAGACCATCGCCCGCTGCATGTGTTGTGATAGGCGCGTACATGGGATGCTGCAATTCTATGGTGCAAACCGCACCGGCAGGTGGGCAGGCAGGCTGTTGCAGGTACAGAATCTGCCGCAGAACCATTTGGAAGACCTTGATCTTGCCGGTTCCATCGTGAAGGCCGGAGACACGGAGCAATTGGAGATGCTGTTCGGCTCGGTGCCCAACACGCTCTCGGAACTGATCCGCACCGCGCTCATCCCAAGAGATGGGTGCCGCTTCATTGTGGCGGACTTCAGCGCCATCGAGGCCCGCGTGCTGGCGTGGCTGGCCGGTGAGGAATGGGTGCTGGAGGAGTTCAGAGGCGCGGGGAAAATCTACGAGGCGACCGCTTCCCGCATGTATCATGTGCCGAAGGAGAGCATCGTGAAGGGCAATCCGAACTATGAGTACCGGCAGAAGGGCAAACAGGCAACGCTTAGCTGCGGCTATGGCGGCGGCGTGGGCGCTTTGAAGAACATGGGCGCGAAAATGCCGGAGGATGAAATGCAGCCCTTGGTGGATGCGTGGCGAGAGGCCAATCCTCACATCGTGGCCTTCTGGAACGCAATGGATCGCGGTATGCGCAAGGTGATACGCGATCACGGATCGGTACGTGTCGGGAAGGTCATGCTGTACTGGAAGGAAGAAAAGCTGTTGATCCGGCTACCATCTGGCCGCGATCTGTGCTACCTCTCCCCGCGCACCGTGACTAACCGATTCGGGAACGACGGTATCGGGTACCTTGCGCCAATAGCCAACGGACAGCTCGGCATACAGGAAACCTTCGGGGGCAAAGCCTGCGAGAACGTGACACAGGCCATTGCCAGAGACCTGCTGGCCCACGCAATGCTCAATTTGGAAGCCCACGGATATTGCATTGTCTTCCATGTCCACGACGAGTGCGTGATGGAGATGCCGACCGGAATCGGCTCTGTTGAGGAGGCGTGCGCGATCATGGGCGAGACGCCGGACTGGTGCAACGACCTCCCGCTAAGAGCAGACGGGTATGAGTGCGCATCCTATCGCAAGGGATGAACGAATTATCCACGAGTTATCATTACACCCATTGCTATTCTGGCCGTGTAGAGCGATAGTACCACTACCCAAATAGCAAGGAGGCGAACCCTGTGAAACAGATTCATTTTGACCCGACAGACCAGGAAGCCATGAACAAGCTGATGGACGAGCATGGCAAGAGCAAAACCATGTATCCGGGTACCAACGAGCACGGCGAGGATGTGTACATCTCCATCTTTGATGACAAGATCGTAACCTCCACCTCGCAGAGCAACGGCTGGATTCGGAAGAATATCTACAATCGGGATGGCAGTCGAGAGGAAATGTACGACAAGTGAGGAGGAAGAGCATGAGAATACTGATTGTTGAGCCGGGGCAGCCACCCCGACGCGCAGATATTCCGAACACGCTGCGGGATATGCAGCAGACGGTCGGCGGGTACATCGAGATCATTCGACCATTCGATGATCCGGTCGTGCTGGTTTGCGATGAGGAAGGCAAGTTGAAGGGCTATGAACTGAACCGCGCCATTGCGGGCGTGGACATCATCGCTGGCACATTCTTCCTCGCGGGTATCGGCGAAGAGGATTTGACAGACCTGCCGGATGAGATGGTGGAAAAGTACGAGGCAGTGTTCCAGTCGCCGCAGGTGTTCGTCCGGTCATCCAGAGGCATCCTGGCGCTCAGCGACGACGGAACACAGGAGCTCATCCAATGATCCGGCAAGAGGTGTATCAGGAGAATGGCTATGCTGACCGTGCCGATTACCTGAACTGCCTGTCAGAAGATTATGGCATCCCCGCCGAGGCTGTGCTGACCTTGGCGGAGGTGCTCGGGCCGGACGAGGATTTCGACGGGCTGATCAGCAACTTGGAAGACGCCATGTATGGCGGTTGGTTTGATGAGTCGTATGGAGAGGAGGATTTGGATGAGCAGCTGGCCGACACAGAGGGAGGTTGAGCGCATCCGTGCCCGGTACAAGGCGGGTATGCGGATTGAACTGATCGAAATGGAAGATATTCAGGCACCGCCTGTCGGAACGCGGGGAACGATTATCGCGGTCGATGACATCGGCAGCCTGATTGTCAATTGGGACAATGGTTCCGGATTGAATGCCATTCCCGGCAAGGATAGATTCAGAATCATCACGGAAGAATCAGAACGAGGTGAATGACTGTGTGGAGAGAAGGAAGCATCGGGATTCCCGATGGTAAGGGCGGGTACATCATATGCCATTATTGGATAAAGGTCTACGACAAGCCGAGCGCCAAGTTTGGGATAAACGGTGGCAGGATCAGCAAGCTCATGATCAAGATCAACGGCAAAGTCACCGCCCACTATGAACGTGGTTGGGATGTGCAGCCGACCGACGAAGCCACCGAGCTGGCTGTGCAGATTCTGCTCTTGGGGGCACATGACGAAGGAGCGCTGCTGAAGCGCCAGCTCACGGTGGCCTGCTCTTTCAAAGAAGCATGGGAGGAAAAGGGAGAAGAACAATATCCCAAGAGTGAGTTGTGCTACATCCGCGCCTACTATGACGGCAGTCAGTGGTGGAGCAGTGTATTCCCTGTACACTGGGAGCTGAAGACGTCAGAGCTGACAAAAGAAGCGGATGATTTGTATGAATCCTTCAAGAAGGCGTTTCCCGATCTGGAAGCTGTGCGCGATTATGTGGAGCATGACGCGGAGAAGACAGGTGATCCGACTGAGGGCAACGCTTATCTTGAACTGGAGCATGGTCGCTATTGGCTCAGGCTGATCACCCGCAAAGGGGATTACAACCTGTATCTTCATGTTCTGAGCAAAGCCGCTATTCAAAAGGTGAGCGCCAAATAGAGCGCAACCCATTCAGACACCGTACACGGCGACGTGCGCGGTGTTTTTTTGTGCAAACATTCGACGGTAAAGGAGGAAGCGATTTTGAAGCTGACCCATGATATGAAGCTGCTGGTCGCCGTGGGCAAGAGCCGCATGGCGAAGCACTGGCAGAACAAGGAAATCCTGTGGAGTGAGCTGCTGGATAAGCTCTCCACCACCACGCGTACACGGGAAACGGTGGCGGAGTACGCCGCCATGAACAAGGAGGACAAGAACCGTTGTAAGGATGTCGGCGGGTTCGTCGCAGGCTACCTGAAAGGCGGCAAGCGGAACAACGCCTCGGTGGTCAACCGCTGCGCCGTGTGCCTGGACGCCGACGACGCAGATCCTGGCCTGCTGGACGATCTGGATATGACCTTCATCAACGCCTATGCGCTGTACTCCACCCACAGCCACACGCCGGAGCAGATGCGGCTGCGCATCATCATTCCCCTGTCGCGGACGGTCACGCCGGACGAGTACGCTGCCGTCGCCCGCCGCATCGCCAACGACCTTACGCTGACCCGGTTCGACCCCACCACCTTCGAGCCTGCCCGCCTCATGTACTGGCCGAGCACTCCGGAAGATGGCGACTATGTGTTCCGCTATGAGGACGCGCCTTTCCTCGATCCGGACGTGGTGCTGGCCAGCTATGCCGACTGGAAAGATACCTCGCTCTGGCCGACCACGCAGCCGGTGGAGGAGCGGATGCACAGCGCGGCGACCAAGGCCGAGGACCCGCTGACCAAGGGCGGGATCGTCGGCGCATTCTGTCGCGCCCACAGCATGACCGATGTGCTGGAAACCATCCTCTCCTCCTACTACACCCCCACCTTCATGGATGGCCGGTACACCTATGTAAACGGCACCTCCGTGGGCGGCCTCGTGGTGTATGACGACAAGTTCGCCTACTCGCACCATGCGACTGATCCCAGCTCCGGCAGGCTGTGCAACGCCTTCGATCTGGTGCGCTGGCACCTGTTCACTCCCGGCAGCAAGGCCGAGGGCGGCACGGTCATCGACAGCGATCAGAAATCCATCGCCATGATGCGAGAGTACGCCTCGAACGATGAGGCCACGCGGAAGCAGCTGGCACAGGAGCGCATGGAGCAGGCCGAGGCCGACTTTGCGGATGAGCCGACCGATGAACCCAACGATGACTGGCAGGCCGAGCTGGTCGTGGATAAGCAGGGCAAGGTGAAAGACACCCTCGGCAACCTCGCCCTGATCCTGCGCAATGATCCCCGACTGAAGGACATCTCCTACAACATCCATCGCAGCGGCATCGATGTGCGCCATGATCAGGACGGGAATACCACGCTCCCGTGGCGGCAGATCAAGGCCGGGTGGACGGAGTCTGATTTGGGATCGCTGCAGATTTATCTGGAGCGTGTGTATGGCCTGTACACACCGACGAAGCTGAAGGGCATCCTCCTGGCCGTGGCCGCTGAACGGGCATACCATCCCATCCGCGACTACATCGAAACGCTGCCCGAGTGGGACGGCACAGCGAGGGTTGAACATCTCTTCACGGATTACCTCGGGGCGCTGGACACACCGTACAACCGCGCTGTCGCCAGGAAGATGATGGTCGCCGCCGTCGCCCGCGTGTACCAGCCCGGGGTGAAGTTCGACAGCGTCGTCGTGCTGGTTGGACCGCAGGGCATGGGCAAATCCTCGTTCTTCGCCAAGATCGGCGGCAAGTGGTTCTCCGACTCCCTGACCATCGGCGACATGAAGGACAAGGCCGCGCCGGAGAAGCTGCAGGGCTATTGGATTCTGGAGTTGGGCGAGCTCGCCGGTCTGAAAAAGGTCGATGTGGAGACGGTAAAGGCGTTCATCACACGCCAGGACGACAAGTTCAGGCACAGCTATGGCTACAGCGTCGAGGACCATCCCCGCCAGTGCATCATCGTGGGCAGCACGAACACCAACGACGGCTTCCTCCGGGACATTACCGGCAACCGTCGATTCTGGCCGGTGACCTGTTCCACGGACGGGCCGCACCGCCCGTGGGAGGTTGAGGAGATCGTGCCTCAGCTGTGGGCCGAGGCTTATCACTACTTCAAAGCGGGTGAGCCGCTGTATCTGACCACGGAGCTGGAGGCCGTGGCGAATCAGGAGCAGGTGGCCGCCTTGGAATCCGATGTGCGCGAGGGCATGATCGCTGAGTACCTGAACGCCCTGTTGCCCGAGGATTGGGACAACATGGATATTTCCGAGCGCCGCGCCTTCCTCCGTGGCGATATGCTCACGGCGGGCAATCGCGTGGGCACGGTCAAGCGCACGGCGGTGTCCGCTGTGGAGATCTGGGCTGAGTGTTTCGGGCGCGATCCCGCGACGATCAAACGCGCGGACACCTACGATATCTTCGGTATGCTGATGAAGATCGGCGGTTGGGAGAAGTACACCGGCAACAAGAACGGCTCGATCCGTCGCCCGCCGTATGGCCCGCAGCGCTGCTACATCCGCAGCGGCGCGGATGCTGCGGTATGATGCGTCACCTGTTGTTTCCATCGGGACGACGAAACGGAGCGCCTGTTTCCTTCGGGAGATGGAAACACGATAGTGACGGGGATAAAAACGGACGTCTGATACCGGCATCAATAAGAAACAAAAAATCGCTGTTTCCTTGTTTCCTTCTGTTCTTTCAGGAGTTGTCCAAAAAGAGAATAAAAAGAAGCAGGAAACACGCAAAAGGGCGCGTGTGCGCCTACGCGCGTGAACGAAACAGCCTGATTCCAGAGCTGTACGCATCCGTGCATGACGTTCAAAACGAGAGAACCATGTCGACCCGGATAACCCATGAGGATGCAAAGTTCGGTGTGCTACCGCCGAAGGATGCTGGTTCATAAGGTATCCGGGTTTTCGTGTGCCACGAGGAGGTGGTTGTTTGCCTGGAACTGATAAGCAGCTGCTGACAGAGAAGGATTTACACATCTACCAGCAGTTCTGTGTGGACTTCGTGGAGGGCAAGCCTCAATGCGCGCTGTTCCTGGACTGCGGCCTTGGGAAAACAGTCATCGCGCTGACGGCGATTTCGCATCTGCTGTACGACAGCTTCGAAGTAAGCCGGGTGTTGATCATCGCGCCGCTGCGCGTTGCGCGGGACACCTGGATCGCGGAGCTGGACAAGTGGGAACACCTGAAGGGACTCCGAATGGAGCGCGTGATCGGAACGGAGAAGGATCGCGTCGCCGCGCTGTCGAGGCGGGCGGAGCTGTACGTCATCAACCGGGAGAATGTGGAATGGCTGGTCAAGCACTACACTGGCCGGAGGCTGCCCTTCGATATGCTGGTAATTGATGAGCTGTCCTCCTTCAAGAATTCCAAAGCCAAGCGGTTCATTGCCCTGAAGCGTGTGCTGGGTCAGTTCACCCGCGTTGTTGGTCTGACGGGCACACCCGCGCCGAACGGTCTGGAGGACCTGTGGCCGCAGTTTTTCCTGCTGGATAAAGGCCAGCGGTTGGGGCGGACGATGCGCTCGTACATCGATATGTTCTTCACGACACCGAACAGCTGGCTGCCCTATAAGCACGAGCTGAAACCCGGTGCGGAGGAACAGATCTATGAGCGCATCGGCGACATCTGTGTGTCCATGAAGGCCAGCGATCATATTCAGATGCCGGAACGCGTCGACAACATTGTGGAGCTGAGGCTGTCGCCCCGAGAAGAAAAGCTGTACCGGCAAATGGAGCGCGATATGCTGCTGCCCTATGCGGACGGCGACATTCTGGCACTGAACGCCGCAACGCTGGCAGGGAAGCTGTTGCAGCTGGCCAACGGCGCATGCTATGACGAGTTTCACAATGTGCGCGTCATCCATGATCGGAAGCTGGACGCGCTGGAAGACCTGATCGAAGCCGCCAATGGGAAACCGGTGCTGGTGATGTACAGCTATCAGCATGATCTCAGCCGGATTCAGGAGCGCTTCGGGAAGTACTGCTCGGGACATCCGGAAGGTGTGCGGGAACTGAAGACCGCAGCTGACATGGAGGACTGGAACGCCGGTCGGATTCCCGTCGCTGTGACGCAGCCTGCATCTACCGGTCACGGGTTGAACCTCCAGCGTGGCGGCTCGACCATCGTGTGGTTCGGACTGAACTGGTCGCTGGAACTGTACGAGCAGGCCAACGCCCGACTGTGGCGGCAGGGACAGAACGAGACCGTCGTGATTCATCACCTCGTGGTGAAGGGCACGATGGATGAACAGGTCATGCGGGCGCTGCGTGATAAAGCTGCAGATCAGAACGCGCTGCTGGCGGCGGTTAAGGCGCGGATCAGGGAGGCGGTCTGATGCTGGAACGTGATGTGGTCGCCGCGATCAGGAAGTATCTGACCTCCCTCGGCGGCGACATTTTCTTCTGGAAGGAGCACGGCGGCCCTTATGGTACCTCCGGGATTCCGGATATAATCTGTTGCTACAAAGGCCGCTTCCTCGGTTTGGAAGCGAAGTTGCCCGGCGGCAAGCTGACGGCGCTTCAGCGCCGGGCACTGGACAGGATCAACGCCGCCGGTGGAATCGGACGGCGCGTAGAGAGCGTGGACGACGTAAAGGCTGTGATAGCACAGGCAGATTTGGAAAGGAGAGACACACATTGAACGAGAAGTGTTTTGCGCTGAAAAAGGTGATGACGCGCACGGGCAACTGCGCTTGCCGGGACGGGAACTGCCCGGGCTACTCGGCATGCCCGTTCTATAAGCCCGTGTGGAAATTTGAGCGCGACCTTGAACTGAAATTTGCGAAACTGGCCGCGCTGCCGGAATCGACGCAGCGGCACATCGCCTACAAGTATTACCGTGGGCTGATGCCCTGGAGGAGGGACATGGCGTGAACGCGAAGGAATTTCTGGAACAGGTGCGGTATGTGGATCGCGCCATCGACAGCAAGCTGGAACAGGTGGAACGCCTGCGGAACGAGTCCACGAAGGCCACATCACTGGTATCGGATATGCCGCGCAGCAGCTCCCCAAACCTACAGCGGCTGGAAGACACAATCATAAAGATCATTGATCTGGAGCACGAAATCAACCGTGACATCGACCGGCTCATCGATCTGAAAAAGGCGGCGCGGGTGTCCATCAACGCAATGGCGAACCCGGACGAGCGTTTGGTTCTGGAACTGCGCTACCTGTGCTACAAGACGTGGGCGGAGATTACAGAGCAAATGGGATGCGGGGAATCAAATGTCTACAGGCTTCATGGTCAGGCCTTGGTGAATTTATCTGTGCCTGCCGATCCATCAGGTATGGGTTGGAGCATTGCATAAGGAATCAGCTAAACAGATTCATAACATTATGGGCGATGAGATTGGAGTAAAATGTAGTGAAATGGAGTATCCATCTGTGGTATAGTATAAGCTGTCCAAAGAATAAACAACACACCGCATCCCTGGGCACTGCACCCGGGGATGTTTGATTTGTGAGCGGACGAAGCTGTCACAGATTGATGTGTTTCCACTCAAAGACTTATCCTACTCATAGCCACATGAGCCGTTGACTTTGCCCCTGAAAAGAGCGAATATGGCCCTACCCAAAGGCGCGGAGCCGCTTACCGGCGGTACATTAACTCGCGTCACATCAAGGAGGCAAGCACCATGAGGATTCAGACAAACACCACTGACTGCAAGGCGCTGGTCAAGGCCATCGCCGAGGAACTGCATACCGAGTACCGCTACCTGCGGACGCCTACCTACGCCTACGAAGTCGGCGATTTCACAGTCGACCGCGACGGCAACATCATCGGTGAGGATTTCACCCCGCTGATGAGCTTCCTGCGGCGCAGCGGCTTCATTACCGAAGACGCGCTGGTCGCGCAGACCGAGCACGCGGACGAGTCCGCTGAAGAGGACGCGCTGGTCGTGGAGCCCGCTGACAACTCCACCGAGGAGACGAACAGCAGCGCCGATTCTGAAGCGCCGACTTCCATGCTGAGCAACATCGACGAGCAGACCATCACGATTCCCGCGCCGGGCATCACGGTGGAGCAGCTGCGGAACCTGACCTTCATCCTCTACAGCCGCCAGTGCATTCTGAACCTGATAACCGGCGGAAGGTCCGCCCCCTGCGGAGACACCATCCAGATTCCCGAGGCCCTCGTTCAGTCGCTGAAGAACACCCTGCCGGACACGCCTGAACAGTTCAGTGAATTCCTCGGAATCTACAGGGGGTTCGGATTGAAGGGCTTTGATTTCAAAGACGGACAGTTCAGCCTGACCTTCCCCTTCTATGAGAGCGAGCCCACCAGGTGGACAACCTTTGCCGGGCTGCAGGGACGTATCCTGCAGATGGCAATGACGGCCACGCGTGTGTTCCCGGAGATGATGATTCCGGATGAGGAAGCGGAGAAGTACACTGCACACATGTGGCTGCAGCGCATGGGCTACAAAGGCCCGGAGATGAAAGAGCAGCGAAACCTCCTGCTCAAGCACCTTCACGGCTACTGCGCCTTCTCCAACGGCACGAAGATGCAGAAGCACAAGGACAAGTACAGCACAATTCGTCGGGAGCGCCGCGAAGCGGAGCGTGCCGCCGCATTTGAGAGCGCGGTAGAACCTGAAAAGGAGGTAACCGTCAATGAATGAGCGCATTGAAAGAGCCCTCGCCGATTTGAGAGCCCGGCAGACCGCCGGTGAATGGATGCCCTGCCCGCGCTGTGGGCGGGACACCATGAAGCCCGCGTTGCACACCAACGCCCTGAGTCGTCACGCCGACGGTATCTATGTGTGCGATGAGTGCGGCACCGCCGAAGCGATGCTGGATTTCATGAGAAACCCGATGCCCATAGAGGAATGGGCGGTGTTCCGCGCCCCCAAGCCAGAGAGCGATTTGAAAGCGCTGTCCGGCGCGGAGGCGTGGGAACGCATCGGTATGGAGCACGGCCCTATCCTGATCGAGCTGTATAAGCGGTGGAAACGGGAACCTGCCAATGCGGATTTCACACCTTATCGCTGGGAAGCCTTCAAGAAGTGTCCTGGCTTGACGGAGATTTGGAAGCAGCCCTTCCAGGCGAAGTACGATGTGGCGGACGGAGAACTGATCCTGCGCCTGCATCAGACCGACGAAGGTGTGGAGATCGCTGCGGATCTGCTGGAACACAGCAAGTAAATCACACAACGCCGACGATTTGAAAGCGGTTCAGCCAAGTGCTGGCCGCTTTTCCTTTGCCCTTTTCGCCGCGCACGTCGCCGCGACGTTGGCCCCTGTCGCGGGCTTTGCGCCGTTGGTCGGGTTCACCCTCGACTGCGCCGTGAGGCGGGCACGTGGGGCCGACGTGGGCGAATTCCAAAACGCGCCGACAGACAGCCGCTCCCGATTTGGAAGCGGCTGTATTTCGTTGTAGGCCGTGTGATTATTCTTCCTCAAACTCCAGAACGACGATGGGAAAGACATCGTAGTTCCCATTGTCTCCCAGTGCATTCAGGAGCTCCTGCTGTTTTTCTGCGGTCAGGTCATTCCAGTAGATTTCGATGGTCATCGTGTTCTCCTCCTTGTAGGTTGATGGTTTGGTGTGTTTCAATTGTCTTCGTTGTCCTGAGCGTCAAACTCCATCATGATTTCATAGATTTCCTTCGGGTCGGCGTCGATGCCATTGTACTGCTTCAGGTCGTTCGCAAGGCTGACGGAATGCTCCATCGACCAGTCGATGTGCCTGCCGTCTACCTGTATCGGTCCGTAGACCTCACCCAGCAGGAACGCGGGCAGGTCGAAGGAGCCGTCCAGATTCAAGAACGCGGGATTAATCATGGAATGTCTCTCCTTTCCATTTGTTGGTGTCAGCGGTGTGATTCTGACGTGTCAGCCCATCATCGGGTAGGCGCTTTCCGTGTCTCGGTGGGCATTTACCAGCTTCAGGCAATGCTCCCTGATGCTGGGGAGTGCCCGCTTGATACGCTTTTCGCCATCCAGCTTGGCGAGCATGATTTGGTTGAGGTAATCGAGGTACTCATCGTTGAACCAGTCGAGAATGTCCATGCAGGCTTCGATAGGGAGCTCGGGGGTTGTGGTGTCCTTCATTTTCTTGTCCTCCCTGTGTTGATTTGAAAGTGTGCGGCTTTCCGCGACGCTCCCGATTTCGGAGCGTTTCGGCCCGGAGCCGCCGGGCCTCGTCAGGCGGAGGGGCTGGCGCATCAGGGATTACCTGACGCGCCAGTTGAGGGTCTGGTAGCTGTCGTTGCTGAACAGCAGCCCCCTCTCGTTGATGAAGCTCCCGACCGTGGCGACGTAACCGCTGGCGTCCATGATGGCCAGCTTGGAACCCGCCAGCCGATGCACCAGCTTCAGCACACCGTCGTCCTTCAGGTCTTCCGAGCAGCGGATGATTTCGGAGAGGTAGTCGGCGATGAACAGCGCCGTGTCGCTGTACTCCTTGTTGGTGGGGTCGGTGGTCAGGCGGATGATGCCGTTGTGGGCGACACCGCAGCGGCATTCCACATCCAACGCTTTCATGTGCGCCAGCTTATTTGAAAGCGGGAAGGGATGCGTCATCGCCGGGTTCACACCGGCCTGCGTGCTGATTCTGAAGTGGTACACGACGCTGTCCTTCGCGGTGAAATGTTCGCGGCGCAGAGCCTCGATGAAGCTCTCGACGTCCATGTAACCCTTGCTGATGTGGACCTTACCGTCGCGGGCGAACATGTACCCGGCTCCATGAGGATTCCGGAGGAACATGGTCTTGATGGTGGCCAGTGAAGGCTGGCGGACTTTCTTGGGGGAAACGCAAATGATGCACATGGTGGGTACCTCCTGCGTGTGTATTTGGAAGCTGTCTCGGCTCCCGCGACCGCCAGCCTGATTTCACAGCTGTGCGGTTTCGGCCCGGTGCCGCCGGGCCATCGTCAGGCGGGTATCATTGCTGTGCGCGCTTGAAGCGGCGGTACTCGATTTCGATGCGCCATGTGACGCTGTCCTCGAAGCGGCGGCAGTAGTCGATGTACTCGCGGTTCGATTTGAGAGCCTCCGGGCTCATGTGCAGCATCAGCCCGCGGATGCGGGGTGTGGCGTCGCCGTCGTTGTAGAAGCGGTAGTAGCGGTGGAAAGTGTCCTCGGTGGTCTTGTTGTACTCCCACCCGGCGGCCTCCATCTCGTCGTACTTTGCCTGTGCCGGGCCGCGCCTGTTCCAGTAACAGTTCATGAAGTCAAAGTGCATGGTGTACACCTCCTGCTGTATTTCGGAGCCCGCGCCTGCGGGCAGCGTATTCATCACTCCGCCGGGCGAGGAAGTCAAGATAACTCCTTGAGTCCTTCCACATCCCGCGGTCTGTCAGCCCCGCGACCACAGCGGGTCGCGGATGCCGACGATTTCGTAGAAGCTGTCCTTCTGGATCAGCTGGTCGATGTAGGTTTCGCGGGAGCTCTCGGATTTGAAAGCCCTGCGCTTGCACACGATGTGCCCCTTCGCGGTGATTTCCTTCCAGGCGATTTCGTACATGGTGTTTCCCTCCTTCTGTATTTCCGAGCGCTGTGTCAGCGGCTCTGGACGATGGTCAGTTGATACTCTGTGCCTTCGGGTAAGCTGAGAACCAAGCCCTTGTTGTAGGTCATGACCCCAGCCTGCTCGTAGGTCTCGACGCGAATGTTCTCCCAGCGGATTTCAGAGCCGTAACCCCAGTCGCCGGTGATGAGCTGTGCCAGTCCGTTCTGCAGGTCCTCGTCGGTGAAGTCCTCGTCCTCGCGGTCCTCGTCCTCGTACATCCACACGGAATTGTCCTCAGTCAGTCTTCTGCTCATGGTGTGTCCTTTCCGGGCTGTGCCCTTCTGTATTTGGAAGCTGTAGCTTCCCGCGACCGGACGCTGTGTCCGGTTTCGGCTGGGTGCGACCCAGCACTCATCAGGCGGGCGATTCAAAAGCTGTGCGGCGCGGCGAAGGTCAGGCTGGCGATGCGCGCCTCGGTGCCGTCTTCCCAGCTGTGGGAGATGAACTCGATGCGGGTGTAGATTTCAGAGCTGTCGGGCTCGGCGAACAGCCTGAAGGCTTTCCAGGCTTCCGCCAGCGCGGTGTACTCGATGACCTCTGGAATGTCGCCGGGGTCGCGGTGTGTGAACTGGAGCATGTAGGTGATTCCGGGCATGGATGTTCCTCCTCTCGATTCCAAAGCTGTGTGGCTCACTTGATGGTGAACCCGGCGACCTCGGCGACCATGTACAGGTTCTGCACCAGATTGGTGGCGGCGAGGAGCCCGGTGGTTACGCGCTGTGCCTGCCGGAGGCTGTGGTCGCCGTACCCGGTGGTGTAGATTTCAAAGCGCACACTCTCGATGCCGTACCAGTTGTCCCAGAAGTTGATTTCCGGGTACACCGCCCATTCGGTGTCGGCTGGTCTGCGGATGCGCAGGGAGACATCCTCCCCGTTGGAATAGGACATGGTCTCGATTCGATAGCCGCTGGTCAGGTGTTCCGCGATGTCGGACATCTGCTCAAACAGGCGGCGGACTTCAGGGGTGTTCTTCATGGGGTGTTCCTCCTCTCGATTCGGAAGCTCTGTGTGGCTTCCCGCGACCGGGCTGTGCCCGGTTTCGGCTGGGTGCGACCCAGCACTCGTCAGGCGGGCGATTCCAAAGCTGTGTCTCAGCGGTACTCCTCGACCCAGTAGGTGTTGAACCGGTTGATGTACCCCTGCCGGCCGTTGTACTGCTGTGCGACCTTCTCCGCTTCTTCGCGGGTCACGTACAGCTCGACCTCTCCGTCGTGGGTACACCAGGTGGTGTACCCCCACATACCGGTGTTGCTGACCATGATTCCATACATTGGGATTCCTCCTT
Organism: Candidatus Limivicinus sp.; assembly: GCA_045130755.1. Taxonomy (GTDB): domain Bacteria; phylum Bacillota; class Clostridia; order Oscillospirales; family Oscillospiraceae; genus Limivicinus. Next base: position 1,281 of record JBGUQD010000064.1, on the reverse strand, counting down.
CTCGATTCCAGAGCTGTGGTTCCTCGGTGTGCCTCCGCTGGGAGCGGACCCTCCGCCGGGTCAGGAAGCCCGGCGGGAGGTGGCGGAGCCGTTGCGCCATGCCGCGTTGCCGGGCATGTGCTTGAGCAGGTGGGTGCGGGCTGTCTTGAACTCCTCGCCGTTCATTTCCAAGCGGAGGAGCCAGCACCGGAAGGTGTACGCCGGGTTGTCGGTCTCCGGGCGGCGCGGGCTGGCGCTCGCCGATTTCAAAGCCATGGCGCTGATGGCCATGCACAGCTGGATGTAGGCCTTGACCTCACCGGCGTGGAGTGTGCTGTTGAAGGCCCGGAACTCGATGGTGCCCTTCTGGAACACACTGTGCAGATTCAGGAGGTGGTAGCGGCTGGAGTCGTAGTGCTCGTGTGCGTGGCGCTCCCAGTTGCGGGTGTTGTACCAGAGTCGGGCGAAGTCCTCCGGTGTGCGCGGACGGGTGGTGTTCAGTCGGCGAAGGAAGTCCGGGTCGACGGGCTGGCACCAGCGGTCGCGGCGCTCCGGGCTGATTTGGAGAGCCTGTGTCAGCAGGTCCTCCTTGGCGTTGACGATGTTCACCAAGTTGCGCAGGGTCTTGGGGGTGTGTGCGCCGAGTCCGATGTGGACGTGGATGCCGCAGGAGCTGTGCGCCACCGCGCCCGCTTCCCGCAAGGCCCGGACGATGGCCTGTACCAGCTCGATGTCTTCCCACTTGCAGATGGGGCTGACCACCTCGGTGCGCTCCTCGTAGGGCCCGGCGATGGACGCGTCGCTGACGACCCGCCACACTCGGCCGTCCACACCTCGGACCTCCCACTTGTCGTAGGAACCGCCGACGTACCGGGCGACCGCGCCGTCGCCGAGAGTGTTGCTGGGCAGAGTGGCAGCGATGACCTGTGCGGTCATGCCGCGAGAGATGTGGTTCATCTCGATTTCGATGCCAAAGGTCTGGCTTTTCATGGGGCAAACCTCCTTCAAAAAAGTGTGCGGGCTTTCCGCGACGCGGTGTGCGTTTCGGCTGGGAGCCCTCCCAGCGCTCGTCGGGCGGAGTCCGGGTGTGCGAGACCCGGTGTGGGCAAAACGGGGGTGCGCGGGTCATGGGGTGTTCCTCCTTTCCTTTTCCCTTTGGGGCTTTCCGCGCGGGCCCGGCGCGGAAAGGTTCGGTCGGCGGGGGGCACCCAGCGCGTCCTCTCGAGCGGGCGGCGCGGGGGCGGGGGGCCCGTTGCCCGGTTCCCGCTGGCTGCGGGGGGCCCGGGTCGGGCGGTCGGCGGG
>JBGUQD010000063.1:0-16251 GCA_045130755.1 Candidatus Limivicinus sp. | reverse complement strand
GCCCTGATCGACCGCGCTGTACGCGCTGAGCTTGCCGCGGCTCCCGGTCATCTCCGTTTTCAGGATATGCGTGTTCGGCATCAGGTGCCGGAAAGCCAGGGCATGGTTTGCCGCGGCGTAGCAATGCGGCAGGCTGCTCAGGCGTTCCGTCGGTTCGCCGATCGCCGCATACCAGTCCACCAGCGCTTCCCCGCCGGCGCAGCGCTGTTCGATCAGTTCCACACAGCGCTTTGTCATCGTCTCCATCTGCCCCCTGCTTCCCTTGAGAAGCACGGCATAACTCAATGCGCTCCCGCGAAACACCAGAAAATCCGGATATTGCAGGAAATCCTGCAGCAGATTATCCTGCAGCGCCGCGCTCTGCTCGCTGTAGGCGGTGATGTTTTCTTTCGGCTGCAGGGTAAAGAGGACAATATTGTATGCCTCCGCATCCAGCTCCAGCTCCAGGCGGTTTGCCTGCTCGTAGATTTCCGGAACGCGAAGCCGGCCGCCGACCAGCTTTTCAAAAAACACACGCCTCGCGTAGTGTTCATACTCCTGCGACTCCCGGATAAAGCGGCGGCGGTAATCCTGCTGATCCCGCTCCTCCTCGATGCGCGCTTTTGTCTGCTCCAGGGCCTGAATCATGCTGGTCCTGGTGATCGGCTTGAGCAGGTATTGATCCACATGCAGCTCGATCGCCTGCTGCGCATAGGCAAAATCATCATAGCCGGAGAGGATGATGATTTTCGTAGCAGGCAGTTCCTTGCTGACAAGGCGGCTGAACGCCAGGCCGTCCATGAACGGCATCTTGATATCCGTGATCAGAACGTCCGGTTTGATCTTTCGTACCAGCGGCAGCGCCATTTCCCCGTCGGAGGCTTCCCCGGCAAAGACGAAACCGTATTGCTCCCACGGGATCATATCCCGCAGCCCTTCCCGTACCAGGCGCTCGTCTTCCGTCAAAAAAACTTTCAGCATTGATATGCCTCCCTGCCTTCATCTCGATATCAAAAGCGCTGTATTGCCCGCAAATGTGTGCCTCTGTCCGGCATTCTCAGTCGCAGGCAGTCCGGCCTCCCGAAGCCGCCTGTGCCCGCGGGCGTTTCCGTTGCGGAGACTTTCTGATTGTATATATTAATTTAAGATTGCAGATGTACCTTTGTCAAGATATAATAGTTTCAGCGGCACTGCCCTACCCGGCAGAGAATCCCTGGGAATAACGCCACCGCACACCGCGGGGTTTTTTAAGAAAGGATAATGAATCATGCTTGAAGCATTAAAGCAGCAGGTATTGGAGGCCAATCTTCTCCTACCGAAGTATAATCTTGTGACCTTCACCTGGGGCAATGTCTCCGGTATCGACCGTGAAAGCGGTCTGTTCGTCATCAAGCCCTCGGGCGTGGAATATGACGGCATGAGCGTTGAAGACATGGTGGTGGTCGACCTGGACGGGAAGGTCATAGAAGGCAAGTGGAAGCCTTCCAGTGACACCGCCACCCACCTTGAGCTGTACAAAGCCTTTCCCAAATGCGGCGGCATTGTCCACACCCACTCCCGCTGGGCTACCACCTTTGCCCAGGCAGGCATGGACATTCCCGCCATGGGCACTACCCAGGCCGATTACTTCTATGGTGCGATTCCCTGCACCCGGCTCATGACGGACGCGGAGATTCAGGGCGAATACGAGAAAGAGACCGGGAAAGTGATCGTGGAGACCTTCCGGGGCAAGGACCCGGCGGCGATCCCCGGCGTGCTGGTCTGTTCCCATGGCCCCTTCGCCTGGGGCACTGACGCCATGAACGCGGTACACAACGCGGTAGTCATGGAGGAGGTCGCCTTCATGGACTGGCATGCCATGGTGCTCAATCCTGCCCTCGGTCCCATGCAGCAAACGCTGCTCGACAAGCACTATCTCAGGAAACACGGTGCGAATGCCTATTACGGACAGCGCTGATTTACCAGTGTGAACGAAGGTTTTGCCATGTTGAAGCAAAAGTAATTTTTCCGTTTCCCCTGACCTCAAAACAGAACCGATAATAATATGGGAGCTGTAGCATCACTTGCGTTTTGCTGCAGCTCCTTTTTCAGTATAAGTTTTCTTTGTCGGCGTCTATTGTGTTAAACTGTCTGCAGTCAGTACACCCAGTAGGTATGGTAAAACTCCGCGTAACGGTCCATCTCACGCAGCAGTTCCGACTGCTCCTCCTTCTGCTCCTCAGCCTGTCTGTTCCGGCTGACGGTGCCGCAGACATCCACATATTTTTTCGTCGTCTCGCGGATGCGCTCGCTGAGCTGACGCATGAGCTGCAGAAGTTTATCGGGCTTGCCCTTGAAATATGCTTCAAGATCGGCTTCCCCGATTTCCGCAAGCACGACGTCATCTTCCAGCGCAACGGCAGTGGCTGAGCGCGGATAGATTTCAATCATGCCCATTTCGCCGAAGACCTGGCCGGCTTCAAGTTCCGCGATTTTTTCCTCTTGCTCTGACTGGTAGCTGCTGAAGATGCCTACTTTTCCGCTGATGATATCATACATGACGGTCGCGATATCCCCCTGGCGGAAAATGATGTCACCCTTTGAATACGTAATCTGTCTCACGTTGCACCTCACTCAAAAATGCTGCTGCGTGCCTGCCTTAGAGTAGAATTCACACAGCTTGTTGATGCGGTCGAGCAGGGATTTGCTTTTCTTTGCGCCGCTCTTCTTTACCTCGACAGTATCGTATACCGTGTGGCACGCTTCAATATAACTGTTTGTCGTCTTTCTCAGGTTATGGCACATCTGCTTGACAATCTCCAGTACCTCGACAGGGTTTTCCTCAAAATAAGCGTGAAAGTCCTCCTCGGTGACGGTCATCACGGTCGTATTGTCCTCCAGCGCCACCACCGTGGCAGAGCGCGGTGCGTGGTCCAGAAGACCCATCTCACCGAATACATTGTTGCTGTACAGCTCGGCGATCAGCTTTTCGTCGGGTCCGCCATAATCATGGTAAACGCCGACCTTGCCGGACTCGACCTCGTACATGCAGTCGCCGGGCTCTCCCTCCCGGCATATGATGCTGCCGGGAGTATAAAGTTTTGTATTGTTCATCGATATCACTCCGTTCTCATGACAGTATGCTTTCCGTGCGCCGCGGGGCTCCCCGCTGCCGCATGAGATATTGACCGGCGCGGCAAATAAACAGGCAGGGAAGCTTCTGCCTCAAGGCAGATGCTTTCAGGCCCAGGGGTTCTCTGTGGGATATGGCAGACTCTTCGGCTGGTTGTACCCTATATCCTGAACGCCGAGGAACTTGAACACTTCAAACAGGGCCTTGCCGTGATGGCCGAAGGCCACAGCGCCGTGGTGCGGGAAGCGTTTCTGAATCAGCACATGGCGATAGAAGCGGCCCATCTCATGGATGGCAAAGACGCCGATGCCGCCGAAGCTGGTGGTCGCCACGGGCAGTACCTCGCCCTCGGCGATGTAAGAACGGAGATTGCCTTCGCTGTCGCACTGGAGGCGGAAGAAGGTGATCTCACCCGGAGCGATGTCGCCCTCGAGCGTGCCGCGGGTGAAGTCGGGATCGGAGCCGGCAGGCTCGAGCAGGCGATGCTGGATAAGCTGGTACTTGACAGCGCGGTCGGCACACATTTTGCAGCTCGGGGTGTTGCCGCAGTGGAAGCCCATGAAGGTGTCGGTCAGGCTGTAATCGTACTTGCCCTTGATCTGCTCTTCCCACATCTTTGCGGGTACGGAGTTGTTGATGTCCAGGATCGTGACAGCGTCGCCGGAGATACAGGCGCCGATGTACTCGCTGAGCGCGCCGTAGATATCCACCTCGCAGGAAACGGGGATGCCGCGGGCAGCCAGACGGGAGTTGACAAAGCAGGGCTCAAAGCCGAACTGCTCCGGGAAGGCGGGCCAGCACTTGTCCGCAAAGGCCACATATTTTCTGGCTCCCTTGTGCTCCTCCGCCCAGTCGAGCAGGGTCAGCTCAAACTGCGCCATGCGCTCGAGCAGGTCGGGGAAGTAGCGGCCCTCGCCCATCTCGGCGGCCATATCGGCGCAGACCTCGGGGATGCGCTTGTCTCCCGCGTGGGCCTTGTAGGAGACCAGCAGGTCCAGCTCGGAGTTCTCCTCAATCTCGATGCCCATCTCATACAGGCCCTTGATGGGCGCGTTGCAGGCGAAGAAGTCCTGCGGACGGGGACCGAAGGTGATGATTTTCAGGTTCTGCACGCCGATGACCGCGCGGGCGATGGGGTAGAACTCCTTGATCATCTTGCCGATATCCGCTGCGGTGCCGACGGGATATTCGGGGATGTAACCCTTGAGATGGCGCATGCCGAGGTTATAGGAGCAGTTGAGCATACCGCAGTAGGCGTCGCCGCGGCCGTTGATGAGATCGCCGTCCCCTTCGGCGGCAGCAACAAACATGCACGGGCCGTCAAAGTTTTTGGCAATCAGGGTCTCCGGTGTCTCGGGGCCGAAGTTGCCGAGGAAGACAACCAGCGCATTGCAGCCCGCAGCCTTGACATCGTCAACTGCCTTGAGCATGTCCTTCTCGTTCTCCACCGTGACCGGGCACTCATAGATATTGCCGCCGCACGTTTTGACGATTGCTTCACGCCGGGCGATCGACAGGCCTATGGGGAAGCAGTCTCGGGAAACGGCAACAATGCCGAGCTTGACTTCGGGAATATTAGTCATCATTTCAAATGTCCTCCTTGATGTCGATATTGATACCGCGCAATCCGATATGTGCGCCGTTTTTTGCTTCATTGGAATCCGGATGTGCCAGCAGCCACTTGTTTCGGGCGGTCATCCAGCGGTCCTCCTCATTGCAGGGCTCATAATCGGGCTTTGCCGTGTTCGTGCCCTTCGGCAGGACCACCGCGACACGAAAGCCTGCGTCCGCGTCCGTATGGCACGGTGCATAATGCAGGGTGGTGGCATACACCTCCACCACTTTGCCCGCAGGAACGCGGAAGGCCTTCACCCTGCCGGTGTCCAGGACGCCGTCCTCGATCTCTTCCTCCCTGGCCAGCAGGAGTACAAAGTCCCCGGTGCCGATGTTTACCTCGCTGTCCCGGTGGTATTCCAGACAGTTGAGCTTCGTGTTATAGCCCCAGCACATGCCGATCTGGATGGGCATGCCGCCGTAAGCCCGATCGCGCAGTGCAGGGAAAATGCCGCAGGCCTCCAGACTGTCGATTCCGGGCTCATACGCTGTGCCGTCTGCCGGCATGGGGATCTTTTCCATAGATGCAAGCAGCTGTACAGTGTCATAGCCCTCCAGGATTTTTCCGTAGGTTTTAAACTCCGGGTCGAAAACAGAATAGATTTGCATGAATGTCCCCCCTTACTCTCTGTTCAACTCCTTAAAGAGTGTCTTCATGGTCGGGTAAATACGCCGAAACTGCTGATAACGTGTTTCATACCGGGCCGCGATCATCGGATCGGGCTCCACACTTGTGCGCACGTGAATGAGCTTTTCGCTGACCTCACTCACGCTTTCATACTCTCCGCAGCCCACCATGGCAAGCATCGCCCCGCCGTAGCCGGGGCCTTCCTCAGTCTGCGGGATATCCAGTTTGATGTTCAGTACATTGGCAAAGATTTTTTGCCACAGCGGGGATCGCGCGCCGCCGCCGCACAGCTTGGAGCGCTGAATATCGATCCCCAGGCTTTTTGCCACTTCAAAGGAGTCACGGATGGCGAAAGCCACACCCTCCAGAACCGCCTGCAGCATATCCTCCCGGCGGGTATCCATACTCATCCCGACAAAGGTGCCGCGTGCGTCGGTGTCGTTGATGGGGCTGCGTTCTCCCATCAGATAGGGCAGGAAATAGACGCGGTTGCGGCCCAGCTTTTCGTCCGTGATGCCGGCCTGCTCCCCGACGTAATCTTTCGTTTTCAGAATCTCGTCGCAGAACCACTTGTTGCAGCTTGCCGCGGAGAGCATGCAGCCCATCAAATGGTAGTGCCCGTCGGCATGGGCGAAGGCGTGCAGGGCGTTGTTCGGGTCGACGCCGAAGCGCTCCGAAGAGATGAAGATCGTCCCGGAGGTGCCTAGAGAGAGATTGCATGCCCCCTCGCCCACCGTACCGGTTCCGACGGCTGCGGCGGCATTGTCGCCCGCGCCGGCCACCACTTTGCAGTCCCGCGGCAGACCCAGCGCGCCGGAAACAAAGCCCTGAATCGTGCCGATGACTTCGTAGCTCTCAAACAGCTTCGGCATCTGCGCCTCTGTCACACCGCAGATGTCCAGCATTTCCTTTGACCAGCACTTGTGTTCCACATCCAGCAGGAGCATGCCGCTGGCGTCGGAGTAATCGCACGCATGCACGCCGGTAAGGCGGTAATTGATGTAGTCCTTGGGGAGCATGATTTTTTTGATTCGGGCGAAGTTCTCCGGCTCATGCTTTCTCATCCAGAGAAGCTTCGGCGCGGTAAAGCCCGCAAAGGCAATATTCGCCGTGAGCCGGGACAGCTTTTCCCTGCCGACGGCGGTATTGAGATACTCGGTCTCCTCCGCTGTGCGCCCGTCGTTCCAAAGGATCGCAGGGCGGATGACGGTGTCGCGCTCATCCAGCGCCACAAGCCCGTGCATCTGGCCGCCGCAGCCGATCCCGCGGATCAGGCTCTTGTCCACATGGGCAGTGAGTTCCAGGATCCCATACTGCACAGCTTTCCACCAGTCGGCCGGATCCTGCTCCGACCAGCCGGGATGCGGGAAGGACAGCGGATACTCTTTGGTAACGCTGCCGCAGATCGCGCCGGTCCCGTCCACCAGCAGGAGCTTTACCGAGGATGTCCCAAGGTCGATTCCGATATAATAGTTCATTCCAATTCCTCCGCAATCTGTATATGAAGATCAATCTGCCTGTCGTTTCAGTTCTTTCAGGAGCTTATTCTGTACGGGCAGGCGGATGTATCGGGGATATGCCGCAGAAAGGATCTCTGACAGCGCTTTTGCGTCAGCGGGATCCAGGTATCCGATCAGGTCGGTGCCGAAGCCCTGAACGGCAATGAGCATCCAGTAGGCACACGTGAGCTCCTGCCAGGACTCAGGGATGGTCAGGATATAGCGCAGCATCGCGGCGCTGTCCTCCGAAGTCGGGGAAGTATCCCGGAAGTCCTTCAGCATCTTTTTTACATCTTCCGAAAAACGCTCATGGCAGGGATTGTCCTTCGGACCGGAACGCATGCCGAACAGCCCCTCGCCGGGCTTTCGGTTCCTTTCAAGCTCCTGGACGGTGCCGATATAGTCGTTATACAGTGCTTCAAGACGCGAAAGCCACGATTCCATCAACGCAGTCCCCTTTTCAGGCAGTTTTCAACCAGTCGCCGGCTGAGCGGCATGAAAAGCTGAGCTGCTGGACCGACGACGAACGCGCAGATCACAGTGCCGAGACCGACGGTGCCGCCCATAAAATACCCGGCAAGCGCGAAGACAAGATCCACCGCGACGCGGGTCGGGCCGAAGGGCTTGGAGAGCTTCTCGCTGAGCACCACGGCAACCAGATCATTTGGCCCGGTGCCGGCCTCCGAGCGGATCACGATCGTCATGCCGAAGGCGAGGATCACACAGCCGAGTACCAGCAGCGGCAGCCGCAGGACAAGCGGCCCATCTCCGCGGATGACCGGGGAGAGCACGGCGGAGTAAACATCAATGATCGGGCCGCCAAGCGCCATGCACAGCAGCGTACCCACACCGATATAGTGTCTGTCCACGACCAGCAGGATCAGCACGATCAGCACCGAAACCAGCAGATGCACCCGCCCATGGCTCAGCAGAGGAAGGGCAATCGTTCGACAGAGTCCCTGTATCAGAACATTGAAGGGATCGGAGCCCAACTCTGTCAGCAAAAAGAGCGTGACGCCCAGATGGGCAATGGCAAGGCCGAGCAGAAGCAGCAGTACCCGGATCCAAAACTCCCGGGAGAAGGTCTTTTTCATGTTTCGTCCTCCCCGCTGCCTTCCGCCTCATCGGATTCGGGCAGTCTTGCGGCCTCCGTCTCGATCCGCCAGCGGCGTATCAGATAGACCGCAAAGGCAGCAGCGGCAAGCAGGAAAAAGGCTGATGCCGCATAGGCGACAGCCGGCGTCATTGTCGTTTCGCCGGAGCGCACATTCCGCAGGATCTGCCATGCCAGATAAACCAGATACCCCGCCACAAGCGCGCGCAGAACAGCGCTCGAACCGGCGCGGGCACGGCGCTGAACGTTGTATTCGGCGTGATGTTTTTCCTGCATATTTTACCCCCTCTGCGCAAGCCGAAAGCGGGCAGCGGCGTACCATGTATCTCCACTGCCCGATAAACGATGCCCCATCACCCGGCCTTGCCGGTCTTGTGGTTGGATACGACGTCAAAAATAACGGCCACCAGCAGCACCGCGCCCTTGACGATGTACTGCCAGTTGTTGTCCAGACCGATAATGGACATGCCCTGATTGATAACGCCCAGGAAGATAGCGCCGATGCAGATTCCGGCCACCGTGCCGGAGCCGCCGTATGCAGACGCGCCGCCGATGAAGCAGGAGCCGATGGCGTCCATCTCAAATGCGCTGCCGGTGTCGCCGTTGACGGAGGCGATGCGCGCTGCCATCAGCAGGCCGGAAAGACCGGCGAGGAAGGACATGGACAGATAAGCCAGGAAGTAAACTCTGCGGGTATCGATGCCGGAGAGCTTGGTGGCTTTCTCGTTTCCGCCCACGGCATAGAAGTAGCGGCCGAGCGCAGTCTTGCTGGTAATAAAAGAATACAGGAAAACCACGGCCAGGACCCAGAGCAGCATGACCGGAATGCCCTTGTACCCGGCAAGCTTCCAGGAGTAAAACACGATCAGTCCGGAAATAATGGCTTTCTTCAGAAGCTCCGGGCCGAGGGGGCCGACAGCGTAGCCCTTGCTGGCTTTCTTGGCGCGGCCCGTAAAGACCGTGATAATCAGGACTGCCGCGATGATGCAGCCGACGATCAATGCCGACGGGAGCCATTTTGCCTTGGCATCGTCCAAACCGGGAATCTGCACGTAGGAGGCGAAGATGTTCAGAAACTGCGCGTTCTTCACCGGCACGGTCTTCGACTTAAGAATGACACGGCCAAGCCCGCGGAAAAGGAACATGCCTGACAAGGTGCAGATAAAAGGCGGGATATGGACATACCCGATCCAGAAACCCTGCCAGCCGCCGATCACGGCGCCGACGATCAGGCAGACGAAGATGACGGGGATCGCGCCCCAGCCGCTCTTGTCCATGAGCTGGGCGGCCAGCGCGCCGACCAGACAGACCGTGGAGCCGACGGACAGGTCGATGTTGCCGCCCGTCAGGATGCACAGCAGCATGCCGCAGGCCAGAACCAGAACATAGGAGTTCTGGAGGAGGAGGTTGGACATGTTCTGCGGATAGAGCAGACGGCCCTCAGTCAGGATGCTGAACAGGATAAACACAGCCACAAGGGCTATGACCATCGTGTATTTCTTAATAAAGGATTTCACATTTTTGCTCATCGTGTATACTCTCCTCTTTACTTCTTTTCCGAATTCAGGATCGCCGCCATGATCTTTTCCTGCGAGGCGTCCGCAATCTCCATCTCCGCCACGATCCTGCCCGCGTTCATGACGTAAACCCGGTCACACATACCGAGGATCTCAGGCATTTCGGAGGAGATCATGATGACGGATTTGCCTTGCGCCGCAAGATCGTTCATGATGCAGTAGATCTCGTACTTGGCACCCACGTCGATGCCGCGGGTCGGCTCGTCCAGAATCAGGACGTCAGCGTCGGCATACATCCACTTGGACAGCAGCACCTTCTGCTGGTTGCCGCCGGAGAGGTTGCCCGCCAGCTGCTGTACGTTGGGCGTCTTGGTCCTGAGCTTCTCACGGTACTCCTCGGCCACCATATTTTCCTTCACCGTGTCGATGACGCCGTTGGTGCACACTTTGTCCAGACGGGCCAGCGTGTTGTTCACGGCGATGGTCTGCGGCAAGATCAGGCCATTGCCCTTGCGGTCCTCCGTGACATAGGCAAGGCCGGCCTCAATTGCCTGGCGCTCGTTTCGCAGATGGACCTCCTTGCCGCCGATGATGAGCTGGCCGGTGATGCCGGTGCCGTAGGCACGACCGAAGATGGACATGGCCAGCTCCGTCCGTCCGGCGCCCTGCAGACCCGAAAAGCCGACGATCTCTCCCTTGCGCACGTAGAAGGAGACATCGTCATCCACCACTTTCTCGGTGTAGACCGGGTGATGGACGGTCCAGTTCTTGACCTCCAGACCGATCTCGCTGCTGACACAGGGTTCCCGGTGGGGGAAACGGTCCGACAGTTCGCGGCCGACCATGCCGCGGATGATACGGTCCTCATCGACGCTGCGATCCTGATTGTCTATCGTTTCGATCGTAGCGCCGTCGCGCACGACGGTGATCCGGTCAGCCACATAAGCGATCTCATTGAGCTTATGGGAGATGATGATCGAGGTCATACCCTGCTTCTTGAACTCCAGAAGCAGGTCGAGAAGCATTTTGGAATCTTCCTCATTCAGGGAGGAGGTAGGCTCGTCGAGAATGAGCAGCTTCACGTTTTTGGAAAGCGCCTTGGCGATTTCGACAAGCTGCTGCTTGCCGGTACCGATGTCCTTGATGAGTGTATGCTCGCTGTCCTTCAGCCCAACCTGATCCATGTGGGTGCGCGCCTCGTGATAGGTGCGGTCCCAGTCGATGCCGAAGCGGCCCTTGCGCTCATTGCCGAGGAACATGTTTTCTCCTATGGAGAGCTCCGGGATCAGAGCCAGCTCCTGATGGATGATGACGATCCCGAGCTTTTCACTGTCTTTCAGCGTATTAAAGTGGCAGACCTCACCGTTGTATATGATGTCGCCGCTGTAGCTTCCAAAGGGATACGTGCCGGAAAGCACGTTCATCAGGGTGGATTTTCCGGCGCCGTTTTCGCCGACAAGCGCGTGAATCTCGCCGCGTTCAACCTCGAGATTCACATTGTCAAGCGCCTTGACGCCCGGAAACTCTTTTGTGATGTTCTTCATCACAAGAATATGATCAGCCAATTGATTACCCTCCTCTTATTTTCTCCGCTTTTGTCGGATGAGGGACCGGAACATGATGAAAGAGGGGCGGGGGTTACCCCGCCCCTCGGTGTAAAAATTTTGTCAGAAAGACTTAGCCGAGAGTGGAAAGCAGATACTGATGGTTGTCATCCCACTTGTAGTTGCCGGTCTCGACGAGCAGGTCAAGGTTGTCCTTGTCGATGGAGTAAGGAACCAGCAGGTAAGAGGGAACAACACCCAGGCCGTTGTCATAGGTCTCAGTATCGAAAGCGGCCTCAGCGCTGAACTTCTCGCACAGCTCGGCGCCCGGAGTCTGACCCTCAAGGATGGCGGAAACCAGAACGAGCGTAACGCCGGCTTCGTCGGACACATTCTTGTAAACGGTCATGGTCTGGTGGCCGTCAACAATGTTCTGGAGGTTGCCGATATCGCCGTCCTGGCCGGTGACGATGGGCTGGTTGGAACCGGCATAGTCGGTGATGATGGCCTGTGCAACGCCCGCGGCAGTAGAGTCGTTGGAGCAGAGAGCAATGTCAAGGACAGTGCCGTCGCCGTAGTAGGAGGCAAGGGTGTTCTGGAAGTTCTCGAGAGCGGTGTCGGTGCTCCAGGCAGGAGTGGCGACCTGCTCAAAGGTGGTCTTGCCGGAGGGGATCTTCAGGGTGCCGGCATCGATGAAGGGCTTGAGGGTATCGAAGGCGCCGTTGAAGAAGTAGCCGGCATTGGTGTCGGCGGGGTCGCCGGCGGTGAACTCAATGTTGAAGGTCTTGTCGCCCGCGTTCTCAAGGTCAAGAGCCTTGATTACGTACTGGGCCTGCAGGACGCCGACGGTGTAGTTATCGAAGGAGACATAGTAGGCGACGTCCGCGTTCTCGATCAGGCGGTCGTAAGCGATGACGACGATGCCGGCATCGGCAGCGTCGGCCAGGGTCTGGCTCAGGGTGGCGGAGTCGATGGCGGTGATGACGAGCACGTCCACGCCGTCTGCGATCATATTGGCAATATCGTTGTTCTGCTGAACAGCATCATTGTCGGAGTAGGTCAGCTCTACCTTGAAGCCGGCAGCCTCAAACTGCTCCTTCAGGTAGGTGCCGTCACGGTTCCAGCGCTCAAGGGATTTGGTAGGCATGGAAATGCCAACGGTCTTGGCGTCATCGGCGTAGGCCATGCCGCTGCATGCAAGTGCGAAGACCATAACCAATGCCAGAATCATAGCGATTGTTTTTTTCATCGGGGTATCCTCCTTTTTTTAATACAGAATACTACAGTAAGCAGGTTCCTTCCCTGCTTCGCTAAAAATATTTTATCTATGTGGAACATTGAAATCAAGATGTTTTTGCTCTGGCACTATTTTTTCAGCTGATATGCTTCATATTCTCACCTTGATTTGTGCAATACGACAAGAAAAAGAAGGCCCAACACATTGTTAAATAAAACTATTTTGTAAATGATCGTTTGAATCGGAACGAAAATGCTTGACAGGATTGAGGAACATGGTACAATTTCCTTGAGCCAAAATCCTTGCAGAAAAGACGGTGGATAATTTGAATGAAATGTTTTCCAATGCGGTGCCGCCCGTTTCACCCCGCAGCCGAATTTACCGGACTCTTTATGACACGCAGGATTTCTGCTCCCGGCAGACCCTGGCACGGGACTGCGGCCTCAGTCTCCCGACGGTGCATCAGTATCTGACGGATCTGTTTCAGCACGGGCTCGTCCGCTACTCCGGCGAGGATCTGGCCACAGGCGGCCGCAGGGCGCAGGGACTTGAAATCGTGCCGGATGCCCGCATTGCTCTCGGTATCTCCGTTACGGGCCGCCATCTGAGGCTGTCCGCAGTGGACCTCCGTCTCAAGGAGCTTGCCTACTGCCTGGAGAATTTTGATCTGGCCTCCCACCTGAACCTGTTTGACGGCGCGCTTGCCGGGATCATCGAGAAATTTCTGGATGACTTCCGCCTGGATCGAAGCCGGCTTCTGGGCGTAGGGATCACCATTCCCGGTCTCATCAGTCCGGACGGGCAGCGCATCACCAACGCGCCGACGCTGGGAATCCGGGACGCGCCGCTGTATCCGCTTACCCGCGGCATCAATTATCCGGTCCATGTGGAAAACGACGGTACTGCCAGCGGACACGCGGAGAGCGCCTTTCGCCGTAAAAAGGGCAATATGGCCTATTTATCTCTGGAGTATGGGCTCGGAGGCGCTGTTCTGGTCAACAGTCTGCCATATCCGGGAAGCAATTCCAAGAGCGGAGAGTTCGGACATATGTGCGTGGAGCCGGGCGGTCTGCGCTGCAGCTGCGGGTGCCACGGCTGCCTCGAAGCGTATTGCTCGGCGACGCGGATCGAGTCCGGTCTCGGTGTCAGCCTGGAGGAGTTTTTCCGCGGAGTAAAGGAGCACAGGCCCGATTATGAGGCGCTGCTATTCGACATGCTGAGACATCTGGCCATCGGTATCAACAGCATCCACATGGTACTGGACTGCGATGTTGTGCTGGGCGGCTTTCTCTCGGAATACCTGCAGCCATGGCTGCCGACGCTGAGGGAGTATGCGACAGCCGGCAATCCCTTTACCGAGAACGCCGATTATGTCCAGCTCAGCACGCTTCGCCGCCACATCACCTCTCACGGGGCCGCACTGTTTTTCGTCAGGGAATTTGTATCGAGCATTTAAGGCCATCCCGTCAACGCGGCCAGCGTCAAAACAGGGCCGCAAGGTCATGGGGCAGCACAAAGCACTGTCCCATCGACCGGCGACCTTGTTTTTTCTTTTTGAATCGAACCCACTGCGTTGGGCTTCGATTCGGTTTTCTGTTGCGGAGTTGAGTCCGTTATGGACACCGGCACCAGATCAGGAACAGGAGATTGATACAATGTATCGACCTCCTGTTTCGTTTTTTATGCCCGGGAAAGCTGATGCGGCAAGCCTTTTGAAACACAGGCGATTCATTAAAAAAGCGAAAGCACAGCATTTGGTTTGGATCTGCAGTTCTTTGCAGTCAAGCTGCCATCCATAACCGGGGAGATTATGGTCCGGCCATCCTGCCAAGAAAGGATTGAAAGCCGCGAAAAAAGAGTGTACAATATTTTCAGAACGATCATGAAGCGGAGGCGACAGGCGATGGAACTGATCTGTCTGGGTGACAGCCTGACCTACGGATACGGTGTGCGGCGCGCACAGGTCTGGACAGAGCTTGCGGAGCAGAGGAGCGGCTGGAAGGTACGAAACTGCGGCGTCTGCGGCGACACCACCGGCGGCATGCTGATACGTATGCGTGAATTGCTGCGGGAGCTCCCCGGGAATCGGGATGAGCGCTGCTTTCTGCTGTTGGGCGGCTGCAATGACATCTTCTATTCCGGCCGCCGTGAGGGCGCGCAGGAGAATATGGCCGCGATGGTCCATCAGCTTTTTGCCGCCGGGGAGGCGCCGATCGTGGCGCTTGGACCGGGGCTTGGCGGTATAAACTACCCGCACAGCTGGCTCTCGCTCACGGATTTCGCCGCGGCCGAGGGACTGGTGCGGGACTATGAAGCCTGGTTGGAACAGTTTTGCAATGCCTTTGGGGTGCGTATGCTCGACTTCCGCCGCGACTTTCTGGACGCCGCGGGCCGACCGCGGGCCGAGCTCTATCTGGACGGGCTGCATCCGAACGAGAAGGGGCACGAGGTGATGGCAGAGCGGGTGGCCAAGGTCATCGCGGTGATGGAACGGGAGCAGATGAATGCCTGATCTGCGCTATCTGGATCTCGGGACGACGGACGCGGCCTTCAACCTCGCCGCCGAGCAGCATGTCTTCGATTCACTCCCGCGCGACAAGATGTACTTTATGCTCTGGCAGAACCGCAGCGCGGTCATCATCGGCAAGTACCAGAACACCCTGGCCGAGATCAACCAGCCCTTTGTGCAGGCGCACGGCATTCAGGTTGTACGGCGGCTCTCGGGCGGCGGCGCGGTCTACCACGATCTTGGAAATCTGAACTTTACCTTTATCGCCGATGCGGGGAATTTGGAGACGCTGGATATGAAGCTCTTCTGTGAGCCTGTGCTGCGCACGCTCGCCGCGCTCGGCGTACAGGCCAGCGTGAACGGCCGCAACGACATGACCATCAACGGGCAGAAATTCTCCGGCAATTCCCAGTATCTGCGCGGCGGGCGGATCATGCACCACGGGACGCTGCTGTTCGACTCCGATCTCTCTGTCGTCACACAGGCGCTGTGCGTGGATCCCGCCAAGATTCAGGCGAAGGGGCTCAAATCCGTGCGCAGCCGCGTGACCAATATCCGCCCGCATCTTCGGGAGGATTTTCCGCTCTCCGTTTTTCGCGCGAAGCTTCTCGAGAACATTCTGCGGGAGACGCCGGGAGAGGAATACCGCTTCAATAAAACAGATCTCGCCGCGATCGAAACGCTTAGGCGGGAACGATATAACACATGGGAATGGAACTTCGGCGCTTCACCGGACTGTACGCTGCTTCGCCGCAGACGCTTTGAAGGCTGCGGCACGGTGGAGGCCCGGCTCTTTATCGAGCACGGGCTGATCGCTTCCCTGCAGTTTCTCGGCGATTTCTTCAGCGCAGACGAACCGGAGGAACTGGCCGCACACTTCGTCGGTCTTCGTCCCGAGCGCGAGGCCTACGCCGCCGCGCTCGAAGGTGTGGACGTCTCCCGCTATTTCCTCGGCCTGGACCGGGAAGCGCTGCTGGTGCTGCTCTCAGCGTGATCAGAGTGAGATTCCTTGTTATCTACTATTTATAATGAAGAGGACCGTGATCGTATGGACATGAATTTTGAGAAAATCCAGATCTCCTCTCCGACCGTCCCGGAGCTTGTTCTTGACAGCCTGCTCAAAGCCATTGAGTCTGGCCGGATTCAGGTCGGCCGAGAATTGCCGCCTGAACGGGACCTGGCTGAGGCACTCGGGATCTCCCGCAATTCTTTGCGAGAATGCCTTTCAATCCTGAACTTTATGGGGCTCGTGGAAAACCGCGGGAACCGCAAGGTGCTGGTCAAGAACGCAGACTATTTCCGCAAAGCTCGCTCTCTGCTTGAGCTGTCCTACTCGGCGGACACCTTTGAGGACTTCATGGAATTTCGCCGCACCAACGAGAGGGAGATCGCCCGCCTCGCCTGCAGGCGCGCAACTGAGGAAGATTTGGAGCGTCTGCGCGTCTCGGTTGAGCGGCTGGAAAAGGACGCCACGGATTATCTCGCCGATGTGGAGTTC
>JBGUQD010000062.1:0-2072 GCA_045130755.1 Candidatus Limivicinus sp. | reverse complement strand
CGTCTGGGAGCACGCGTACTACCTCGACTGGCAGAACCAGCGCGCGGCGTACGCCAAGGCCGTTGTCGAAAAGCATCTCGACTGGTCTGCCGCCTCCCGCCGCTTCGGAAATGTCTGACAGCGTTCTCCCTCATATGAGAAAGTTCGACTCCATGTATGATGAAACGCCGGACGATCGCTGCCGCAGGCTCGAGCACGAACTTGCTCGTCAGCAGCTGAAGACGGATATGGCGGAGCTGGAAGCATTTGCATGGCGCTGGAAGTGCGCTGATCTTTTTTCCTGGTACTACCGTCGGGCCGCAGGCAAAGCGTTGAAGCGTGGAGACATCCCGACGGCACGGCGATATCTCATGAAAGCTGCCAAGGCCTTGAATGTGGGTTGCTTTGTGTATTTCGCCCTGATAATCGCCGTAGCGGTTTTTATGGTCATTCGCTCGATGAAGCATTAATCCAGGATAGATCACCAAGCGGAGTCGCGTCAAATCACCGAACGCGATTGACTTGCGCCTGCTGAAAGTAATACACGCCACAAGGCTTGACAGTTGTGCAACAGGGTAAATGATCAGGTCATGTCATGAAAGAGGAAACGAAAGGTTTGCTGAAAGAGAGCTGGCGCCGATACTGGCGTATGGTCGCGAAGACGTGGCCGGTTCTGCTGCTGGTGTTCATTCCCATCGAGATGGTCTATGTTGCGCTTGTTCCTGATGACCCGGAGGATATGCATGCTTTCATGTCGTCGCTGAGATGGAGCAACATTCTGTATTGCGTGTTTGGCATCTTGGCGAATGCAGTGGTCTACAGGTTTATTGCTGCCGATTGCGAGAATCGCTCCTTGTCGTGCTGGCAGCTCATGGCGGAGGGATGCTCGGCATGGGGGCGGCTTTTCAAGACAAATCTGCTATCATCGGTTGTCATTTTCCTCTTTCTTCTCTGTCTTGTCGTGCCCGGGATGATCTGGGCGATCTTTTACGCATTCACGACCGGCTGTGTCGTGATCGGCGGTCTTGGGCCGGGCGGGGCGCTTGAGGAGTCCAGACGGATGGTCAAGGGGCTCTGGTGGTCCACGTTTTGGACGATGCTTGTTCTCTTTGGCTTGTCGTATGTCATCGGTATCTTGGCTTCGACTGCGGTGGAAGAGATTTCAACCCGGCTGTATTTCCTGTTTCTGGATCACATTTCCTCAGAAAGTGATGTGGCATGGATCGCGTGTAATGCCGGCTTTGTCGCCTCCGAAGTTCTGCTCGACATCATCTGTTTGTTCGCTCAAGTTGGCATGGCCGTCTTCTATCTCCGCCGTGTCGTGACGCTGCGCAAAGAGATTGACGGCGTTTCAGATGATGTAATTACTCAATAAGAGGGTAGAGATAATGGTGTTTGGCGTTGCCGGGCGCACGTTATGACATCTCCTGGTTGACGGCAAACTGAGATTGTGGCATAATACCGAACAGCAAAGGAGAAAAGCTATGACTGCAAAAGCAACTGCACTGTCGTTCCTGGGTTTTTGCATCGCGCTTGCGGGCTGCGCGTCCTTCGAGGACGAGCTGCCCGAATCGTGCGTCGTCATCGAGGAGGTCAAGACCACCCCGCCCAACAAGGTCGTGATCGACACCAAGATGGAGGTCCGAAGCTACCCGGTCATAGCGACATTCCTCGAGAGGATGTCGAGCGGGATGTCCGATATGAAGGGGTTCGGGGCGTCGACAGTAAAGTCTGAAGTCATTGCGAAAGAAAGCGATGAGGAGCGGGAATGGAAGGAGTTCTTCGCCCGCTGCAGCGGTGTCACCTGGCCCGTGGGATCGTCGTGCACCTATGTCAGGCAGATCGGCAAGCTGCGCGTGCGCAACACGCCGGAGAACCTCAAGCTCATCGAGGAGTTCATGGACGAGGTCAATGCGAGAGGCGCTCTTCTCGAAGTGCAGACGCGCTTCGTCAGGGTCGCGCAGAAGACGCTGGACGAGCTTGGTGCGGAACTGTTCCCCGGGAAGGGCGCCGGGCATCGCTATGACCTTGCCGAATTCGACGCCGTTCCCGCAGGCGAGCTCGAGCGCCGCCTTGTCTCGCGGCGCGATCTC
>JBGUQD010000061.1:0-15580 GCA_045130755.1 Candidatus Limivicinus sp. | reverse complement strand
CGTCGGGCTGGAGAAGAGCTTCGACCTCGGGGGCGCGGCTTATACGAAGGAGCTGCCCGCCATCGTGGCGGACGCCTTCCTCGCGCTCATGCCCCTCTACCGCTTTCTGGCGGAGGTCTGGGCCGCCTGCCCGGAGGAGGAGAGCGCGCGATGAACAGCACACCCAAGGCCCCGCGGGCGGCGGTGATCATGCCCGCCTGGAACGCGGAAAAGACAATTGAACCCACCGTGCGCAGCATTCTTAATCAGACCATGGAGGACCTTGTGCTGATCGTGGTCAACGACGGATCAAGCGACGGCACCGGCGCGATCCTGGAACGTCTGCATGCGGAGGATCCGCGCGTCCGCCCCATCACGGTTCAAAACGGCGGCCCCGCCCGGGCACGCAACATCGCCCTTGAGGCTGTGCCGGCGGGTACGGAATACCTGATGTTTTCGGATGCGGACGATCTTCTGATCCCGGATGCGCTTCAGTACGCCATTGAAAACGCCGGAGACGCCGACCTTGTCCTCATGGGCTTTTCGATCCTGAACCCGGACGGGAGCGAAGCAAAATATTTTGAGCCCGCCGCCCGCTATATGCCCGAAACCATCGGTTCGGCCCTCGGCAGGCTCTACAAGGCGAACCTCTTAAATCAGGTCTGGGGCAAGCTGTTCAAGGCGTCCCTGGTGCTGGACAACGGTCTGCGCTTCCCGGATTACCGCTGGGGCGAGGATCGGCTTTTCATCTACGGCTGCCTCGAACACGCGCAGAGCGTGGCCGTGCTTCCGGCTTGCAAGTATCAGTACATCATGTATCCCGGCGAGAGCCTCATCACCCGATATTACGACAAAAAGCTCGATATCTGCGTGGAATCCGACCGGCGTATGGAGGCGCTGTGTGAGCGCTTCGGTGTGACCGACCAGCGCGACCAGCGCTACATGTTCATGAAGAGCGTCTTTTCCTGCCTGACCACGCTCTTCTCCCCCCGCTGTACCCTTACGACCGCGCAGAAGCGCACGGAGGTCCGCCGCGCAGTCACAAACGAGCGTGTGCTCTCGCGCAGCCGTGACGTGTTCGGCGGCACAGCGGTTAGGACGCTGTGCGCGGTAATCCGGACAAAGAACGTGACACTCAACTATTTGTGCTTTTATCTTGTGGCACGTGCCGGAACAATTGCGCCGCGGCTGTTCACAAAGCTCAAGCACAGGAAATAGGGAGGATTCAACATGCGAACCATGGCCATCGACTACGGTGATCAGCGCATCGGCCTTGCAGTCTCCGACCTGCTTGGAATGCTGGCGGGCGAAGCCTGGACCATGCAGGAGTGGGATATGGAACGGGCAGCAAAGCGCATCGCCGAAGAAGCAAAGGCCCGCGAGGTCGGTACGCTGGTGCTGGGCCTGCCGAAAAACATGGACGGCACGGAGGGTCCGCGCGCCGAAAAAAGCCGCGCCTTCCGCGAATTATTAGTCAAAGAAACCGGCCTGCCTGTGATCCTCTGGGACGAACGCCGCAGCAGCATTGAGGCCCACGCCATCCTGCACAGTGCCGGAAAGAAAGAGAAGCAGCACCGCAAAAACGTGGACGCCGTGGCGGCAAGCCTGATCCTCGAAGGGTATCTCGGCAGCGTGCGGTGATAGATTCCAAAAGTTAACAAACGGCGGAACTGCCTGCGCAGAGCGACTTTGTCGCAATTGTCAGACAGTTCCGCCTTTATTTTTGCCTTCCGCGCACATAATGATTCGTGTGAAAAAAATGTGGGAGGCATCCTTGATGAGAAAAGGAATCATGACGGGGCTGTGCGCCCTGTTTTTCATCGCGTGCACCGCAGCTCCCGCTTTCGCGCAGGAGCTGCTGGTAGGCGGGCAGGCGGTAGGCATCCAGATCAGCACCGACGGTGTGATCGTGGCAGGCCTCTGCCCGGTGGAGACCAAAGAGGGCGCAGTGAACCCTGCCGAGGACGCGGGGCTCAAAACCGGCGACCTCATCTGCGGGGCTGACGGGGAGCCCGTCTCGGACACGTCGGAGCTGATCGCGGCGCTGGAAGGCGCCGGGGATCAGGTAGAGCTGGAGATTCGGCGCGGCAAGCAGACGCTGAGCCTGCCGGTACAGACCGCCGTCGGCGAGGAAGGGCGGCCCATGCTGGGGATTCTGCTGCGCGACGGGCTCAACGGCATCGGCACCCTCACTTTCTGCGACCCGGACAGCGGGGTCTTCGGTGCACTCGGCCACAGCATCAACGACAGCGCAACAGGACTTGCCGTGCCGCTTCGCGAGGGCAGCGTGACGGAAGCGCAGATCGTTGCCGTGCACCCGGGCACGGCGGGCACGCCCGGGGAGCTGGACGGGGTATCCGATCTGTCGCAGGTTCTGGGATCGGTGGAACAGAACACCGAGGTCGGCATCTTCGGCCACATGAGCGACGCTCTCGGCTCGCGCCCGGTGGAGATCGGCAGCATCACGGCGGGGCCTGCCTCCATCCTCTCCACCGTCGAGGGGCATGAGGCGCAGGAGTTTCAAGTGGAGATCAACCGCGTCTACCGGGATTCCGACGGCACTCACGCCATGTTCAGCGTGGTGGATCCCGCCCTGCTGAGCCGCACGGGCGGCATCGTCCAGGGTATGAGCGGCAGCCCCATCCTGCAAAACGGCCGCCTTGTCGGGGCAGTTACCCATGTATTCGTCAACGATGCCTCCCGCGGCTACGCGGTAAGCATCCAAGACATGCTGCGCGCCTCGGGCCTTTCCCTGGACAAGGCGGCATAAAAGCAGCTCAGCAGGGCAGGCAAGCAGTCTGCCCTGCTGTTACAAGTACCCTCGAAGCGGCCCCTTAGTCGATGACAAGGATCTCATCACCAGCTTCTGCATTTCCTGCCTCCAGGACGATGGCAAAAATACCTTCCCTCGGCATCACGCAGTCCCCGGCCTGTCTGCGTATGGCGCAATCGGCATGGCATTCCTTGCCGATCTGTGTCACCTCACACAGGGCGGTGCCGATCCTGAGCCTTGTGCCCACCGGGAGGGCGGAAAGGGCGATTCCTTCACAGAGTATGTTTTCCGCAAAAGCCCCGGGTTTGAGGGGGAAGGGAACCTTCTCCTGCAAGCGATCGACGATTTCCTTTGCCAGCAGGCTTATCTGCCGGTGCCAGTCGCCGGCATGCGCATCGCCCGCAATGCCGTGGTAAGGACACATGAGGATCCTGTCAACCGGATATTTCTGCTCACCCTTCCTTTCACTGATGCAAACCGCACGAATGATCGCCTTTTGATCCATAGCTCTATCCTCCTTGACAAAGGGATTTAAAAGCAGTATAAACATATCTACATAGTATGTCAATAGAGGTTGGTAAAAAGATGCGTGCCATGATTGCGATGAGCGGCGGCGTGGACAGCGCCGTCGCTGCCTTGCTGATGAAGGAAGCGGGATACGACTGCACAGGCGTCACCATGCGCCTGTACCGGGAAAGCGGGTACCAGACAAGCTGTGAGAAAAGCTGCTGCAGCGACGAGGATGAAGAATACGCTGCGCTTGTCTGCTGGCAGCTTGGAATCCCGCATGAATCGCTGTGTTTTTCCGGGCTTTTTGAGAAGGCAGTCATCCGCAAATTCATCCATGAATATGAAGCCGGACGAACACCGAACCCCTGCATCGACTGTAATCGATTTCTCAAATTTGAGGCTTTGCTGGAGCAGGCAATCAAAGAAGGATTTGACGTTTTGGCTACCGGGCATTACGCGCGCATTGCCTACAGTGACGAACTGCGGCGCTGGCAGCTTTTCAGGGCCGTAGATGAAAAGAAAGACCAGAGCTATGTTCTGTACATGCTGACACAGGAACAGCTTCAGCATCTCCGATTTCCATTGGGAGAACTGTTCAAAACCGATACACGGATTTTGGCGGAAACACATAATCTTGTCAACGCCCAAAAACGCGACAGTCAGGATATCTGCTTTATACCTGACGGAGACTACGCCGGATTTATCCGACGCCGGACGGGAAAGACATATCCCGCCGGAGATATTCTGGATCAAAGCGGCAGTATTGTCGGCAGACATCGGGGACTGCTCTGTTACACAATCGGGCAGCGCCGCGGTCTCGGCATTGCAGCCGGTGAACCTGTTTATGTGATCGGAAAAGATCTCACGAGCAGCACGCTTGTGGTCGGTCCGAACAGCGCCCTGTATCGCCGTGAGCTCATTGCCTGTGATTTCAACTGGCTTTCGATTCCAAAACCGGATGTGCCGATTCGGGCTTTTGCTCGCACGCGCTATCACCAGCGGGAGGCCGCCTGTACGGTATATCCGCTGCCGGCAAATGAGGTACACATCGTATTCGATGAACCTCAGCGAGCCATCACACCCGGGCAGGCGGCTGTGCTGTATCAGGGGGAACTGGTTTTGGGCGGCGGAACAGTCCGTAAAATGATGGGTTGAACATTGGACAAGGCGGTCATCATTGCTTCCGGCGGCTATCTCGGCAATCGCGACCTGCAGGAGAAGTTCCTCAAGACCCGCAAGCTCAACGCGGCGGCCGGCGGCAACAGCCTCTGCACCGGCGACGGCATCATGATGGCCGAGGACGCGGGCGCTGTTCTGTGCAAGACATTCGGCTACTGCCCCTGCGAGTACGGCGGAACCAACTCCAAGGCCTCCCGCCCGGCCAAGCAGGACAAGTACGATCAGAACTACGCCTTCAAGTTCGGCCTCTACGGCAACCTGCTGGTTGACGCCGAAGGCAAGCGCTTCATCAACGAGGGCCTGCTGTGCGACTACCCGATGAGCTACGGCTCTGAGCAGATCATCCTGAACGCCCCCTGGTACGGCATTGTTGACCAGGCGTACGTAGATGCCATGACGACCATCGGCCTCTATGACTACACCATCGCCAAGGGTGCCGAGCCCGTAGAGGGCAAGTGGTTCATCGGCAACTACTTCAAGGGCCGCATTCTGGATAAGCTGCCCGAGGATATTGAGGAAGGCATCCGCGAGGGCTGGCTGAAGAAAGCCGACACCATCGAGGAGCTGGCCGAGCAGTTCGGCCTGACTGATCTGCCTGCCACCGTTGCCAAGTACAACGAGTTCTGCGACAAGGGCGTGGACGAAGAGTTTGGCACTAATCCCTGGTATCTGAGCAAGGTCGAGAAAGGACCCTTCTACGCAGTTGAATGCGAGCCTTCTGCCTGGAGCACCTTTGGCGGTGTGCGTACCGACGACAAGCTGCGTGCTCTCAAGGCGGACAACACCCCGATGCAGGGCCTGTACGTGGTCGGCACCGATAACGGCTCCCTGTACTACAGCCCCTACTACGACGTGCCCGGCTACTGCTATGGTCTGTGTGTCGATTCCGGCTATATTGCCGCGAACGAAGCTGTCGAGTACATCAAGTAATTTTCTGAAAACGCATAAAAACAGCCTGACAGGTTTCTGCCTGTCAGGCTGTCACTATGTACGGGATAAAACTCAGCCGATGCTCTCGAACTCCTTGACGATGGCTTTGTCCGGCTCTGCGGTGCAGAGGGAGACAACCACGATAAAGATGCAGGAGATCACGAAGGCGGGCAGCAGCTCGTAGATGGCAAGGATGCCGCCCTTCGGGGCAATGAGGAACTTCCAGACGAAGATCATGATCATACCGGAGGCCATGCCCGCGATCGCGCCCTGCTTGTTGCAGCGCTTCCAGAACAGGGCAAAGAGCATCACGGGGCCGAAGGTCGCTCCGAAGCCGGCCCAGGCAAAGGACACCACGCGGAAGATGGAGCTGTTGGGATTTGAGGCAAAGATCACGCCGAGAATCGCAACAGCCACGACCGTGAGTCGGGCGATGAGCATGTTCTTCTTGTCGTCAAGCTGCTTGCCGAACACGTCGTTGAGCAGGTTCTTGGTCACGCCGGAGGCCGCGCCGAGAAGTTGGGCGTCAGCGGTGGACATGGTCGCGGCGAGAATGCCGGCGAGGATGAAGCCGCCGATGATGGCTGCGAATACACCCTTCTGGGCGATCAGGTGGGCGACGTTGACGATCATGTTCTCGGCCTCAGGCTCGCTGCCGGGCAGCGCGAGGGCACCGGACTTGGTCATTCCGAAGCCGATGATGCCGATGAGCACCGCAACGCTCAGGGAGATCACGCACCAGACAGAACCGACACGGCGGGAGAGGGAGAGCTTTTCTTCGCTTTTCACCGCCATGAAGTGGACCAGAATGTGGGGCATGCCGAAGTAGCCGAGGCCCCAGGCCATGGTGGACACGATCATCAGGAAGGTATAGGCGCCGGGCGTTTCAGACTGAATGTTGGTGCTGGCAAAGAGGCTCAGGTAGCCGGGCACGGTGTGCGCATTTTCGACCACGGCACCCCAGCCGCCGGCGGCACTGATGCCGAAGAAGCACACGACAATCAGCGCGAAAGTCATGACGATGGACTGAATGAGGCTCGTGACGGAGGCCGCCATAAAGCCGCCGAGAGCGCAGTAGGCGACGATGACCGCAGCCGAGATGATCATGGAGGGCATGTAGTCAAAGCCGAAGAGACTGTTGAAGAGCTTGCCGCAGGCGGCAAAGCCGGAGGCCGTGTAGGGCACGAAAAAGACGATGATCGTCAGTGCGCCGATGGTCTCGATGAGCTTGGTGTTGTCACGGAAGCGGGTGGAAAGAAAGTCCGGCACGGTGATGGAGCCGAGCTTGGCCGAATAGCGGCGCAGACGCCTGGCAACGATCAGCCAGTTGAGATATGTACCGAGGGACAGACCGATGGCCGTCCAGCTCGCCTCGGCCACGCCGCAGAACAGTGCAAGGCCGGGCACGCCCATCAGCAGATAGGCGCTCATGTCCGAGGCCTCGGTGCTCATGGCGGTCACGATCGGGCCGAGCTTTCTGCCGCCGAGGTAGAAATCCTCGGAGGTCTTGTTGTTGGAGTACTTGAATCCGATGGCCAGCATACCGATCAGGTACACGGCGATAGCAAGGAGAATGATGGTATTCATGGTTGACGACCTCTCTTTTGTTGGGGATGCTTTGCATTATAGCGGACGGCGCCGTTTCTTCAATCGTCAATTTTCCCAAAAGGCCTTGATAATTCAAAAATTTTTCATATAATAGAAAGGAACATAATACATTTCATGTATACATGAAAATTTTTCATATAAGGGGTGCTCGTCATGGCACTGGACAAATACCAAACCCTCATGACTGTGGTCGATACCGGCAGTCTCACCCAGGCGGCCTCACAGCTCGGCTGCACCCAGTCGGCGGTGAGCCACTGTCTGGATGCGCTGGAAAAGGAATTGGGCTTTTCTGTTCTCACGCGCAGCCGCGCCGGGGTTCGGCTCACAAACGAGGGGGAGCGTCTGCTGCCTGCGGTGCGCGGGTTTCTGGGTGCGGCCGAACAGCTTCGGCAGACCGCGTCCTCCATCCGCGGGCTCGAATCCGGCACTGTGCGCATCGGAGCTTTTACCTCTGTTGCCGTACACTGGCTGCCGCCGATTCTGAAGGAGTTTCAGCAAGACTTTCCGAAGGTGGACTTCCGCCTCTTAAACGGCGACTACCACGATGTGGAACAGTGGCTCACGGACGGGAGTGTGGACGTGGGCTTTGTGACCCTCCCCTCTCCGGTGGACTGCGAGTACATCCCGCTGATGGAGGACCGGCTGCTGGCGATCCTCCCAAAGCACAGCCGCTTTGAAAACTATCCGAAGTTTCCGCTGGTGGAGTGCGAGACCGAGCCGTTCATCAGCCTTCTGGAGAGCTCCGACCATGACGCGCGCCGAGCATTGGAGGCTGCCGGAGTCAAGCCCAACGTACGCTTTTATACCAAGGACGACTACGCTGTCATTGCCATGGTGGAGCAGGGCCTGGGCGTGAGCATCATGCCGGAGCTGCTGCTCAAAGGGCGAAATTACGACCTGCAGATCATGCCGCTGGTGCCGGAGGCAAAGCGCACCATCGGTCTTGCCATCGCCGCCGGCAGCAAAGCCGGCCCCGCCACGAGAAGGTTTGCCGATTACGTAGTGCGGTATGTGACGACACAGGCTTAGGTCGGTGTGGAGTTTGGAGTGTGGAGTTTGGAGTTAATTAGAAACGGAGCTTGGTTCCATACCGGGAACATTTCTGAGGGCGGAGCCAACCTTAATCGTCGCGAAGCGACTCCTTCACTCCACACTCTTAACTTCTAACTCCTAACTATTTACGGCTATTTCCCCCGCACTTGCGACCGTTTTCGCACCCCCTTCCCGCTATAATGGCAAGCGGGAGGTGGGAAATGATGAGAAAACGAAAATCCGCGCTGATCGCCGCCGTATGCCTCTTGTGGTCATTTTCTCTGCATGGCTTTGCGGAAACGGCGCTGCTGCCCGAGCACATGAATGTCCGCGTCCTGCATCCGCCGGAGCCGACCCCTGAGCCCACGCCGACTCCGACACCGACCGCGGTGCCCACACCGCTCCCGACCCGGCCGCCGGAGGAGGGTGACTATGTCTTTCTCGGCCACAAAACCCGGAGCACGCCGATTGATATGGCCGGCTATTATCTTCTGGAAATGCGCAATGCCGCCGAGACCGTCGATACCGCAGCGGGCCGGACAGCGGAGCAGGCCCGCAGCGCCGCTCTTGAGGCGGGCGGAGAGGGTGAAAAGATCCGCTTTGACGATCTGCTGCTTCTCTCCCGGGTGCTCGACGCCATGGCGGGCAGCGACTGGCTGACGGACGATTTTCGCATGTGTGTGGGCGAGGTAGTCCTAAACCGCGTTGCCTCCCCGGAGTTTCCCGACACGCTGTACGATGTGGTCTACCAGCGGGGGCAATACACGGTGGTGAACACAGCCCGTTTTTCCACGATCGTCCCCCGGCGGGAGTGTGTGGACTGCGCCCTGCGCCTGCTGCTGGGCGAGCGGCATATGGTGCCCGCCGTGGTCTATCAGGCCGATTACCTGCAGGGAGAGCTGTTCACCATGTTCCCCGACCGCCAGCTCGGCAGTACTTATTTCTGCCTCAGCAGCCGCCTGGATCTCTACCAATAGGAAAAGATACGGAGCTTTCGTGCTATTGTGCACACGAAAGCTCCGTATCTCCGTTTTTGTGTTGTTTTTTACCGCAGCATATTCCAGGCGGCAAGCGCCAGCAGAGCCAGCATACCGCAGGCGGCATAGAGGAGGTCGGAAGAAAAGCTGCGCTCGACGCGGCTGCGCTCACTCTGCTTTGCGTAGGCCGAGAACTGCTCATCCTCGGGCGGGCGGATCTCGTTTTTCGCGCCGAGGAAGATGAAGTTCACCGGACTGAGCACCAGCAGCGCGCCGAGGGTTTCGACCAGACGGGCGAAGATCGCGCCCGTAAAGGCCAGAGTGCGCAGGGCGGGATGGTACACCGCATCCTCCAGATCAAGGCCGCGCGGCCACACGCTGCGGTAGACCTCATGCCCGTTTTCCCGCTTCGTCAGCCACTTCATGCCGACGAAGAGGAACACCAGCACACCGATGGTGATGGAGATGGCCGCGCCCTTGAGATTTGTGAGCGAGAAGTAGTGCACCGCATGCCCCATGGGTTCGCGCCGGAAGAAGGGCAGGGCGTAGGCCGCGATCCTGTCCATGGTCTGGTGGGCGGTGAGCCCCAGCAGGGGCATCAGCACCCCGCCGATGGCGAGTACCGCCGCCGTCGGGCCGCCCATATAGCGCTCCTTCTGGTGCTGGTGCTCGGGCTTCTCTGCGACGAAGATAATGTAGAAAAGCCGCGTCATGTAGGCAAGCGTCAGGCCGCCGGACAGGAGGAAGATCCACTCCACTGCTTTATACGGTGCGGCGCTGTGGCCGTGCTCGACCAGATGCTCGCAGTACTCAACGATCCCCTCGTGCAGGAGCGTCTTGCTGATGTAGCCGCCGAAGCCCGGGATGCCCGCGATGGAGCACGCGCCGGAGAGGAAAGCCAGCTTCAGAAGCGGCTTGTCTCTGCCGAAGCCGCGCACATCGTTGAGATCAAGCGAATGGACGTTGAAGTACACCACTCCCGCCGCCACGAACAGCGTCAATTTGATCAGAGAGTGGTTGAGGATGTGCAGCACCGAACCACAGGCGGCAATGGAGCCGTGCTCCCCCAGCAGGACGCACATGGAAACGCCCGTGAGGATGAAGCCGATCTGGCTCATGGACGAGCAGGCGAGCGTGCGCTTGAGGTCGACGGAAAAGACCGCGAGCAGCGCGCCGAGGAACATGGTGATGACCGCCGGGACCAGCAGGAGGTTTCCCCAGCCGGGAACTTCGTCAAACAGCCAGCAGGAGATGCCGATGATGCCGAATACGCCGCTCTTGGTGAGGATACCGGAGAGCAAAGCGCTCGCGGGCGCAGGGGCCACGGGGTGGGCCTTCGGCAGCCAGATGTGCAGCGGGAACATGCCCGCCTTGGCGCCGAAGCCGACGAGGGCGCAGATGCCCACGGTATAGCGCAGCCCCGCGCTCAGCTCGGGGGCCTTTTCGAGAATGTTCTCGAACGTGAGCTTCCCCACGGCGTTTGCCAGCAGGAACAGGCCCATCAGCATCGTAAGTCCGCCGATGACCGCGATGAACAAATAGGTTTCGGACGCGCGCAGGGCGGCGGGCGTCTCGTTCTGCGCAACCCAGACATAGGACGTAAAGCTCATGATCTCAAAGAAGATGAAGAGCGTCATGAGATCGGCCGCGAGGAACACGCCGAGCAGCGCCCCCAGTGTCCATAGATATAACATAAAGTAGCGGGCGTTTGCCTTCGCGCCGCTGAAATACTCGGGTGAGGCCAGGGCCGTCATCACCCACATGAAGCCCGCGAGCACGGCCATCACCGTGCGCAGACCACCGGCCTTGAATCGCAGCCCCTGGCCGCAGAAGCCCCAGATCTCCGCGGACAGAGCGGGATTGAACAGCAGGGACAAAGCCATGAGAAAGACCGCGACGGTCACTGCAAAGGTGAAGACCAGTCCGTTTTTCTCCGACCTCCGGCAGAGCGGATAACAGACCAGCGCCGCGATCATCGGCAGGAAAACCATCAGAGCAAGCATCATGTCATCCCTCCGATCCAGCTTGTAATGGGCGCGGACAGCAGCGAGACAGCCACGATCAGCGCAGCGAGAAACAGCAGCGAGCCCTTCATCAACGCGTCGGCCTCATGGAAGCTCTCGGGCAGGGGCTCCGCCTCATGCACGGGGAAGTAGAAGTGTACCACCGCGCTCATCATGCACAGCGTCGTGAGGATCGCGGACACGGCCAGCGCCGCCGCGCCGAAGATGCCCGTCCAGCCGCCGGAAGCGGCGGAGGCCACGCCCAGCGTCCATTTTGAGAGGAAGGCTCCGAAGGGCGGCACGCCCATCAGCGCCAGCGCCGCCAGCGTGAAGCAGGCCGCGGTCACGGGCATTTTCTTCTTGAGTCCCTCCATCGTGTGGACGTATTCGAGGCCGTTGTTGTGCAAAATCGCGCCCGCGCAGAAGAAGAGCGTGATCTTGATGCAGGAGTGGTAGATGAGGTGCAGCATGCCGCCGACGAGCCCCATCGGACTCATGGCCGTAAAGCCGAGGATGATGTACGAGAGGTTCGAGACCGTGTGATAGGCAAGACGCCGCTTGAGATGATCCTGCCGCAGGGCCATGCCGGTACCGAATACGACGGTGAAGGCCGCGGCGGTCATCACAACCTGCTGCGCCCAGGTGCCGCGCACGAACTCGCAGCCGAAGCCGAAGTAGATGAGGCGCATTACCGCGAAAGCCCCGGACTTGACCACCGCCACCGCGTGCAGCAGAGCCGTGACCGGCGTCGGCGCGACGGAGGCCGCGGGCAGCCAGCCGTGGAAGGGGAAAATCGCGGCCTTGACGCCGAAGCCGAAGAAGGCCAGTACGAACACCGTCAGGAGCTCCTTCTCATGCCCCGCGACGCGCTCCATGTTGAGGATGCCGCCGAGGGTGAAGTCGAGCGAGTCTGCGTAGCGGCAGAAGTACATCAGGCAGATGAACACCAGCGCCGCGCCGATCATGGAGTAGAGCACGTACTTTTTGCCCGCGCTGCGCGCCTTGCCGTTCATCTCGTGCATCACGAGCGGCAGCGTCACCAGCGTCATGAACTCATAGCAGAGGTAGAGCGTGAAGAAGTTGGCCGCGTAGGCGATGCCCGCCACCGCACCGTAGGTGAGGATGAAGAAGCCGAAGAACATGTTCTCCCGGCCCTCGTGTTCCATGTACGAAAAGGCGTAGACCGTCGTCACCGGCCACAGCACGCCGATGATGCACCCGAAGACGGAGCCGACTCCGTCCGGGCAGAACGCGATCTGCAGCATCGGGTTGAGCGAGGCGACATGGAAGCGCATGTTCTCTGCGCCGTGAAGATGCGACAGCAGGGCCGAACCCAGTACAAACACGGAGTTGAGGCAGACCGCCGCGAGGGCATAGCGGTTTCTTACCGCCCGATCCTGCGGCCGCCAGAGGAAGAGCGCGGAACCTGCGGCGAAGGGGAAGAGCACGCATAAAATTGTCAGAACATTCATGATCTCCCCTCCTTACAGAAGCCAGCCGTTGAGCACGGCGGCAAAGGCGGTCAGCAAGTTCGGGAACATGCCGAGCAGCACCGTGAGCCCAGCAAATACGATCTGCGGGACCAGCATGGTATTCGGCACTTCGCAGCTTTCCCCGGCCTCAAAGTCCCGCCCGGGGAAGAAGGCCGCAGCCACGATGGGCAGCAGATAAAACGCCGTCAGCAGGGCGGAGACCATCAGCACAATCACGCCCACAAGGCCGAGAGTCGACCCGGCGTCCAGCGCGCCGAGCGCCAGATACCACTTGGCGGCGAAACCGCCCATCGGCGGAATGCCGATCAGGGACAGGGACGCGATGGCAAAGCACCACATGGTCACCGGCATACGCCTGCCGATGCCCCGGAGTTCGTCCACGCGCGTCTTGCCGGTCGCGAAGATGATGGAGCCCGCGCAGAGAAACAGCGCGTCCTTGGCCAGCGCGTGGAAGACGATCTGCAAAAACGCGCCCGCGACGCCGAGGCCGACTTCGTCCATCACAAAGAGGCCGAAGATCACATAGGACACGTTCGAGACGGTGGAATACGCCATGCGCTTTTTGAGGATCTTTTCGCGCTGGGCCAGCATTGACCCGGTGAAGATCGTCACGATCGCGAGGACGAGGACCGCGGTCTGCACCCAGGTGCCGCGCAGCATCTCGCGCCCAAAGAGCTGGAAGCTGCAGCGAATGATCGCCAGCACGCCTGCCTTGGTGATGAGGCCGGACAGCACGGCGCTCGCGGGCGAGGGGGCGACGGGGTGCGCCTCGGTCAGCCACATCTGCAGCGGCACCATGCCCGCCTTGGCCCCAAAGCCGAGGATGATGAGAAACGCCGCCGCAAGCAGGATCTTCGGATCACCGGCCAGCCCCGCTCCGCCGGGAGTGAAGGTGAGGTCGTTGCCCTGCGCGCCCAGCAGGAAAAAGCCCATCAGCGCCATCAGTGCGCCGAGCGTGGAGTAGCCGAGGTACTTGAACGCCGCCATGCGGGATTTTTCCGTCCCGTTGTGCAGCACCAGAGGCATGGACGAGAGGGACATGAACTCAAAGCACATGTAGAAGGTCACGGCGTTCTTCGCAAAGGCCAGGGCAACCAGGGAGGCGTAGGTCAGCAGGAAGAAGCCGAAGAACTGCCCCTCGTTCCCCTCGTGCTTCATGTAGCCAAAGGCGTGGAACTGGACGAAGCACCAGATGAAGGACACCAGCGCGATGAAAAACAGGCTCAGCCCGTCCGCGCCGAAGCTGAGGGTCAGCGTATCGTCCAGATGCAGGAGCGTGATTTCACTCGGAAACTCCCGCAGCATACTGAGGAAAGCCGCGCCGACGGCGAGGACCGCCGTACAGATCACCGTGGCGGCGGTAAAGCGATGCCGCTTTTCGTCGTCCTCCATGCGGAAGATGATCAGCGCGCCGACAATGGGCGGCAGGAGTGAGAGAAGCATCAGCATTTGATCTTCCCTCCTTTCACATGAGCTCCAGCCCGCGGACGATGATGTTCATCACCGGGGTAAAGCAGACGCCGAGGAACAGCACGCCGCAGGCGAACAGGACGATCGCCGCCGTCGCGGTCACGTCTTTCTCCGCGGTTCCGGCCTCGGGCAGCGCAGCTTCCCCGCGGATGCTCCAGATGTTGATGACAGCCGGGAGGTAGTAGAGCGCGTTCAAGACCGACGAGATCGCCAGCACCCCGAGGGTCAGGACGATCTTGGTGTCGGTAAACACAGAGGCCGTGGCGAAGTTCACCTTCGCGGCGAAGCCGCCGAAGAGTGGGATGCCCACCATACTGAGCGCGCCGATGCCGAAGCCGATGCCCGCAAGCGGGGTCTGCCACGCGGTACCGCGCAGCGCCCGGAGCTGCTTGTCGTGGTGCACGGTGGAGGCAAGGCGCCCCACCGAGACGAAGAGCAGGGGCTTGGTAAAGGCGTGGGCCAGGATCTGGAAGCAGGCCGCGGCGATACCCTCTTTCGTGCCGAGGCCGATGCCCATGAACACATAGCCGAGCTGAGCTACCGACGAATAGGCCAGCATGCGCTTGGCATGCGTTTCGCGGATGGCCTGCACGGAGCCGAGGATCATGCCGCAGAAGCCGAGGACAAACACCGCGTCGTTCATGTGGAAAGCACGCACGGTGTCGAGGGTGAAGACGCGAACGTGCATCGTGATCAGCAGCACCGCGTAGCCCTTGACCACGAGACCGGACAGTACTGCCGAGGAGGTGGTGGTCGCCGTACCGTGGGCGTCGGGCAGCCAGCGGTGGAACGGGAACATGGCTGCCTTCACGCCGAGGCCCGCCGTCATCATGCCGAGCAGCAGCGCGAGCACTTTGGTATAATTCCCGCTTGCCATGAGCTTTGCCACGCTCTCGTGGAGCTGGGGCATGAGCAGATGGCCCGTGATGGCGTAGAGCAGGATGACGGAGAACAGGAACAGACCGGAGCCGAGCAAGCTCATGAACAAATAGCGGATCGTGGCGACGAGGGTCGGGCCCGAGTCCTTGATCATGACCAGGGCGCAGGCCGAGATGGTGCTGATCTCGATAAAGACGTAGGCAGTGAAGGCGTCGTTGGTGTAGGTCAGGACCTGCAGACTCGCGAGGATCATGTTGAACATCACACAGGCGAGGCCCATCTTCTTTTCGTCCACATCCTCGAAGAGCTCCTTCCGTCCTCCGAGCAGCGACAGGCACATGACTGCTGCAAACACCGAGGTGAAGAGCCCCTGCAAAGGCCCGAACTTGATCTCATTGCCAAACGGCGCGGGAAACTTGCCCATGGTAAAGGCATAGGACGCATCGGCCCTGACAATGAACGAGAGAAAGCACAGGGACATGACCGTCACGATGGCGGAGACACAGACCGTGATCCAGTAAGCCCGCTTGGCCCCGGGAATGACCGAGAGCAAAATCGCCGTGATCATGGTCAGAAAGACACTCATATATGGGAGGTTCCAGGCACAAGGCATGCTTTTCACTCCCCTTTCTTTTTCATGGCTTCCAGAATGTCCCGCAGGTCGACGCTGCCGTAGGTGCCGTAGATGCGCTGCACCAGGGCCAGTGAAAACGCGCTGACGGAGACGGATACCACAATGCCCGTGAG
>JBGUQD010000060.1:0-4281 GCA_045130755.1 Candidatus Limivicinus sp. | reverse complement strand
GGCGTCGTAACGAACAGCATGTACGGCAGCGTTATTTTGAAGAATATCGTTGCGGGGCCTGCGCCGTCCATTTTGGCGGCCTCATAGAGGTCCTCGGGAATATTCTGCAAAATACCGGTCACCTGCAGCATCGTATACGGGATGCCGACCCACAGGTTGATCACGATGATCGTGACCCTCGCGAGCATCGCGTTCGTCCAGAACGGGATCGATTCGCTGATGAGCCCGAGGTTCTTAAGGAGCACGTTGACCGCGCCGGAAGGCTGCAGCATGATGTTCATGATCATCAGCGATACGAACTGGGGAACCGCGATCGAGAGGACGAAGCAGAATCTCCAGAATCCCTTGAACCTGGTGTCCTTGCGATTGATGATCATCGCGAGGATCATGCCGAGGATGTAGTTCAGGAACGTCGCGAAGATCGCCCACACGATCGTCCATGCGAGTACGTGCCAGAACTGCCGGCCGATGTTGCCGTTCATGTTCAGCACCCTCATAAACTGGTGCACGCCGTCCCAGTCAAACAGGACCAGATGCTCGTCCTCCTTGGAATACGTCGTGAACGCCATCGTGATCATGTAGACCAGCGGGACGATATTAAAGACCAGAATGCCGATGCAGGGAAGTGTCATCAGCGTAATATGAAGGTTCCCGTCGAGCAGGTTCTTCACATCCTGTCTGAGGTTCGGAATCGCTTCCCCTTTTTTCATCTCTTTCTGAAGCTTGTAAGAATGCAGCAGCTGCAAGACCCAGAGCCCTATGAATCCTGCGACCACAAAGCAGGTGATCACGCCAAAAAGCAGGATCTGCTGTGAGTTGTCGCCTGCCGCGTATTCATAGATCTGTTTGGCTTCATTCCAGACTTTGCCCTGGACTTCCGTGCCGAGGCTCGGGAGCATGCTCAGGTTGTGGAAGCCCTGGCTGATCATAAAGACCCAGAAAGCGATCTCCAGAAGAAGCACCACGGCGCCTTTTATGATCTGCTTATGCCCTGCGATTCCTGCTCCCATTACCACCGCGGATAGTTTTGTTAACAAATCACCGTTGATCAATGCATTTTTCACGGTGATGCGATCCTCAATCATAACATACCTCCGTTGACAGGGTTATCTAAGTAAACCAAGGGGTCAGCCCCCTGGTTCACTCTGTTGAAATCGGTCCGATTCTGTGTTTTGACCCTGAGGGCCGAAGGGACAGTACCCGGGGCCCCTTTAGGGGTCTTTACTGAACTGCGGAAGTGTTCATGGAGGTGTTCATGGCCTCGGTCTTGTCTGCTGCGTTGTCATGCGTAACAGTGCCGGCCACAAGTTCTTTGCCCATGGATTCCGCAGGCGTCCAGTAGTTGCCCATGTTTGCCTGCAGGGGCTGTACGATGGAGCCATATGCCATGGTATCCATCTGCGCCTTTGCAAGGGCATCGTCTACGGAGATATTGTTGTCTGTCGGGATGATGTTGCGGAGCTCAAAGTGGGCCTTCTGCGCGTCTGTGCCGCCAAGATATGCCGCAAGAGCAACTGCAATTTCAGGATGCTCTTTGTAAAGAGCGGTAGCGGGGTTCACGCCGATCGCCTTGGATCCTGCGAAAGATTTCATCTGCTTCATCTCGCCGCCGATGTTGATGGAAGGCGGAGCTGCGATGCCGAGATTATCGCCGTATGCGTCAACTGCCTTCTGATAATCCCATGTGCCGGAGAAGAATGCCTTGGCATCAGCATTTGTTCCAACATCGCCGTTCGAGAAGTTGGGATTGGCAATAAGATCTACCAGATAATTGGTAACTGCTACAGCCTTGTCGCCGCTGAAGTCAAAGCCTGCATCGGCGTCACCGCCGTTCTCTCCGAACAGTGTGCATCCGTTTGCAACATAGAAAGCGGCGATATACCAGGAATTATCCAACGGGAAAGCTACCTTGCCCTTTTCGAGCATTGCATCAAGTGATTTGATATCTTCGTCCGAGAATACGGACTTATCATAGTACATGAACCATGTGTTGCCGGTGAACGGGAAGCCGTAGACAGAACCGTCATAGGTTACTGTATTCACTGTGGTCTCAGAGTTGTTGGCTTTCATGGTCTCGACATTGCTTCCGCCGAGCTCGGCAAGACCGCCGGTCTTGAGCAGATCCGGGATCTGGTCATTCGCGAACATATAGACATCCGCGCCGACACTGGGGTCTGTGCCGATATTGGTCTTGGCATCGCCTTCAGAGCATACGCCGTACTTGAAAGTGATCTTCCATTCCGGATGCGCCGCCGCAAAAGCTTCACACTGGGTCTGGAGCCACTTGCCGTTGTCATCAGACTGGTCTTCCTGCGGTCCCCAAACGGTTACGGTGACATCTGCCGTTTCTTTGGAATCCGTGGCTGCCGCGGCTTCTCCGCCACCGCTGCCCGAGTTCCCGCCGCTCGATCCGCCTGAACTGCCGCCGCATCCCGCGAGCAGGCAAACGCTCAGCACAACTGCCATCATTGTTGCCATAAGCTTTTTCATGTTTTTTCCCTCCTGTAGTGTTTATTTGGTTCTTTATTTACAGATCCAAAACAGTGCTCTTTCCGGATCCGTATCACAGTATGAATGGAACGGCAAAGCGGCTCCCGCTTAGATTTTTCGCGGCGGGCCGACGCTCTCCCCTTCGATGTATTCGTAAGGTATCAGTTCGTGGACTGCGGGGCCTCCGTAGCTTATTCTCATAAGAAGGTCATCGACGCTCTTTTTGGCGAGCATGGCAGTGTCCTGCTGAATGGTGGAGAGGCGGGGGACGCTGTATTTTGCCAGGGTCAGGCCATCGAATCCGATCACGGAGACCTCTTCGGGAACGCGCAGCCCGATGTCTTTGAGCGCGCGGATCGCGCCGAGGGCGATCGAATCGCTGAAGGCAAAAATCGCAGTCAGGTCCGGCGACCGGCTCATGAGCTTTTCGGCAGCCTTGTAGCCGCTTTCCGCCGAATAGGAACACGGCTCGTAATCCCTGTCAAAATCAAATGAAATCCCATTCTTTGCCAGTTCCTCGACGGCACCGACTATTTTGCTGTTCTTGAACTCTTTGCTGTAACCTGAGAGATATCCGCCGATCATGCCGATCCGGGTGTGCCCCTTCGCCACAAACTTGCTGACCGCGCATCTTCCGGCGTCATGATAGTCCGTCGTGAAGCTGGACAGGTTATCGAAGCCCATATCCTGCGCCCCGACCGTTACAAGCACGCTCGGCAGGGCGATCCGGAAAAAATCTTTGCGAATGGTATCGGTATAGCCGCCAAGAAAGATGATGCCTTTAGGCTTAACGTAAGCGCTGATCCGGACAGCTGTCTCAACCTCATTGTCCGTTTCCCCGATGAAATGGACATTGATGTTCTCATCATACCCCCTCAGCCGTATCTGTATCTCTTCCAGAATGGATTCGAAGAACAGGTTCTTATTGCCCCGGACGATGATGGAAATCTCCGACGACGTCACCTGTTTCAGCTTCCTGGCGTTGGAGTTTGGCTGGTAATTGCACTCGCGTATGATCTCATTGATTTTTTCTCTTGCTTCTTCACTGACATCCGCCCTGTTATTGATCACTCTCGAAACGGTGCCAATACTGTAGCCGGATATCCGGGCAATATCTTTGATCGTAGTCATAATGCTGCCTTCACGATATTAGCCGTCAGACTGCCGCGGCAAGGAATGCTCCGCCCTTCCCGGCGGCGCCGGCGCCGATTTGACGTTGGTTTTGACACAGGTTTGCTGTCTGTGCCGTTCGTTTCCGTTACCGTTACCGTAAACGTTTCCATATAATATAATAATACCGCCCCGGGGGTAGTTTGTCAACGGATTTTCTGCAATTCGGAACAATGGAAAGCGCGGCGCTTCGGTGCGGCGCGATGTCTTCGAACATGAAAAATACCTATGCGATTCGAGGGCAAATTTCGTATAAGTAATACGTATATAGTCATCTGTTTTCGGCAGAACATGCTGAAAGTGTTGAAACGGGGGAAAAGAAAAATGCAGTATCAGTGGTTTGTTTTCTGGAGCGGTCTCTTCGACTGGCTGATCTTCTCGGTCTCGCTGTTTGTCATCGCGGACAAGCTGGGCTGGCAGAAAAAGCGGCCGGGATCCCCGGCGCTGCGTCCGCACCAGTCATTTTATCTGACGAAAGCCTGAGCGCGCATCTGAGGGAACGCACCGTCAAGGATTTCGGAAAGAAGCGGTGTCTGTTAAAAGATATCTCCCTGAACATTCCCCCTAATTCCCTTGTCCTTCTGCTCGGCGGATCCGGCGCCGGCAAAACGACGCTGATCA
>JBGUQD010000059.1:0-11420 GCA_045130755.1 Candidatus Limivicinus sp. | reverse complement strand
GAGCTGGCCCCGGAGGGTACGGGCTATCGCGCCAAGACGCGGTTCGCCCGTTTTTTCAACCTTCCCGAACTGATCTCCATGTTCAAGGAACTGGCCGACGTGCAGACCGCCGATATGCTGAAATTGCCCGTGCCGGAGGCCGAGTTTGTCAATGAGGTTCTGAAGCCCAGCGAAATCCAGCAGGAAATGGTGGCCTCCTTCTCTGACCGTGCGGAGGCCGTGCGCAGCGGCAGGGTTGACCCGAAGGAGGACAACATGCTGCGCATCACCAACGACGGCAGGAAGTGCGCCCTCGACCAGCGGCTGATGAACCCGCTGCTGCCGGACGACGGGGAAAGCAAGGTGAACGCCTGTATCCGTAACGCCTTCAAGGTATGGCAGGACGGGAAGAAGGACAGGACGGCACAGGTGATCTTCTGCGACCTGTCCACCCCGAAGGGCGACGGCAGCTTCAACGTCTATGACGACATTCGAAACAAGCTGGAGGCGATGGGCGTTCCGCGGGAGGAGATCGCCTTTATCCATGAGGCGACGACGGAGACGCAGAAGGCCGAACTGTTTGCTAAAGTCCGTGCCGGCCAGGTGCGCGTCCTGCTGGGGAGTACCGCGAAGCTGGGCGCGGGCACCAATATGCAGGACAGGCTAATTGCCCTTCATCACCTGGATGCCCCGTGGAAACCCAGTGACCTGGAGCAGCAGGAGGGACGCATACTCCGGCAGGGCAACATGAACGAGAAGGTGCAGATCTTCCGCTACGTCACGGAGGGCACCTTCGACGCCTATATGTGGCAGATCCTGGAGAACAAGCAGAAGTTCATCAGCCAGATCATGACCAGCAAGAGTCCGGTGCGTGCCTGCGAGGACGTGGACGACACCGCCCTGTCCTACGCGGAAATCAAGGCGCTGGCGACGGGCAACCCCTACATCAAGGAAAAGATGGATTTGGACATCCAGGTAGCCAAGCTGCGGATGCTCCGCGCCAGCCACACCAGCCAGATTTACCGCTTGGAAACGGACATCGCCCGCACCTATCCGGCGCAGATCACCTCTGTCCGGCAGCGTATTGCCAACCTGGAGGCGGACAAAACGGCCGCTGCCCCGGTGCTGGCGCTGGACAAGGAACAGTTTGAGATGAAGGTGTCCGGCGTGGTCTACACGGACAGGAAGGACGCGGGCAACGCGCTCATCAAGGCGTGCACCGCCGCCAAGACCGTCAGTCAGGAGCTGCCCGTGGGCGAATACCACGGCTTCCGGTTGTCCGTCAGCTATGACACCTTCACCAACAATTTTGAGCTATCCGTGCGGGGGCAGGGCAAGTACACCATCAAGCTGGGCGCTGATCCCTTCGGCAACATCACCCGCATCAACAATGTGCTGGAGGGCTTTGCCGACAGCCTGGAGGAATCGAAGCGCAAGCTGACCACGCTGGAGCAGCAGCTGGGGACCGCGAAGGAGGAGGTCGCCAAGCCCTTCCCGCAGGAACATGAGCTGATCCAGAAGGAAGCGCGGCTGTCCGAGCTGAACGCCCTCCTGAATATGGATGAACGCGGCTCGGAAGCGGCACTGATCGACGAAGAAGCGATTGACGCAGAGCAGAGGATAGTGGAGGAACAGCAGGAACAATCAGTAGAAGCTGATGAACCAGAACAGGACGAGGATGAGCCAATCGCCGCGAAATCCCGGCGCTATCAGATGGCCATATAACGCAGCGACCAAGACGAAGCCGGGTGTGATAGCATCCGGCTTCGTCACTATCAGGAGTGAAAATGAACCGATACGATTTTTTGATCTATGAATCCCGCCAGGGTGAGGCCAGCATAGAGGCGGAGTCCCCGAAGGAGGCCAGGGACAAGCTCATGGAACTGTACAAGGCGGGCGGGATTGAGTTTACGTTTGTCACCGGCACAGACAACGAGATTTTGAACATCACCCCGTTGAAAGCCGTGCCCCTGCAACGCTTTGAGATCTTCGGAAAGGAGGCGCTGTTCACCGATCTTCCTGCCGACAAGGTGGACGCGTTGCAAGGCACCGACAAGCTGTATCACTACGACCTGCGTCATGGGGACGATGACAGCATCCCGCTTAAAGTGCAGCTGGAGGTGACGGTCAACCGCTACGGCACGGTATTTACTACCGAGCCACTTTTCATGGAGGGCGAGTTTTCCCGCGATCTCTATGACGAGGATTGGGGATTTCTCTCGGATGAACCTCTCATGACCCCGGAACAATTCTACAACGCTATGCAGGAAAAGGAGAGACAGACCGTGCGTGAATACGAAATCTATCAGCTGAACGCTGGCGGCAGGGATCAGATGTTTATGAACATGAAGGAGCTGCGGACGATGCGCGTCACGCCCAACATCGCAAGCTACGACGCCGTATACAAGGGTACCCTGGAGCCGGGCATGACCCTGGACAGCCTGTACACCAAATTCAACGTGGAGAGGCCGGAGGACTTCAAGGGCCATTCGCTGTCCGTCAGCGATGTCATTGTTGTAAGCGACGAGCATGGCAAGACGGCCTGGTTCGTGGACAGCTTCGGCTTTACCCAGCTGCCGGACTTTTTCACCCAACAGGAGCAGCAGCATGAGGTGCCCGCGGAAGGCGAAAAGACCTACCTGCCCGTCTACCGTCGCACCGCCGACTATGCCCGTGAGGCCGGGGAGCTCGACGAGTATCGCGCCTCTTATCAGGAGAACGTCAAGTGCAAGCAGGCCATCGAAAAGGCGATCAGCCTGGACTACGATGGCCAATATCTGAACGACAACGCCATCTTCACGGTGTTGGACGTGTTCGGCCCGGAGCGCCTGTCCTGGGTGCTGGGCAACACCATCACGATGAAGGAGCACGACGGGCGGTTTTCCCGGAGCAACAAGGCATGGGCGCAGGCTATGAGCATCCCCATTGACCGGGACGGCTTCGGCAGCCTGCGGAATTGGAGCTATACCGTTGAGAGCCATCCCGCCATTCTCGATCTGTACACTGCGTTGCTGCGGAAAGAACTGGAGAGACCGCCCCAGGAGCGTATGGCAGAGAAGTCGGTTGCCCGTGAGGAATCAAAGCCCCGGCCGGAGCCGTCAAAGCCTGCCAAGCGTAGGAGCGAGCCGAGCCTGTGAAGGGCTATCGTGCAAACGGGGAGGCGATGACCGATGCTTCAGGAACGCTGCCAGCTCTATCAAATGAAGGATGACGATGCGTTGCGCGAATACATCTTCCAGCCCTTCGCCGTTCTCGCCTCCAAGCGGTATTTCCCCAATGAAGCTGACTACGACAAGGCTTATGACGACCTGCTGCGTCCAAACGAGGATGTGCGGGCAGTACGGGAGCGGCTGTCCATGTTGCAGCGCAAGCGGGGCTGCTTTCGGCAGATCAACACCAGCGACGTGATCGTGCTGCGGCGCGAGACCGGCACGATCTGCTGCTTTGTCGATGGGGACGGCTTTGTGATGCTGGATGGCTTCTTCGGCCTCCCGACCTCCGGCAACCCGCTGACGCTGGAAACGGAGCACTACACCATTCCCGGCAAGAAGGGATTGTGGCGGGTCGTGGACAGTATCACCTATGAAAACGTCCTTTTCTTCCTGCTGGAGCATGAGGAACACGGGCGCGAAATCCCGTGTGTCATCCTCGATTCCAAGGGGGAAGTGGTATCGGATAGGATCACAAAGGATTTCGATGAAACAGCCGCGGAGCAGATGCGGCTGTTTCTGCACCCGGAGCTGCCACAGCAGTTGGTGGAACACCAGCGCCCCCCCAAGGAGCTTTGGCAGAAATTCTATGAGAACGGCGAGTACGTCCGTCATGCCAGCCATGAGGTCGGCAGTGAAGAAAACTACAACCACATCGATGGGGTAAACAACAATCGTAAACCTCAGCAGCCCGTCTGGGTCGATCCCAAGAAACGCCCGTCTGTTCGCAAGCGGCTCCAGGAAAAACTGAACCAGGTGCATGGCGTCAAAGAGAAGCAGCGGACGCGGGAAAAGACATAGCGAGGAGGCTGAGAATGGGCTTCTTGAATCATAACAACAACCAGGAACACGCCTTGCCCGATGTGTTCACGGCGGTCAAGCACGGTGTCACGGCGCGGCAGGTCGCGGAGATGTATGGGATTGAGGTCAATTCCCACGGCATGGCCTGTTGCCCGTTTCACGACGATACCCACCCCAGCATGAAGCTGGACGAGCGATACTATTGCTTCGGATGCC
Organism: Candidatus Limivicinus sp.; assembly: GCA_045130755.1. Lineage (GTDB taxonomy): Bacteria > Bacillota > Clostridia > Oscillospirales > Oscillospiraceae > Limivicinus. Next base: position 7,215 of record JBGUQD010000059.1, on the reverse strand, counting down.
ATGCCAGCGGTGACGCCATTGACTTCGTTTCCAATCTGTTCCAGATCGGGAAGCGGGAGGCGGCGTTGAAGATCGCGGAGGATTTCCACATTCCCTACGATCCGAAGGGACGGCCCGGACGAAGACAGCCGGTGACACCCGAACAGAAAAAGGAATGGGAGATGCGGCAGTTGCAGAAAGACTTTCGTGAATGGCGCGGTAAGGTGCTGTCCAACCTGAACGGCGACTACAGAATCCTCACCGAGAGGGCAGAGCAAAACGCGCCTACAGACCGTGAAACTCCGTTCCCGCAAGGCTTTGTACAAGCCTTCAATGACCGAACGTTGGTGGAGTTCTATATCGGCCTGCTGGAAACCGCGCCGCGGGAAACGCAGATCAACCTGTACCTACATGATCGCGCCGCCATCGCCGCGCTGGATGATCGTGTGAATGGACGAGGGCAGCTGCGCACATCCGTCCGGGAAAAGCTGGAAGAAAAGAAGAACCTGCTGAGAGCACAGCGGGATGGGGTTGTGAATCAAAAGCAGCGAGCGGCCATCTGATGAAGAAAACAGGCTATAAGGCTTCACGGGAGGGAGGCGATGAATTGAGCCTGATTGTATACGACCTGTTTGGAGAGAAGCGGGACAAGGTGAAGCGCGCCATTGATCTGGTGCGCAGCTTTGAACCGCCCGATAAATACTATTTGGCCTACAGCGGAGGCAAGGATTCCATCGTGGTGGAAGCCATCCTCCGCATGGCCGGGGTGGGCTACGAAACGCATTACAATGTGACAACCGTTGACCCGCCGGAGCTGGTCCGCTTCGTGATCCGCCAATTTGAGGTGGTGATCTACGATCTGCCCGACGGGTCTTTCAAATACTTTGCCGTCAACAGCGGCGGCAAGCTGCTCTCCCCGGCGACTGCCCAGGGCGTTGCCGGAAAGCAGTGCATCCACTTCACCATCCCGAGGTTGTCCATGCGACAGCTGATCGTCCATAAGCAATTCCCGCCGACCCGACTGGCGCGGTACTGCTGCGAGGCGCTAAAGGAATCCCACGGCGAGGGCCGCGTAGTAGTCACCGGCGTTCGCTGGGACGAGAGTGCGGGTAGAAAACGCAATCAGGGGACGGTAACGATCTTCAACGGCAAGGCAGCACAGGTGGCCGAACAGCAGGGGGCGCGGTACAACAACAACCGCGCCCGCGGCATCATAATGAACTACGACGACGCGGCCACCCGGCGCGTCGTGGAGATGTGCTACCGAACGCACAAGACGATGCTCAACCCGATCATCGACTGGACGGACGAGGATGTGTGGGAGTTCATTCGCACCTACAACATCCCGTATTGCGAACTATACGACACCGGCTGTACCCGCCTGGGTTGCGTTGGCTGCCCGATGGGTGGGTATGCCGCCCAACGACGGGAATTGAAGCGCTGGCCGCAGTATCGAAAGTTGTATGTCAGCGCTTTTGACGATATGCTGGAAGCCCGGCGACTCGACGGCAAACTGAACCACAGCAGCTTGTGGCAGAGTGGCGAGGGCGTTATGCAATGGTGGACGGGATATGAGCGAAAGGCAAATCCGGAGCAGGTGGCGATGCCGCTTTTGACAACGGCAGTCGGCGTGACAGAGGGGAGTGAAACGGCGTGAAGCAGGGGACGAGGCTGAATTATCTGAGAAAACTTCGATCCATGACCATGAAAGCATTGGGAATGCGGATGGGATTCGATGAAAAGGCTGCCTCATGCAGAATCGCTCAGTGGGAACAGGGCTTCCGCAACCTGAGCGTGGAGAGCTCGGAATCCCTTGCAAGAATACTCAATGTGGCCCCTGCGCGACTGGCGCAGCCCCCTGAGAACCCCGTTGATGCGCTGATCGAGTATTTCCTCTGGTTGGATGAAGCACATGACGCCAATTTCTATAGGGAGATGGCTCGGCTTTCGGATTTCCTCTCACAATACTGGAACAAACGGTCGTTGCTGTCCAGCGGAGAGATGAGTGTCGAAGCGTTCAGGGAATGGAAACTGCATTGGGAACATGAGCAATAACAGATCAATGACGTTATTAAGCCGTCAGAGTGTCATCATCGGCCTCTGGCGGCTTTTTCATATATGGAGGTCTTTATGAACAACAGCATGGTTATGATGGAGGAGGTCAGGAAACCGGGCGTTCCCCCTATGCTTGAGATGCAGCTTGGCAGTATTGCGGAGGGGATACAACAGTTGGCGAGTGTTTGCAAAAGCCAGCAGGATATGGTACAATACTTATTGGGATTAAGTTCAGGTTCGCACCTTGAAAACCGTACAAATACCGTTCAAAATGATTCTTTGCCTGAAGTATCAGAGAGGAGCTTTGATATTATGGCGAAGGAACATCGAATCAGAGTTGTCGTTGGACATGATGAAGAGGGCAACGAGATCATCAAGAGGCTGAGCGCCACCGACGAGTTGAAGCTGGCTGACAAGGTGATTGAGGCCGTGGTGAAATCCGGTCGGATCAAGGATTTCATCAATCGGGAGATCGAATACGGCCCCCATGAGAAGCAGGCGCAGGCGGAAGCGGCACAGCCGCCCGTGGTGAAAACGAAGTTCTCCGATTACATCGTTCAATGGCGACGGATTTTCAAGACAGGCAAGGCGGCCACCTATGAAGTGTTCATGGATGCCAAGCAGAGTGTGCTGCTCAAATGGTTCGGGGATAAGTATATCGAGGACATCACTCCGACAGATGTGCAGGATTTCTTGAGCCATCGGGCAAAGACGTACAGGAAAGCAACCGTGAAGGCGGATTGGGCGATGCTGAAGGAAGTGCTTGATTCCGCGGTTTCCGACGATCTCATCGTCAAGAACCCGGCTAAGGACAAGCGCGTCCACAATCCCGCGAAGGCAGGGGAGGGTACGACCCCGCTGACCAGGGAACAGATTGCTTCCATTCAGAAGGCCATCCCGGAGCTGGAAGACTCCAGGGAGCGCTGCCTGATCGCGTTGCTGGCCTATACCAGCATGCGACGCGAGGAGGTATTGGGGCTGATGTGGGAGAACATCAACTTCGAGACCCGCATGATCGAGATCAAACAGGCCGTCGTCCATCCCGTCAATGTCGCAGTGACCAAGGAGACGAAAAACGAGTTCAGCGTCAGGCCCTTCCCGATGTGCGACCAGCTTTACAACATCCTGCTGGGGTGCAGGAAGCAGAGGGGCTACGTGATTTCCAAGGAGGACGGCTCGCCGGTCTCCCAGGTGACGTATCGCAGGCTGTGGGATTCCCTGAAGTCTCATATCGAGCTGTACGGGATGACGGCTATCAATTTTCGGACGACCTTCGCAACCATGATGGTGGCGTCGGGGGTGGACATCAAGACCACGCAGGCACTGATGGGACACTCTACGCCGGAGATGACGCTGAAGGTCTACGCGAAAAAGGAGGAAAGCCGACTGCCGGACGCCGTTCGGAAAATGGAGACTTTCCTGGCCGGAAGTGCCGCGTTCTGACGGCCAGTTTGGACGTAAATCGAAAGATTGTGTTAACTGGCCTTGTTAAGCGAAAAAACGGAGGGTGAGAGAGCAGCCCGAAATCACGCCAAATCCACTGAAAAAGGGCTGTTTTTAGGGCTATTTGCATAAAGAAAAAGGTTGCACTTTGTGCAACCTTTTGGTGCGGGAAACAGGACTTGAACCTGCACGAATCGTAATGATCACTAGAACCTGAATCTAGCGCGTCTGCCAATTCCGCCATTCCCGCATAGATGGTGGGCAGGGGTGGATTCGAACCACCGAAGCGTTCCGCGGCAGATTTACAGTCTGCTCCCTTTGGCCACTCGGGAACCTACCCACATTTCCCTGCTGCCTTTGCTCCGATGAATGGAGCTGGCGATGGGACTTGAACCCGCAACCTGCTGATTACAAATCAGCTGCTCTGCCAATTGAGCTACGCCAGCCAATCATTCAATCGACGGCGACACCTTTCAGCATCCGGCTTCAAGTGCCTCATTGCGTCGGCAACGATATATATTATACACGAATTCCCGGGATTGTCAATACTTTTTTTCCGCTTTTTTTGTTTATGAAAATGCGAAGAAACGTAAAACGGAGGCGCGGCATTTCCTGGGGCGAAATAACCGATAGCATCTTGAAAAAACCGGCGAAGTATGCTAATATAATATTAATCAAAGCGAAAGGGGCCGCCGCGCGGGGTAGCGTCCAATGCGGCGAATGGTGCCATGAGGATTCATAAATCAGCAGAGGACTATTTGGAGATGATCCTGCGCCTGTCCGAGGAGAAGGGCTACGCGCGCTCGGTGGATATCGCGATGGGGCTGGGCGTCAGCAAGCCTTCCGTCAGCGTCGCCATGAAGCAGCTGCGCGAGGGCGGTTACATTCTCATGGGCAAGGATAACTATATCACCCTCACCGATACCGGCTTGGAGATCGCCCAACGCATCTATGAGCGCCACAAGGTGCTCACCAAGGTGCTTACGATGATCGGGGTGGATCCTGAGATCGCCCAGGAAGATGCCTGCAAGGTGGAGCATGACATTTCCGCGCAGACCTTCGCGGCTATCCAGGCACAGCTGGCGAAGATGGAACAGCAGTAATATCCACAGACTGTGGTCTGTTGTGAAGGAAGAGGGTGCGATACGCACCCTCTTCCTTCCTATTATAATGCCTGTACTCGCGCCAGATGGCGGTTTTTGTAGGCTGGGTCGCCGGTGACCTCCCGGATCACATGGATCTCCGGCGGCATGACGGCGTCTGAGCCGCCCGCGTACATGAACAGCACTGCCTTGTCGTCGCTGAAGGGGTACACGTCCAGCTCGAACCGACAGCCGTTGAAGATGAAACGGTGCTTCGTCTTGCGCACGCTGTGCATGGCGCTGTCGCCCTCCATCAGATAGCGGATGTACAGCTTCTCGGAGATGGGCTTTTCGGTGTCCCACTTCGTGCCGTCGGGCATCAGGTGCTTCTCGGTGTAGAAGTACAGGTAATCCTCGCCGTTCCTCTGTTGGCGAATGCGGCGTTCCACATTGGGTGTGATGACCTTCAGATAGGTCTGCATCATGTCCAGCGCCAGCGCGTCATAGCGCTCGGACAGCAGCGCCACGTCCGGCATTTCCACCAGGAATTTACGCTTGGCCACCATTGGCTCCGGCTCGCCGAGTATGCGGTAGATCTCACGCATGGCGCGGTTGATCTTTTCCTCGAAGTTCACCGAGTTATCGATGATCTGCAGATGAGGGTGCCCCCGCCAGGCGCGCAGCGTGCGGTCGTCCATTTCCCGGGCGTACTCCAGCGACTCCGTGCGGGCGGTGTTGCCCAGATCGTAGGCAAACTCTGCGCCCTTGGCGCAGGTGACCAGGTGGAGCACCGCGTCGTAGCCCGCCAGCACACTGGCCTCGGTTCGCCCGTCAAAGCGGGAAAGCACCTGGGCAAACTCCTCATCGCTGATGTAGGCCTTGTCGTCCATCAGCGCGCGGTCATATATAATAAGTATATTCTCCTCCGGGACCACCTTGGCCGCGTCCAGCGCCAGGCGCTCCTTGTGGATCTGGTCGGCGATCACGAAATCCTGAAACGCCAGCATGCTCATGCAGCCGCCGAAGGGCCGGATGCCGAAGCCGGAGATCAGCTCAGTAGCCGTCTCGGGGATGGTGATGACCCGCCAGCCGTCCTCCTGCTTGAATTCGTGCAGTATGCGGCTGATCAGCGTGGTCTTGCCCGCCGCCGGGCCGCCGGTCAGTACGATCTTTGTGATGTTCTTGGGCATGGTCAAAGCCTCCATGTCAGTTGTCGGTGGTCAGTGGAGATATGCTGTCTACTGTTGAAAGGGAAGACTATTCAGAGGCAGGGATGCAGTGAGGTCATATATCAGGACAACCAAATCCATGGTTTTCTGCCATACAACCAGGTCCTGATAGTTGAGAACAGCCGATGATATCGCCTCCTTAACAGTTTACCGTCCACTGCCCACTAATCCCCCAAAAGCCACTCCCCGAATTCATCCACGGTTTTGAAATACAGCGCGCAGTTCTTCCGCATGAACGCTTCGATTTCCGGGATGTCATTGGCCCAGCCGGCCGCCGCAAAGGGAACGCCGCGGGCGCGGGCCATGTCGAAGCCGGGCTTCAGGTCGTCCAGCATCAGCAACTGATCCGACTTCAGTCTGTTTTGCGCCATGATCTGCTCCAGCGCCCAGGGGTTGGGCTTGCGCAGCGGGGCAGGGCACTCCCATCCGTACACGGCGTCGGGCTCGGGAAGCCCGTTTTCACGGTAATCCCGCAGGATATTGTCCCGGTAGGAATGGCTCACCACGCACAGCAGCCCGCCCCGGCGCTTGTGCTCCCACAGTATGTCCGCCATGCCTGGATAGACCTCCGGCACGTGGTTTTGCACATAGGCATTCCAGTATTCCTGCTCATGAAGCATCTGCTTGCGGGAAAAACCGACCTCGTTCTGGAAAAAGTCCACGACCCCGGGATCGAAATTCTTCAGGAAATAGTGCTCCAGCGTGCAGCTGTACCCGGGGCGGTGCTGCTTTGTGTATTCCACAAAGCAGGGGTAATGCACCGTGGCCGTGCTGTTGACGACGGTGTCATCATGATCGACCACCAGACAGGGATATCTCATGCGACGCTCCTTGAATACTGCGTGTTGATGTAACCGTTCAAAGCATATATTTGACAAAGGTCATGTGAATTCCTGCCTTTAAGTGGGACGTTTTCTCCGTGATAGGTGACAAATATTGCCTTTTCGGACAGCCGATAATCGCTTCGATGAAACCATTAATTAAAATTTGCAATTATTGCATTTTTGGGCTTGACGAATCAGTAACGATGTGGTATAACATTACCGACAGATTAATTTTCAGGATTACCCCCGGGAAGAGGTGGTAAGCCTGACTATACGTATATGTGCCGTATTTGATGGTGGAATCGTCTAAAACGTTTTCGAAAAGGCGAGCAGGACCGACCGATCACAGAACAATGGAAGCCAGGTATACAAATACACAGCAAAGGAGACTGCGAAGAATGAAGGGCAGAAGGTTTTTGGCAATGCTGTGCGCGATCATGATGTTTGTCATGGTGTTCAGCATCAACATCCCCGCGTTGGGTGAGGGGAACACCGAGGAGGCTGTTGTCGAACAGATCGACAAGGCCGCCGAGGAAGAGGCCGCGAAGAAGGCCGCCGAGGAAGAGGCCGCGAAGAAGGCCGCCGAGGAAGAGGCTGCGAAGA
>JBGUQD010000058.1:0-3079 GCA_045130755.1 Candidatus Limivicinus sp. | reverse complement strand
AGACGAGGAAATGATTTATTTCCTCGTCTTTTCTTTTTTTTTCAAATTTTTGGTTCAAAAAGTTCCAACTGCAAAACGGCCAATAAGCGCTTGTAGACAGCTTCTGACGTTTGCAGGCCCAGCTAAACGACATAATTACAACCAAATTACTTGTTCTCCATAGTAATTCTGTAGTAATTCTGCGCCTATCGGGCTTTCGGCAGGCCGGTTACGATGCTGGTCAGAGCAAACAGGATGCCGGCCAGGGCGGATGCAGTTCCTACCATGATCCAGTTGGCATCCTGCAGCACCGCAAAGGTTCTGATGGCTGCCACAGTTGCGGTGCTATAGACATGCAGACGGGACAGCTGAAGGCAGCGTCAGCAGTTTCCGATTCTGCCCTGGTTCTTATCTGCTGGCCTTAACCGCCCGCACCAGAAACAACGGCGTTGACGAGAAGTTCAGCTTTTCCTCCTCAGACCAGACGCTCTGCCAAATCTGCTCATCTGCCTCCGCGTGCAGGCCGAGACTGCGCAGCAGCGCGAGATCCCACGCGGGACGGCGGATGTTCGAGAGAGGCACGCGGCGAGCAATGTCCTCCATCACATCAAAGTTTTCTCCCACGTTCTGATCCCACACGCTGATCCCACACGCCCTGCTCGGCACTGTTTGCCCGGTCCCGGTCATAAGCCGCCTGGGCCTCGTCGTCGAAAAGATACGCATACCAGTTGGCATCGAAATTCAGCAGCAGTCCTCCCGACTTCAAAATGCGCGTCCACTCAGCATAGGCTTTATCGGGATCAGGAAGATTCCAGGTCAAATTACGGCTGATCACTATGTCGAAAGAAGAGTCTTCAAAACAGAGTGCTTCCGCGTTCATTTCCATCCAACAGATCTTGCCGGCGAGCTCTCCGGCATTTTTCTTTGCTTCCTCCAGCATGGCGGGCGTCAGATCGATGGCTGTCACAGTATAGCCCAGTTCGCACAGAATGATAGCGAAGAAGCCCGGGCCGGTGCCCACCTCCATCACGCGCAGGGATTCCGGCGTGCGGTCCGGGAACTGCCGCGCGATCTCGGCATGGAGGCAGTTGCTCCATCTATGCCGCTGGACGGTAGACAGTTCCAGCCGGTTGACATCCGAGTAGCCGGAGGCGCGGCCGGTCCAGTACTGTCTGTTCTCGTCAAGGATCGTCTCTCGGCACCCCATAGTTCACCATCGGACCTTTCTCAATGATATTCAGCGATGCACACTGATAAAGCAGCACACCGTCCTCACTCGCATATTCCGTGAAGAGACTGCGGCCGAAGTAGTCACGGATCTCCCCCAGCTTCTCGCCCTTTCCGAACCAGTCCCCCGGCTTTTTTTCCGGGTACCAGCAGCCCGTGCATGGTGCGTAGTCGCCGTACTCCAGGAGCTCCTGCTTGGGATAGACCTTCCAGTCCCCCTCCAGCACGCCGAGGCAGCGGAGGATGTTCCGCACGTCGGCTTTGTCCGCCTCGATTTCTTCCCTGCTGAAGAGACTCAATTGCCCGCGTTCTATGAGCACACTGGGAATGCCGTGGATCGAAGCCAGATTGTATGCGCCTCCGGTACGGCAGCGGGAGCGGACGACGTACTTGACGTTGACGCAGTCAACCATTTGCCTGGCCGTCTCCTCGGCAGACGTACCGCCCAGGTAATAGCAGAAGGGAACGAGCGTCTCATAGCCGTCGCCGCAGTGAAGATCAATGTAGGCATCCACATTCTTGATGAACACCTCAAAAAGCATATGGGCCAGTTTGTCGGCTTCGCTGCCCTCCCGGTCGCCGGGAAAGACGCGGTTGAGGTTCTTCCCATCTTCGTAGACCATGGACATGGTGCGGTTTTCAAAGCCGGAACGATTGGCAAGCGGCAGCAGAATTACGTTTCCGTGCAGTGCGGAGACATCCATCTCGTTCGAAAGCTCAATTGCCGCCTGAATGCCCACATATTCGGCATTGTGGATACCGGCAGAGATCAGCACCGTAGGCCCCGGCTGCTCGCCGCAGAGCAGCACATGGGGAACGTGAAGCTCGGTTCCCTCTACATGGATATGATCCTTGACGGTTTTGCCGGGCGTCAGCTCGTGTCCGGCGATGGTTTTGATTTCCATGCGATTCTCCCTGTATATTTGTAAGAATTGCTTGTACAGTAGCATTTTCGGCGCAAGTACGCAAGCCCCCGGGGGGGATTGAAGCAGGGTCACTTTTGAAAAAGAGATTGAAAGAAACTTCCTCGGTATTTTTTCTGCGCAGGAAGGCGGTGACTGTGATCTGCAGGCCGTCGATCCGTATGTCGCCCGCCCTGTATCCCTGTGTGGCCTTTGATATGTCCCTGTGTGGCCTTTGATATGGCCGGACACATGATGACGGACGCGGACGTGGCTTTCGAATCTGTCTGCTCTGCGGCTGTAAAGGAGATGTCTGCAGGAGGGAAAAAAGCTGCATTTCGGCAGGAATCTGCAGATCATCTCACGGTTTGAGCAGAATACATCCCCCCCCGGGGCTTGCGGAGCAGTGAGTTCTTTTTTACAATAGGCAGTAAGAGGAAATCTGCATTGCAAAAGGAGCTTGTCATGCTAATAGCCGAATACTATGATTCTGTCGCCTCCTATTGGGAGGATGACTTTTCCGAGGCAAAGGCGGCCCGAATCATTGCTGCCAACGTTTCAATACCCAGGGGTGGCACCTGTGTTCTTGATATCGGCTGCGGCAGCGGTTCCATGTTCCTAGATCTGCTGGAAGCCGGCGCCTGCGAGATTGAAGGGGTGGATATCTCCAAGGGCATGACGGATGTGGCCAGAGAAAAGTATTGCTTTGATCCCCGCATCCATATTGTGCAGGAGGATTTCCTCACTCACGAGCAGCCGGGCTTCGATGTGCTGATGGCCTTCAACTCCTATCACCACTTCCTGCAGCCACGGATTTTTTTGAAAAAAGCCCGGGAACTGCTGCGCCCGCATGGGCGGCTCACGGTGGCCTTTCCCTTTGGCCGGGAGCGTATGAACACCATCAGCTCAATCCTGCCGGCAGGCCTTGCCAGAGGGCTGCTTCCAGCGGAGGAAGAGGCCGTGTTCTGGCG
>JBGUQD010000057.1:0-19411 GCA_045130755.1 Candidatus Limivicinus sp. | reverse complement strand
CATCATAACAGTATCTTCGTCGAGTTCATCATCCTCGTTGTCTATAACGATAACGCCCTTGCGGTCGAAGGACCAGGACACGCAATTGGCAGCACCCATGTTTCCGCCGTATTTGTCGAAATAGTGGCGCATCTCACCGGCGGTACGGTTGCGATTGTCAGTCATGGTTTCAACGATGACAGCGACACCTTGAGGACCGTAGCCTTCGTAGGTAATCTTTTCATAGTTCTCGGTGTTGCCTGCGCCGAGGGCCTTGTCAATGGTACGCTTGATATTGTCATTGGGCATATTGGCGGCTTTGGCCTTGGCAATGACGGTGGCGAGCTTGGAGTTGCTGCGAGGATCACCGCCGCCGCCTTCCTTGACCGCAACGATCATTTCGCGGGCGATCTTCGTAAACGCCTGTGCGCGCTTGGCATCAGCCGCGCCCTTGGTTTTCTGTATATTATGCCATTTGGAATGTCCAGACATTTTGTGTTCTCTCCTTATCCGTTGTATGATTCAACGCAGAACATTTTAGCACATCCATATACTTATGACAAGAGCCACTTTTTATATTTAAGCACAGCTTTGCCAAAAACTGTGCCTTGAAAACTGTAAGCGGGTGAATACAATGGAGGCGAGGTGATTGCATGAAATTACGAAAGACGATCCGCAGAATGCTGTCCATGTGCCCTGACGCATGGTACATATTCATTACATCTGTCAAGCTCACAGCCTTTGTGCTCATCTGCGCATTTGTCCTGCTGCTGAGCTGGGATGGAAATATGGCAGAGGGCTACTGCCAGTACATGACGGCCATGAGCCTTTATGAGATCGGACAGGCGCTGCTTTTGATCGGGGTGCTCTTCTCAGTGTGCATCGAAGATATTCAAATGTCCAGGCAATAAAACGTCTCCCGGTCCATCAGAGCGTTTAGTACGTCAAGCATGGCATCTGCATTCATATGCTCAGGCAGCTCCAGTCTTCTGAGAAGCTGTCTGCGTTTCTCGGCGCTGTTGACTCCCCCACTTAGCCCCCGGGTGTATAGATCTGTCTTGGTGATCTGCTCGAGACGTGTATCAGCGGGACTGTCATCAAAGGTGGCTCCCGCACGATGCAGCGCATCCAGCAGTACTTCGGGACGCATGCCTTCCACACCCAGCTTGCCTTCCTTTGAGAACCTGGATTTTCTTCTCTCCTTGCCATAGATATCGGGGATATAGGCGTGTTTAACCAGCTTTGGGTCAACGCAGCCGCGGATATGGTTTCGGATCATGAACCCTGCGCTGTCCGAGTCTGTGAGCACAACAAGGCCGCGAGTCTCTGCCATAGTTTGCAATAAATGCCTTTTCGCAGCATCGTTGAAAATGGAGAAGCCGGATGTCTCAAGAATAACCGCGTCCACTACCTGACTGAGGGTGTTTTTGTCATATCGGCCCTCGACCACGATGACTTCTTTAATTCGCTGCATAGCTTTCCCCGGCCGCGATACGCAGGACCGCCTCTTTTAAGAGCTCACGCTCTTCTATACCGCTGCTCTTCATACGGTAGTCTGTTTCACAACACAGTTCTACCGCACGCTTTAGCTGGGGCAGTGTAAATCCTCGTGCCGCGCTCATGAGCTTGGAGGCAATATAATCATACTTTATCGTACAAGCCTCCATCACATACTTCGTACCGAGGTTTTTATCAAGCGCAAGCCTGGCAGCATAAAGCTGACGCATCTGTTTACCGAGGACCGCCAGCATCATGATAGGTTCGTTATTCTTATCTGACAGCAACTCTGACAGGACGGAAAGAGCAGAATTGATTTTTTTCTGGGCAATAAGCTCTGTCATCTCAAATACTACCGCTTCCGGAATATGGTTGGCCACTGCCTCCACGTCTTCCTGCGTGACCTTATCCCCTTTCGCGTAAGCTGCAATCTTCTCAATTTCGGGAATTAACCTGCTCATGAGATCTCCGCTGATGAAGATTAGCCTCTGAGCAGCAGAGAGTTCGATTCCTTTCCCTGCTGCCGCAAAACGTCGGGCGATCCAGTCTGTCAGCATGCCCTGGGACTGTGGAGTAAACTTGATCTCACGCCCCTCCGAGCGCAAGGTCTTGACGAAGCGCAGGCGGCCGTCAGGGTCAAACTCGGCACTCTGGACGAAGACTACCGTACAATAGTCAGGGATGTCGCAGATGATCTTTATACAGGCATCCGCGTCAGATAGTTTATTGATGTCCACATCTCTCAGTTCAACGAACGTGCGTTCGGTCATAAAGGGCATGGCGTCTACTGCCTGTTGAAACCGCAGTGGATCCAATGCCGGGCCGTCCAAGCGTTTATAACTGAAATCGTCCTCCCCCTCCGGGAGGCATTTCTTTTTGAGCTGCGCAAGATACTGCTCACGAAGATAGTCCTCCGGACCCCAGAGAAAATACAGCCGCTCCGGTCCTCGTTCCGTGAGTGTGCGCAGTTCGGAGGCATAGTTGAATTGTTCGTCTTTAGCCGGTTTTTTAGCCATGTTCCCTCTCCAAACGGATTTCAACCGTTCCGTCCTCATCTGTCCGTTTTATCTCATATCCGTATGATTCCAGAGCTTCCAGCGTTTCCGAAGCCGGATGTCCGAATGTGTTATAGCCTACACTGATGATTGCCAGACCCCCGCCCGCTTCACGCAAGAGTTCGTCCGAACTCGCATACTTGGAGCCGTGGTGCCCGACCACGAGGATGTCTGTGCCTTCAAGATTCTCCGAATCAACAAGCGCGCGTTCCAGTTTCTTCGGCGCGTCCGCTGTTACGAGCAGGTGTTTCCTTCCGACAGCAAGATCGATCATCAGGCAGCGCTCGTTGATATCTCCGTCGTTGTTGAGTTTGAAAATCTGCGCAGCAAGCCTTTCGCACTTTGCCAGAGCGTTGCCATCGATCCGATCTACTTTCGTTCCGTGCTTCTTTGCGCAGGCAAGGATGCTTTCAAGCACATTTCCTTCATCGTCTGCGTCTGCGGGAAGGATCAGCGTATCCACCGGCAGCATTTCCATGAGCCGCACCACACCGTCGGCGTGATCTGTATGCAGATGCGTCAGGATCAGCAAATCGACATTTCGTCTCCCGCAGCTCAACAAATATTCACCCGCTATTGCCCCGGCATCGTCAAGTGTGTTAATGTTTCCACAGTCTATGACCACGGTCGCGTCCCCGGCGAAGGCGGTAATGCACTGTCCCTGTCCCACGTTCAGCACGGTGACGAAATCATTTTCACAGTAATAATGCTCTGTGTAAACGATGATCCCGACAAGCAGTGAAAGCGATAGTCCTGCCGGGAGCAAAACACGCACAATGCGCCGTCTATGCAGAAGGAATCCCAGAAGCAGCATCGCATAACTGAAAAGCATCCACGGAAGCGTACCGCCGTTTTTAAGATACAGGACCGCGTATGGGATATGTGCGACAAAGCCCGCTACATACAGGATATATCGTACCAGCAGTGCGCAAAGAAACCCTGCTGCAGCGCCGAGTGCAGGGATCACGGAAAGCAGACACGCTGCCCATGCCATGCAAAAGCAGAGGCTGACCGCCCAAAGGCAGGCCACATTGCTCGCAAGACTCAGGATCGGTACATAGGAAAAATGCAGCGCCGTAAGCGGGACAGTCAAAACCATGACGCTCAATGTGCTCGCCGTGACACCCGCCGCATAGCGCAGCGCTCTGCAGTTGAGCCTTTCAGGGATCCAATGCAGGAAGCTTGCATAGAGCCTTTGGCCAAAGCAGATAATACCTGCCATGGCTGCAAAGCTCATTTGCAGGCTTACACTTCTTGCCGCATAGGGGCATGCGGCAAGCATCATTGCGAGTACGGCGGAAAGTGATGTGATCGGATCGTTTTCCTGCCGCAAAATCGGTGCGAGCAGCAGAAGTGTCTGCATAAAGGCTGCGCGTACGGCAGAACTGCTGCTGCCGGTGATGAGAACGAAACACCAGATCAGCACGATGCTGCCTATGGCGCTGCTTTTGCCGTTTCCGAGCAGGAATGTGAGCAGGCCGACCAGAAACGAAATGTGCAGGCCTGATACTGCTACCACATGCATCAAGCCTGATCTGCTCATGGTGACATACAAGGCGTCATCGGCATAAAAGTCATCCTTCTCACCGAGCATCAGCGCCTTGATGAATGCACGGCAGTCTGCCGGAAAGATTTTCTCAACACGTTCACAGAGAAAATGATGCAGTATCACAGGGATAGTCCGGACAGAGAAGCGACCGCTTTGCAGCATCTCACTGTCCTTGATGCTCAGGCGCAGATAAAAGCCGCTGATGTTGTAATTGGCATACGGTCTGCCGTAAATCGTATCGGCGTTACTGATCTTTGCAGTAAAGGATACAGTGTCGCCGGGCTTTGCATCTAATAACTGCTTTTTGTTATCATAGACGATGGCCTTGAAGTGCGGCAGATCTTCCGAGGTAATGCGTATGCGCAGACGGGCATAACTGTCGTAAATGTCCGGATAGTCGAGCACAGTGCCGTGCACTTCGCAAGTTTGACCTGAATAATTCTTTGCCCTGTCAAGCGTCAGTCGTGTATAAATGTGGTATTCCAGCAATCCGATAGCAAAGAACAACAGTACAATGACTGCCGGACGCAACCATTTTCTGCGTGACAACGCGAGCAATGCTGACAGCAAAGCACAGATCGTCGCCCCAACGGTGAGCCATGACGCAGGCAGGATAAAGTTTGCCAGGAAAACCGCGGCGGAAAAGGCCAAAGCTGCCGTCGCCAGCTTCCGCATACGCTTCCCTCCATACAAAATAAGGCCGGTAAGTTTTACCGGCCTTATCGTTTTTATCGGATCAGATCATCTTCTCGCCGAGCTTGACGCCGCCGAGCAGATGGAAATGCAGGTGCATGACAGTCTGGCCACCGTCCTCACCGCAGTTGTTGATGACGCGGTAGCCGTTATCCAGCCCCTCTGCTTTCGCAATCTTCGCGATGGCCTCGAAGCACTTGGCGACATAGACGGAATTGCTCTCGTCGATTTTGCGCGTGCAGCAGATGTGCTTTTTCGGCACCACCAGCACGTGGACCGGGGCCTGGGGGTTGATGTCCCGGAAAGCGTAGACGTATTCGTCCTCATACACCTTGGTGCTGGGAATGTCCCCAGCGATGATTTTGCAAAACAGGCAATCTTCCATTTTGTGTCCCTCCCGTTAGACTTTTTCGCTGACAAGCCCCTCGACCGCGCCCAGCGCGTCGGAAAGCTTGCTCAGATCGTTGCCGCCGCCCATGGCGGAGTCGGGCTTGCCGCCGCCCTTGCCGCCGGTAATGGCGGTGATATTGCGGATGATGTCCCCGGCCTTTACGCCCTTTGCCACCGCGTCCTTGCCGCAGACGCACTGGAAGGTGATCTTGTCGCCGTTGGTGGAGGCGATGACCGCGACCACATTGCTGCACTTGTCACGCAGCACGTCACCCAGCTTGCGCAGGGTGTTGGCATCGCAGCCTTCTTTGGAGCAGGTCACGACACGCAGGCCGCCCACGTCCTTGCCGTTCTTGAGCATCTCGTCGGCGCCGCCGGCGGATTCCTTGGCCTTGTACTGATCGATGAGGCGCTTGGCCTCTCTGAGTTCATTAGCCTGCTGCTCCAGCTTCTGGGGCAGATCGGCGGGACTGGTCTTGTACATGGCGGCAAGGGTAGAAATCTCTTCCAGATTACGGTTGAGAACCTTCATGGTCTCAAGGCCTGTGCTGGCCTCAATGCGGCGCACACCGGAGGCAACGGAGCCCTCGGAGATGATGTGGAAAGCGCCCGCCTTCGCGGTGTTGTCCAGATGGGTACCGCCGCAGAGCTCAATGCTCCAGTCGCCCATGTTGACAACACGCACCACATCGCCGTATTTCTCGCCGAAAAGTGCGGTTGCGCCGGACTTGCGGGCTTCGTCGATGGGCATTTCCTTTACGTTGATGCCGTACCCGGAAAGGATTGCATCGTTGACAATACGCTCGACCTCTTTGAGCTGCTCGGTGGTAACTGCGGAGAAGTGAGTAAAGTCGAAGCGGAGAAAGTCAGGTTCGACCAGCGAACCAGCCTGGTGGACATGGTCGCCCAGGACTTCGCGTAAGGCCTTGTGGAGCAGGTGGGTCGCGCTGTGGGCGCGGCCGATGGCCTGACGGCGCTTTTCGCAGTAGCTGGCCTTTACCTTGTCGCCGACGGCAAATTCACCGGACTTAACCACGCCGTAGTGCATGTACTTGCCGCCCTTGTTCTTCTGGACGTTGTTGACCTCAAAAACGCTCTCGCCGCAGACGATCTTGCCGTGGTCGGCCACCTGGCCGCCCATCTCGGCGTACAGCACGGTCTGATCGAGAACAATGATGCCCTCGGCGCCCGCGCCCAGCTCCTGCTGCAGCTCATCCTCGGAGACGAGGGCAAGTACGGTCGCCTCGGTCTCCTTCTGATCGTAGCCGACAAACTTGGTGTCGGGGATCTCTTTGCCGAACTCAATGCCGGCCCAGCCGAGGTCACCCAGAGCCTCTCTGGCCTTGCGGGCACGGACACGCTGCTCCTCCATGAGAGCCTTGAAGCCGTCCTCATCCACGCCCATGCCCTCGTCTTCGCACATTTCAATGGTCAGATCGATCGGGAAACCGTAGGTGTCATAAAGCTTGAAGGCGTCGGCGCCGGAGAAGACAGTCTCGCCCTTGGCCTTGTGCTCATTGAGCAGGTCGCCGAAGATCTTCATGCCGGCGTCCAAGGTGCGGTTGAAGTTTTCTTCCTCAGTCTTGACCACGCGGGTGATGTACTCCTGCTTCTCACGAAGCTCGGGATACTGGCACTCGTTTTCGTGAATGACGGTGTCGATAACCTTGTAGAGGAAGGGCTCGTTCACGCCGAGGAGCTTGCCGTGGCGGGCGGCGCGGCGAAGAAGGCGGCGCAGCACATAGCCGCGGCCCTCGTTGGAGGGGAGGATGCCGTCGCAGATCATAAAGGTGGCGGAGCGGATATGGTCGGTGATAACGCGAAGGGACACATCCTTCTTGTGAGTCTGGCCGTAGAAGGCGCCGGTCAGCTCGCTGACCTTGTGGGTGATGTTCATGACGGTGTCCACGTCAAAGAGGGAGTCCACGCCCTGGCACACGACAGCCAGACGCTCCAGACCCATGCCTGTGTCGATGTTCTTCTGCTTGAGCTCGGTATAGTTGTTGTTGCCGTCGTTGTCGAACTGGGAGAAGACGTTGTTCCAGACCTCCATGTAGCGGTCGCAGTCGCAGCCGACGGTGCAGTCGGGCTTGCCGCAGCCGTACTCGGGGCCGCGGTCATAGTAGACTTCGGAGCAGGGGCCGCAGGGACCCGCGCCGTGCTCCCAGAAGTTATCCTCCTTGCCGAAGCGGAAAATGCGCTCGGCCGGGATGCCGATGTCCTTGTTCCAGATCTCGAAGGCCTCGTCGTCATCCTGATAGATGGAGGGGTAGAGGCGGTTGGGGTCAATGCCAACCCAGTCGGGAGAGGTCAGGAATTCCCAGCACCAGGCAATGGCTTCCTTCTTGAAGTAATCGCCGAAGGAGAAGTTGCCCAGCATCTCAAAGTAGGTGCCGTGGCGAGCCGTCTTGCCGATGTTCTCAATGTCGCCGGTGCGGATGCACTTCTGGCAGGTGCAGACGCGGCGCCGGGGCGGCTCAGCCTCGCCCTTGAAGTAGGGCTTCATGGGCGCCATGCCGGAGTTGATGATGAGAAGGCTCGCGTCGTTTTGCGGGATGAGCGAAAAGCTGGGCAGACGAAGGTGCCCTTTTGTCTCAAAGAAGCTCAGGAACATTTCCCGAAGCTGATTTAAGCCGAATTTTTCCATGTATATATCCTCCAAAAATGTGTTAACAAAAACATAAAATCCCCGCCCCTGAACAGGGGCGAGGATGAATCGCGGTACCACCCTGATTACCGTATGTGCGGTATCTCAAGCACCCTTAACGCGGGCAGACGTTCCGGTTGTCCCGGAAAGGCTCGGGAGTGGCTGTCGGGTTTGGAAGCAGGGCCTTTCAGCATGCTGGCCCCTCTCTGTGGAATCCTGCGCCGACTCGTTCCGTCACAGCCAATTACAATATCGCATTGCATTGTATCAGAAAAACAAAAAATGTCAAGTAGCGATCACCGGTTTTTCTGTACCGGTCAATACCCCCAATCCATGAGCTTCCATTTCCCGCCGTCTGACCGGGCCAGCCACCACTGCCAGTCGGTGTACTCGTAATCCTCATTCCATGCCGTCATCGCGGTATTCTTCTTGGGGGAATGGAAATCGCTGACGAAGGAAATGACCTGTGAAAAATGCTCTTTTGCGTCGCGCGCCTCCTCCAGTTTGTTCACCCATGCCAGGTTTTCGGCATTGCACTGCTCATCGGAGGCATAGCGGATACTGTGCAGCTCGCAGCCCTTCCAGGTATTGAATTCCTTCATGATCAGGGAAATCGCCGCGTCCATATCCTCCTTCGTATAGATTGAAGAGGTGCCGTAATCGATTGTGACTTTATTTTCAGATTTCGCGCCGCATCCGGATAGAAGGACGATCACCGCCAGAAGCAGAAAAACAACAATTCTTTGTTTCACAGCTTATTCATTTCTCCGTTTTCTTAAAATCGACAGTCTCGGCGCTTCCTTGGGCAGCTTAAAATGTACCGCCATCATGGGGTGGCGCGCGTCGGGGATGGGCTCTCCTTCCGCATCTGTCATCTCCGAAACGGTAAAGCGGATGGGTTCGTCCGTGGGGGTTAGAAGTTCCAGCTCGTCACCTTTGAGGAATTTGTTGCGCTGGGTGACGACGGCGTTGCCGTCTTCGTCACAGCTTTCCACAACCGCGACGATATCCGCGCCCGTTTCATATGTTCCGTCCTGGCACTGTCCCGGCTCGCCGCCGAGATAGAAGCCCGTACAGTAGGGGCGGTGACTGACCATTTCGGTCTCCTTCACCCAGACCTCCGGCACCGGGTCCCCAACGGCCACGGCATCCAGCGCGTGGCGGTAGGCGTTGGTAACGACGGCGGCATAATAGGCGGACTTCATGCGCCCTTCGATCTTGAAGCTGGAAACGCCCGCCTCCATGAGATCCTGCAGATGCTCGATCATGCAGAGATCGTTGGAGTTCATGATGTAGGTTCCGCCGTCCTCGACCACGTCGAAGTACTGACCGGGGCGTTTTTCCTCCATGAGGCTGTATTTCCAGCGGCAGGGCTGGGCGCACTCGCCCCGGTTGCCGTCACGCCCGGTCATATAGTTTGACAGGAGGCAGCGGCCTGAGAAGGACACGCACATGGCCCCGTGCACGAACGCTTCCAGCCGCAGCTCCGACGGGGTGTTGGCCCGGATACGGCGAATCTCGTCAAGCGGCAACTCACGGGCCAGCACCACTGTGTCCGCGCCCATAGCGTGCAGGACGTTGGCGGTCGCGCTGTTGACCACGCCGAGCTGGGTGCTCACATGCAGGGCAACCTTCGGCGCAAAGCGCTTCGCCAGCGCAAGCACCCCCAGATCCGCGATGATGAGCGCATCCGGCCCCATCTCGTTCAAAAAGGCAAGGTACCCCGGCAGGCGGTTCAGCTCGTCTTCCCGCGGCAGAGTGTTGCAGGTCACGTAGACCTTCTTCCCCATGCCGTGGGCAAGCTCGATGGCCTTGACGAGCTCTTCGTTATTAAAATTACCGGCGGCGGCTCTAAGGCCAAATTCCTTGCCCGCCAAATATACAGCATCTGCGCCGTAGCGCAGCGCCATCTCGAGTCGCTCCCAGTCGCCTGCGGGGGCAAGCAGCTCGAGGTCATTACGCATAATTTTGTGAAGCAACAAAGTTATTAAACTCCGTATCGTTAGTAAAGAATCGATGCACACCGGCATCGGCGTCCAGGGCGTAGAAATAGTAATTGGTGTTCTCGGGATAGAGGGCAGCATAAATAGAAGCGAGACCGGGGCTGCAGATGGGGGTAGGCGGCAAGCCGTCATGGATACGCGTGTTGTATGGGTCATCCTTTTCCAACATCTCCATAGTCGGCGCGCCCTCATGGTCATTGTAGGGGTACAGGACCGAGGCGTCGATGCCGAGTACGATGCCGGCGTTGAGACGATTATAGATGACGGAGGCGATCAGGGGGCGCTCGTCGTTGCTGCCGGCCTCCTTCTCGATAAGGGAAGCAACCTTGAGCACATCGTACATATTCATGCCGAGCTCGGCGGCGCGTTGATACATCTCATCGGTCACACGGCGGTGGAAGTTATCCAGCAGCTTGTTGATAGCGCTCGAACCCTGCATACCCACATAAAACTCATAGGTATCCGGGAACAGGAAGCCTTCGAGCCTGTAGACTCCCTCCCCTTCCGTGAGCCCCAGGAAGTCGTAATTATACTCTGTGCCCGCAGCGTCCTCCATGAGGTCATTGTAACTGCAAACACCGTTTTCCTCGAGGCGCATAAAAATCTGATGCATCTTGAACCCCTCCGGGATCGTCACGGTGACTGTGACCGTAGAGGAGGAGCCCGCGCGCATATTTTGTATCAGGGCACGGTAGTCGAAGGTGGAGCGCAACTCGTATTCCCCCGGGCTCACCTTCGTATCGGCGGTCGAGATTTTACAGAAAAGATTGAAAAGCCACTTGTATTCAATGAGCCCTGCGTCCTTGAGCACGTCCGCCACATAATCCATATCTGCATGAGTTACGCGCTTTGTACCGGTCTTTACGCCGTTTTCGTCGATTTTATCAACGGTTTCAGACTGAAAGATGCTGCTCGGCAAGGTAACAACGGCGGTAAAGTCGTCTTTGTTCAGGGCCAGCATATCACTTGTCGCCATCCATGCAAGACAGGCCAGCACGACGCTGACGCACACAATGAACGTAAAATACATCAGACCGCCGAGGCATCCGGAGTGATATTCATGGCTCTGACGCACCGGGCGGTAGTCACGCTCAGACTCCGCATCGCCGGTATAGTTTCGCGTCTCACGGCCGGAAGAGTCAATCAGCAGTTCATCCATCGCTTTGATGGGGTTTTTGTGTACGCTGTTCTGACGCTTTCGCTGTCGCTCCGCCTGATTGTCCGTATGTGAGCGATCATCATGAATACGGAAGATTTCGTTGATCTTGTCAAGTTCGTCGGGCATGGTAAACTCCTTCGAAAAAAGCGAAACATGTGGCACAAAAACACATGCTGTCATAGGATGTCATGAGCGCTGCGCCAAATGCAGTGCGCAAACATTGAGAAAAGTTCCTCCGTCCACCGCACGGCGGAAAGGAATAGCCACATCAAGTGCGGAGAAAGGGAATCATTATGTTCTGCAACGGTTGTAACAACAATAATACCCTCTGGCTCATCATCCTGATCATTATTCTTTTCGGCGGCGGCTATAACAGCGGTTGCTGCGGCAATAACTGCGGCTGTAATAACGATTGCTGCAACAACAACTGCAGCTGCTGCTGAGTCAGAACCGGAGGCCTCATTTGAGGCCTCTTTTTTGACGTTTGGAAATGTTATTTGTTTCCCAGCGTTTGACGAATGATGTTGTAGATCTCAGCATTTTTCTCGTCTACATCCCGCTCGACGCCGTCCTTCATGAATGGAATGCGCGTCCAGCCGTAGTGCTCACAGGCCATATCGGCTGTATGCAGGCAACGTGCGAGATAGTCGCTGTCCATCTCATGGATATCGGCGTGGGTATTGGTTTTCTCCTCGCGCCGCCGCATACGCCGCTTTGAGGTCTCCAAGTCCACATCGAGATAAATCACCAGATCAGGCTCCGGCAGGCCCATCTTCTTGTATTCGAGATCGGCAAGCCAGCTGAAAAAGGCGGGCAGCTCCGCATCCGGGAGCTTGCTTCCCTGATGCACGGCATTGGAGGTGGTATAGCGGTCAGACAAGATCAAGCCGCCGTCTTCATAGATTCTGCCCCAGTCATCCCGATAGGATGCAAAGCGGTCCACCGCATAGAAAGCAGAAGCGGTATAGGCATTCACATCACCGGGATGTGTGCCGAAGGCACCGCCGAGATATAGTCGGATCAGTGCGCTGCTTTCCTTATCATAGCGCGGAAATACGATGTGATTATACGCAATTTTGTCATTTTCCATTCGCTGGCACAGACGGCGGTACTGAGCAGATTTCCCGCTGCCGTCGATGCCTTCCAGCACAATCAGTTTTCCCTTCCCCATGGGTTTGTTTCCTTTGTCAGTTTTATACTTGTGAGAATACTTCTCCGATTTTACCGTGGATTACAAGGTCTGCGTCTGCCGGGGTGCTGCTGCGGGTAATGAGCACCAGTTTGTCGCCGCGGTAATAGTTAATGAGGCCCGCCGCGGGATAGACCTTGAGCGAGGTGCCGCCAACGATGAGCACGTCCGCATTGCGGATATAGCGGATCGCTTCGCGCATCACGTCCTGATCCAGTGCTTCCTCATAAAGCACAATATCCGGGCGGATGACCCCGCCGCAGCCGCAGCGCGGCACGCCGGTGCCGTGGTTCATGAAATCGGCGTCAAAGCTTTTGCGGCAGCGGGAGCAATAGGCGCGCAGGATGCTGCCGTGCAGCTCCAAAACATTCTTGCTGCCGGCGGCCTGATGCAGACCGTCGATATTCTGCGTAATGACCGCGCGGAGTTTTCCCTCCTGCTCGAGCTCGGCAAGCCGCAGGTGGCAGCGGTTGGGCTTGACCCCGTCGATCACCAGCTTTTCCCTGTGAAAGCGATAGTATTCCTCGGGATATCGCTCAAAAAATGTATGGCTCAGAATGGTCTCGGGCGGGTACTTCCACTTCTGGTTGTACAGGCCGTCCACACTGCGAAAGTCGGGGATGCCGCTCTCAGTGCTGACCCCAGCCCCGCCGAAGAAGACAATGTTGTCACTTGCGTCTATCCATTCTTTGAGCTTTGCAATGTTCTCTTCCATGCTGTGCGCCTCCTCTTATATAGCTGCTTCCGCCGCGGCGATCACCTCTGCCGCGCTTTCCTCGCAGGCCTTGAGGGTGATCTCGTTTTCACGGCGGACAATATAACGGTAGGTATCGTCCGAGCATTTGTCGGACATGTCGAGGATGAACATGCGTGCTGCGCGGATGGCGGCTATGGAAAGCTCCGCGCTCTCGCCGAGAAAGTGCAGGGCATCCTTCGGGCACAGTGCCGTGAGCTCCTTATTGAGTTCGAGCGCCTGCCCCATCATGTTGATAACCTCACTGGGAATGGCGATTGCCGGCTGGCGTGCGGCCTCGATATTCCGCGCGTCGCCCTCTTGAAGTGCTCTGCGCAGAGGGCCGCGGGATTTCACGTCCTCGTCGATGAGGTGTACCATGTAGGTTCTGAGGATCTCCGCATTGCGGAAAATGTAGTCTGCCCGCTCGTTTCCGGGCAGAGCCTTCACAGTCAGCGCCGCCGCCCGTTCCAGAAGTGCCATGGCGAGGGCCGCCGTCATGGCGGCACCGCTGCCGGTCTCGATTCTGGATTCCGGGTCTGCGAGGGATCGGGTCAGCTCGTCGGCATTTTTCAGCTTGAAGATCTCGATCTTGATTCCTTCCGCCATGATTGCTCCTTTCTCAGTCGCGATTAAACTCTCTCAAGCGCAGGCCTTCGTTCTTCTGCAGGGCCCAGTTGACGCACCAGTCGGATGTAAAGAGCAGGAGGTTGTTGCCTTTGAAGTCCTGCACCCACTTTGTATCGCTGGTGAGGTTCAGGTCCGGAATGCGGATGTCGTCGTTTTCTACCCAGCGGACAAGCTCGTATGGCATGGAGCGGCGGCGGATCTCCACCC
The DNA here is from genome assembly GCA_045130755.1 of Candidatus Limivicinus sp. Lineage (GTDB taxonomy): Bacteria > Bacillota > Clostridia > Oscillospirales > Oscillospiraceae > Limivicinus. Next base: position 5,680 of record JBGUQD010000057.1, on the reverse strand, counting down.
CGTACTCTGTACGCAGGCGGTATTCCAGCACTTCAAACTGCAGCACACCCACGACACCCACGATAACCTCCTCCACGCCGGTATACGGCTCATGGAAGATCTGGATGGCGCCCTCCTGCGCGATCTGCATGATGCCCTTTTCAAACTGCTTGCGCTTCATGGTGTCCACGCGCTCCACTCCCGCGAAATGCTCGGGTGCAAAGGTGGGGATGCCCTCGAAGCAGACGTTCATTCCCTTTTCACAGATCGTGTCGCCGATGGAGAAGATGCCGGGGTCAAACACGCCGATGATGTCCCCGGCGTAGGCCTCGTCGATAATGGCGCGGTCCTGCGCCATGAGCTGCTGGGGCTGGGCAAGACGCAGGGCTTTGCCGGCCTGCACATGGAAATACTCCTTATCCCGTTCAAAGCGCCCGGAGCAGATACGCATGAAGGCAATGCGGTCGCGGTGGGCCTTGTTCATATTGGCCTGGATCTTGAAGACGAAAGCGGAGAAGCGCTCGTCCATGGGATCGACGATATCGTCCTGGGAGATGCGCGGCAGGGGCGGCATGGTCATCTTCAGGAAGCTCTCCAGAAACGGCTCCACGCCGAAGTTGTTGAGCGCCGAGCCGAAGAACACGGGGCTGAGTCTTCCCTTGCGCACTTCGTCGATCTCAAACTCATAGCCCGCGCCGTCGAGAAGCTCAATGTCGTCGGCAAGCTGCTCGCGCAGACGGTAGCCGATCAGCTCGTCCAGCTTCTCGGTCTCATCCATGCGGCACTCGATGGCCCTGATCTTACTCTGCCCGCGGTGGAATTCGTTGAAGGCGAGGATCTCGCGCTTCTCGCGGTCGTATACGCCCTTAAAATCCTGGCCGCAGCCGATGGGCCAGTTCATGGGATAGGTGCCGATGCCGAACTCGGTCTCCAGCTCCTCCATCAAATCGTAGGGACTTCTGGCCTCGCGGTCGAGCTTGTTGATAAAAGTGAAGATGGGGATGTGGCGCATGGCGCAGATCTTGAAAAGCTTTCTGGTCTGCGGCTCGATGCCCTTGGCGGCGTCGATGACCATGACGGCGGAGTCCGCTGCCATGAGTGTGCGGTAGGTATCCTCCGAAAAGTCCTGGTGGCCCGGAGTATCCAGAATGTTGATGCAGTAGCCCTCATATTCAAACTGCATGACGGAGGAGGTGATGGAGATGCCGCGCTGCTTTTCCAGCTCCATCCAGTCGGAGACGGCGTGGCGCGCAGTGGCCTTGCCCTTGACGGAGCCCGCCAGCTGGATTGCCCCGCCGTAGAGCAGGAGCTTTTCGGTCAATGTCGTTTTACCCGCGTCAGGGTGAGAGATGATGGCGAAAGTTCTGCGCCTTTCGATTTCTTTTTTGTAGTCAGGCATATAATGAAACGTCCTTATAAAATACTTAGCAATATATTATAGCCGTTTCCCTTTCGCTTGTAAAGATTTTCTTCTGTTTTTCCGTTCCAGCAGTTGAAACCGCGCACCGCATGTGCTAAAATTGACAAAGTTTGAATCATTTTAAGGGGTCCTGCGCAATGCTCGGTACAATCATCAACACCGTCGCCGTGCTCATCGGCGGCACCATAGGCACGCTGTTCGGAAACAAGATCCGTGCGGAATACTCCGACGGGATCATGAAGGTCATGGGCTTCATCACTGCCTGTATCGGCATTCAGGGTGCGGCCGGAACAAAGAATTTCCTCGTCGTGGTGCTTTCCCTCGTGTTTGGAACGCTCATAGGAATGCTTCTGAAGCTCGACGAGCGCATTTCCGGCGCCGGGGACTGGGCCAAGCGCAAACTTGCGGGAACCCCCCTCGGCAAGGGCCCGTTCGGGGACGCCGTCGTCACCTGCTTTATGCTCTTCTGCATCGGCAGCATGACGATCCTCGGCTCCATCCGCGCAGGGCTTGACGGGGATTACAGCATCCTGTACACCAAAAGTGTCATGGACTTTATCAGTTCTGCCGCCTTTGCCTCCGCCCTCGGCGCGGGCGTCATTTTCTCCGCTGTTCCCCTGTTCCTTTTTCAGGGGCTGCTGACCATGCTTGCCTCCCTTGCCGAGCCTGTCCTGACCGCCGAGGTCATCAATGAGATGACCGCTGTCGGCGGCCCGATCTTTCTTGCTATGGCCTGCAACATCATCGGGCTCGGCAGGGAGCATTTCAAGGTGGGAAACATGCTGCCCGGCATTTTCCTGCCGATTATTCTGGTGCCGCTTGCCAAAGCGGTTAACCTGTTTTAAAGAGGTTATTATGAACTACAAAATGTGTGTGCCCTGCCTGCTCGGGCTGGAGGGGCCGATCGCTGATGAACTCAAACGTCTGAACATCCCTGACGTGACTTCTGAAAACGGGCGCGTGTACTTTGCTGGTGGGGACAAAGAGCTTGCCCGCGCCAATATCTGCCTTCGCATAGGCGAGCGTGTCCTGATCGAAGTCGGCAGCTTTGAGGCCAAGACCTTCGACCAACTTTTCGAAGGTACGAAAGCTTTGCCGTGGGAGAGCCTGATTCCGGCAGACGGTGCCTTTCCAGTCAAGGGCTACAGCCTCAATTCCCAGCTTTTCTCCGTGTCTGACTGCCAGAAAATCATCAAAAAAGCAGTCGTGGAGCGGCTCAAGAGCAAGTATCATATCGACTGGTTCACTGAGACGGGCGCCCTGTATCAGATCCAGTTTTCCATCATGAAGGACAGGGTCTCACTGTGTATCGACACCTCCGGCGAGGGGCTGCACAAGCGCGGCTACCGCCCGGCCCATAACGCCGCCCCGCTCAAGGAGACCATGGCGGCGGCGATGGTGACGCTCTCCCGCTATCGCGGGCGGGACGATTTCTGCGACCCCTTCTGCGGCAGCGGCACCATCCCCATTGAGGCGGCGCTGATCGCCAAGAATCGTGCACCCGGTCTTGACCGCGGCTTCACCGCCCAGAGCTGGAAATCCATCCCCCGCCGCGTGTGGGAGGAGGAGCGTGAGGATGCAAGAAGCCGAGAGTATCACGGTGAATACCGCATTGTCGGCTCCGATATCGACCCGAAGGCCATCACCATTGCGAAAGAGAATGCCCAGCGGGCGGGCGTGGACGATGTGGTACGCTTTGAAATCGCCGATGCCATGCACTTTGACCGACAGACAGAGCGCGGCGTCATCGTCACCAATCCCCCGTATGGTGAGCGCATCATGGAAAAGCAGGAGGCCGAGACACTTTACCGCGGCTTCGGCAAGGCGCTTGCAGACTGCCCCAACTGGCAGCTCTATCTGCTGTCCTCCCACACGGAGTTTGAGCGCTGCTTCGGACGCACGGCGGACAAAAAGCGCAAGCTCTACAACGGTATGATCAAGTGCGATCTCTATATGTATTTCAAGTAAAAAAGAAGGGAAACACACGATGAAGCATCTGTTTATTGTCAATCCCACAGCGGGCGGCAAGGACAAGAGCATCACGGTGAGCCGCGCCGTCCGGGCGGCCTTTGAAAACCGGGACGGAGAATATGAAATTTACATAACGAAAGCGCCGATGGACGCCGCCGACAAGATCCGCGCCGAGGCGGCGGTATGTGAGCATCTGCGCGTCTACGCCTGCGGCGGGGACGGGACCTTCAACGAATGTGTCTGCGGCGCAGCACAGCTCGAAAACGTGGCGGTATGCCCCTTCCCCACCGGCACCGGCAATGACTTCTGCCGCATGTTCGGTGAGGAAAAGGATCTGTTCCGTGATCTGGACGCCCTGCTTGACGGCTCCGAGCATCTCATCGACCTTATCGACTGCAACGGACGCATGAGCGCCAATATCTGCTCGGTCGGCATCGACGCGCGCATCGGCACCGAGGTACACAAATACAGCGGGCTTCCGCTGGTCGGCGGTGCGGCAGCTTATGTCGTGTCGGCAGCTGTCAATGTATTCAAGGGCATCAACCGCCCTATGAAAGTGCGCATCGGCGACTACAGCGATAATGGAGAATACGCGCTGCTGTGCGCTTGCAACGGCCGCTTCTACGGTGGCGGCTTCAACCCCAGCGCGGATGCGCGTCCTGACGACGGTGTGTTGGACATCTTTGCGGTGCCGGGAGTCAGTCTTTTCACACTGGCTACGCATATCGGGCAATACGCCGCTGGAAAAGCGGACAGGTATCCGAAGATTTTCAGACATTTCAGGGGTGATAGCCTGCACATCGAGTTTGAGGAGGACAACGTCATCAACATCGACGGCGAGGCCATGTATGCCAGGACTGTGGACATGAAGCTGCTGCCCGGCGCGTTGCGGCTGATCGTGCCGAACGGTATGCGCTTCTTTTAGGATCGGAGCCGCTGAAAAAAGCCTTTCACAAAAAATTCAAAAAGTCCGGGCGTTTTTTTCTGTCCAGACTCTTGCAAAATTGAAAAAGTGTGGTATAGTATGCATCGTTAGCACTCAGGGTGTTTGAGTGCTAACGATGCTGATTTTTGTTAATAAATAATTGGAGGTATATAAGCATGAAACTCAAACCCTTGGCAGACAGAGTCGTTCTCAAGCAGAACAAGGCCGAAGAGCGCACCGCTTCCGGCATCTTCCTCACCTCCTCCGCACAGGAGAAGCCCGAGGTTTATGAGATCGTCGAGGTCGGCCCCGGCGGCATGGTCGACGGGAACGAAGTCAAGATGATCGTCACCGCAGGCCAAAAGGTTCTGGTAGGCAAGTACAGCGGCAGCAAGGTAAAGCTCGAAGACGAGGAGTACACCATCGTCCGTCAGTCCGACATCCTTGCAGTCATTGAGTAATTTTTTCGGAGGTTAATATATTATGGCTAAGCAGATTATTTACGGCGAAGAAGCAAGAAAAGCGATCGAGCGCGGCGTCAATCAGCTCGCCGATACCGTGAAGATTACCCTCGGCCCCAAGGGCCGCAATGTGGTGCTGGATAAGAAATTCGGCTCTCCCCTGATCACCAACGACGGCGTCACCATCGCCAAGGAGATCGAGCTTGAGGACGCTTTTGAGAACATGGGCGCACAGCTCATCAAGGAAGTCTCCACCAAGACCAACGACGTGGCCGGCGACGGCACCACCACCGCCACCGTTCTGGCACAGGCCATGATCGGCGAAGGTCTGAAGAATCTGGCCGCGGGCGCAAACCCCATGGTCATGAAGAAGGGCATCCAGAAGGCCGCTGAGGCCGCCGTCGAGGCAATGAAGGGTATCTCCCAGCCCGTGTCCGGGTCCAAGGACATCGCCCGCGTCGGCACCATTTCCTCCGGCGACGAGCACATCGGCGCCCTGATCGCCGAAGCCATGGAGAAGGTCAGCCAGAACGGCGTCATCACCCTCGAGGAAAGCAAGACCGCCGAGACCTACAGCGATGTAGTCGAAGGCATGCAGTTTGACCGCGGCTATCTCTCCCCCTACATGGTCACCGATACCGACAAGATGGAAGCCGTCATCGACGACGCGCTCATCCTCATCACCGACAAGAAGATCAGCAACATTCAGGAGATCCTGCCCCTGCTCGAGCAGATCGTCAAGGCAGGCCGCAAGCTTCTGATCGTGGCCGAGGACGTCGAGGGTGAAGCCCTTGCCACCATCGTGCTCAACAAGCTGCGCGGCACCTTCACCTGCATCTGCGTCAAGGCCCCCGGCTTCGGCGACAGACGCAAGGAGATGCTGCAGGATATCGCCATCCTCACCGGCGGCCAGGTCATTTCCTC
>JBGUQD010000056.1:0-2834 GCA_045130755.1 Candidatus Limivicinus sp. | reverse complement strand
GCAAGGATATACAAAGCTCGATTTCTTACCAATGACTTTGGATGGTCGAGCAACGAAGCAACATCCTCAAAGTATTCATACCATTCATCTGTATCATGGCTTTCTGCAACAATTCTATCAGTAAAGGCACAGGCATATTTATCATCTTTTGATGTAAGCTTCTGTACGATGTTTTCTTTCATCCCAATGCTCCTCCCAAATCCCGATTTACCGATGTTTCCGGTCACACCCGAATATTAAATAATTAATTATACACCATCACCACGGTTTTTTCCAATATTAAACGGCACTCTGCAGCTCGCAGAGTGCCTTGATGATTTATTGCTTCCGTCGGTGTGATTCCTTGACAGAGCTGGAGAGGAAGGCCGCGAGGGGTAGACAGCAGGTGACCGCTGCAGCTTGTCATAGCTCACACCCGCTGGCGATGAGCAGAGCACCGTCAGAATGGATGGGAAAATAATGGAGCCGATGGCGGAGGGGGAGCGGTGACCATCTTTTGCGGATAATAATTTTACAAAAGTATAATAAAGAAAAATAAGGTTGATGATGTTTAAAAATTTGTAGTACAAATGCGCCTTGTTACAGAAGACATAGTTGCATCGGCAAGAAAACAGTTTCCTGTTTTATACATGTTTGCACTGCTAAAGCTTGCTGGAATATAGGAAAGCAAGCTCTGATTTTCCCGAAAATACTTGACATCTCTAAGCGTATCAGGGTATAGTAAATCAAAAGATTACTTGTATTACAAATAATAAGGATGCCAGGCATGTGATCCCCGCGTTCCGCGAAGTACGAAACACTGCCGGTGCTCCTGCTGAAAGCGATCTGCAGGCTGCCAAACCAAGGTTTCGGAGCGCGGTATGAACGGTTTCGATTGTGTCATTTTCGCCTGCAAGCCGGAACTACCCTGCGGACCTTACACCCATCGGCCCGGTCTGCCGCGTCCATCTCAGCCAGGCAACGCCCGACTGCGGCCTCCTAGAGCGGACAGGCGCCTTCATTGCCGACGCCCTGCACCAGGGTACCGGCGGTAGCTTAAACTGTCTGCGGGAAGTATTCTCCGATATCCCCGCATACTGCGTTGGTTGTGTTTGTGCGGGCAGCAAGTCTGTTAATGCTGTGGACATCGACGAAAAGACCGCCGCGAATCAGCCGAAATCCTACAGGGAGATCGCCTGAACACAATGCCGGACGCCGGACAGAGGACTGCATGCACCCTGATTCTTCAAAGGGAATTCTGTCATTGAGCTTATTTGTTATTTTGGGTCGAAAAATAATACATGTATGAAACAGGTTCTTCGGAGATTGGATGATTGCTTATGAGCAGCAAAGTCGAACTGGCGGCAGAATATATCCTTGCACATATCCAGGACGGCAGATGGCCGCAGTACTCCCGTATTCCCTCAGAGCACGAGCTTTGTGCCGAATTGGGAATCAGCCGTACCTCCGTCCGCAGCGCCATTGCCCAGTATGTTTCCGTGGGTATACTGAAAAGCCAGCATGGCAAGGGCACGTTCGTCCGCAGCAGCGACCTTAATTTGCTCAACGGAGGCGGCGGAGCGGTCAAATCGCTGGTGACGTTTGAAGAGCAGATGCTGGTGCATCAGGCACGGCAGCTTGTGGAAGGGGAACTGATGGCCTTTGCCGCAGAGCGTGCCACCCCGGAGCTCATCGAACAGCTTGAGCAGTGCTGCCAGCGTATGGTGGCAAACCTCGGCAATCAGCTGGAGTTTATCCGCGCAGACACGGACTTTTACCGTACGCTGCTGCGTTTTATGGATAATCACTATATATCTGATTTCTATGGGCCGCTGTTGGACCGGGACGATGTCAATCATCTGTCGATTGACATGTATGGCTTTTATGATGGGATCCGAAGCCATCAGCTCTTTCTTGATGCCATTCGTGAACGAAATCCGGACAAGGTGCGGCGACTCGCGGCAGACTATCATGATAAGAAAGAAGAGTCTATACAGGACATTCGCCGACGCGCCGGTATGCCTGCGCTTTGACAGTCTTTATTTCACAATCAGGAGCGTTTGATATGCAGCAGGAGAAAAGCATCATATACAGTACCACGCTCGGCATGATCCGTGGAGTAGAAAACGAACGCTGTGTGCGTTTCCTGGGCGTGCCTTATGCAAGAGCCGCGCGCTTTGCTTATGCTGAGCCGCTTGAACACTGGAACGGGGAGCTGAACGCAACAGCATTCGGCTTCGCCTGTCCCCAGTCCCGGGCCATATATGAACACCTGGAAAACCCCACGCGCCGCTTTTATAAAAAGGAGTTCCGGGAGGGGCAGAGCTTCCGCTATGACGAGGACTGCCTGAACCTGAACATCTATGCACCAAAGGGGGCGCATGGCTGCCCGGTGGTACTTTTCTTTTACGGCGGCGGCTTTGACTCCGGCATAAACTGTGAAGGGCCCTTCGACGGATCACGCCTGGCACAGCGCGGAATTGTGATTGTGTTTGCCAACTACCGCGTGGGCGTGCTGGGATATCTGACTCATGAGGACGTTCAGCGCCGTTACGGTCGTGACGGGAACTTCGGCCTGGACGATCAACTCACCGCCGTGCGCTGGGTGAAGGCTCATATTGCGGACTTCGGCGGCGACGGGGAGAACATTACGCTCCTTGGCCAAAGTGCCGGGGCCATCTCGATCCAGCAGCTGTGCCTCAATCCCAACAACAGGGGCCTCTTCCAACACGCCGCTATGATGACCGGCGGCGGACTGTTCCCGCGCGTTGCCCTGCCGCGAAAGGCTGCCGACACCCACGAATACTGGCGGCAGTTTCAGACACTCGCCGGCTGCGAAAGTTTTGATGAGTTGT
>JBGUQD010000055.1:0-26157 GCA_045130755.1 Candidatus Limivicinus sp. | reverse complement strand
TTGCCCTGCCGCGAAAGGCTGCCGACACCCACGAATACTGGCGGCAGTTTCAGACACTCGCCGGCTGCGAAAGTTTTGATGAGTTGTGCAGCGCGCCGCTGCCCCGCCTGTTCGACTCGGTGGAAAAAATCAAAGCCCTGCGCAGGGACAGTCTCTACAATACCATGCCCGTGGTGGATGGGCTGCTGATTCCGGACACGGTGGACAGGCTCATAAAAAACCCGCTTCCGATCGATTACATGCTGGGCTTCACCAACGCGGACATGTATGCCCCCGTCCTTGCCTATATCGGCGAGCGCTTCGGCAGAAAAAACGGCGCATATCTCTATTACTTTGACCTGGACGCGCCGGGGGACGACAACCGCGCCTTTCATTCGTCGGATCTGCGGTACATCTTCGAGACGCTGGACGGAAGCTGGCGGCCATACGGGGCGCGCGACCATGAAGCGGCAGCACAGATGGCGTCCTATCTTGCAAATTTTGCCCGATCCGGCGACCCCAACGGTCCCGGCCTGCCCTGCTGGGAAAAGGCGAAAAAGGGCGTTCTGCGCATCGCCCCGGGCGGCACAGAGATGGGACGTACAAACTACCTGAAACTGACGCGGAATTTCATAAGGCGGCCCGATCCGAAGGCATAACAAATCCCCTCCGCACAGCGGAGGGGATTGCTTTCAGATATCAATGATTTTCTTTTCGTAGGACTCTTTGAGCATGTGCTCCTTGAGGACCTGGAGTTCCTCCACCTTCTGTCGGCTGAGAGGATAGTAAACAAAGAGGATCAGCGCCATGAGCGCGAACATCACCGCGGGGATCAGTGTTGCCAGATCATACATCTTTTTGAGGTTTCCGAGCGTCTGCACCGCACCCTTTTCGTAACGGTAATCCATACCCAGGAGCGCGCCGTTTACGCAGATGGCCGCGAGCACCTGGCCCAGCTTGCGGAAGAAGTTGAACACCGAGTAGGCGGTGCCGTCGTCCCGGCTGCCGGTTTTGACCTCAATATCGTCGATGGCGTCGGTGGCCATGGCCCAGAGCTGCATCACCACGGTGGTCAGGCCGCAGCCGCTGACAAAGCAGAGGGCGAGGAAGATCCACATCAGAACCGCCGGATCCATCCCGCGCAGAAAGAACAGGACAAGGTTTGCCGCAGCCGCAGCCGCGACACCCCAGGCACAGACTTCCTTTTTGCCGATGCGCCTTGCCATTGACGGCAGCAGGAACATCATAACGAGCATAGGCGAGTAGGTGCAGGCCTGCGAGACCAGATTCATCCAGTTTGCGTGGAAGTAATCGTCAAAAAGATAGGTATAAAAGCTCTGGGTGAACATCTGCCCGGCCAGAAGCAGCAGGGCGGTGAGACTGATGGAGATGAAGGCACGGTTGGCAAAAAGCTGTTTGACGGCCTTGACCGCCGCGCCCTTCGCTTTGGGCTGGGGCCTGGTCTTGACCCGTTCTCTGTTCAGCTTAAAGCAGACAAGAAGCATCAGCATGGATAGGATCGCCATGATGATCACCCCGCGGATCACGGGGGCATACTGCATGTCGGTGATGGCCTTGCCGTTTTCGCCCAGCACCACGTTCCCGGCGTTATCCAGCCTTTTGGCGTAGGCGAAGCTTGCAATCAGCAGCACGGGGATGGAGCCCAGCGCCGCGCCGATGGAGCGAAAGACGGAGAGTTTGCTGCGTTCGGAGGCGTCGGTGGTCACAACCGAGGCAAGAGAACCGTAGGGGATCTGCAGGACGGTGTAGATCATACCGAAGAGGATGTATGTCACCGTGGCGTACAGGCGGGTAGCGGTCTCGTGTCCCTCCTCGCCCATGCCGGGCCACTTGACAAACATCAGGATCGCCGAGACAGCAAGCGGCGCCGCCACATACAGCAGCCACGGCCGGTAGCGCCCGTATTTGCCGGGCTGCACCGTGTCGCAGATGCGGCCCATGATGGGATCGTTGACCGCATCCCACACGCGTGCAGCAATAAACATGAGCATGATAAACAGCGGGCTCAGGTGAAAAATATCGGTATAGTACTTCTGAAGCAGCGTGGTGACCAGGCTGAACACCAGACAGCCCGCCGCGTCCACCATGGCGTAGCCCAGATAGTCCTTTGCTTTCAGCCCGCTGGTGCGGGCGATATAGCTTGTCTCTGCCAAAAGAAAGCCTCCCCTTGCTTTTTCTGTCATTATAATCCAGCCCTGGACGGATTGCAACACGGGGCGAAAAACCATTGACAGCGCGCTGCAGGATTCTGTAATATAAAGCAGAACAGGAGGGGACGACCATGGCCGATTATCTCTACCGCGCGAAAATCGCGCACACGGAAAAAACAGTCGAACAGCTCTATAAAATGCAGTACTATGTGTACGAAAAGCCGCGCATGATCCTCCGGGCTCTCATCGGCTTTGCCCTTGTGGCTGCTGCCGTGGTACTGACGATCCCCACCTGGGGCAAGGCGCTGATGATTCTCTTCGGCGCGTGGCTGCTGGTGAGCCGTGACTTTCCGGCTGCCGTGCGGGCCGACCGGGCGTTGAGTGAGCGCAAAGCAAAACTGCCCGACATGAACTATGGCTTCGGGCCGGACAAGGTACATCTGTCCGGCGAGGGCAGTATGGATCTGCCCTATAAGAAGTTCACACGGCTGGTGGAGGACAAGCAGTACCTGTACCTGTTCGTATCCCGCAATTCCGTGTGCATGATGGAGAAGGATTCCGTCAAGCCCTCTGATCTCATGGCATTTGCAAAATTCATGGAAGAGAAGACCGGTCTCAAGTGGCGTGCGGAGAAATCCTTCCTGAGCATGAGTATCTACGAGCTGCGCCAGGCCTTCCGAGATATGCGCAGTAAGTAAATCCGAGATATGCGCAGTAAGTAAATAAAAAGTTTTGCCGCAGCGTAAGCTGCGGCATTTTTTTATTCCGCCGTCTGCGTCAGCGGCGCACGGTTCATGGCGTTTTTCAGCTGCTCGCGGTATTCCATGGGGGTGATGCCGTAGAGCTTTCGGAAGGACTTGACAAAGCTTGAATAGTCGGAAAAACCGCTCTCGCGGCAGGCGTTGACCACGCTCTTGCCCGAAACCAGACCATAGCGGAACTCCTGCATTCTCAGGTCGGTAATGTAATGGCTGATACTCTCGCTGGTGTAGCTTTTGAAGGTCCGGGACAGGTGTTCCCGGCTGACATAAAAATGCTGGGCGATGCCTGCAACATTGAGCTCCGGATCCCGGTACTGTTCCTGAATGTATGCTGTTACGCCCGAAACAAGTGTGCTGGAGGCGTTAGGCACGACGGATTTGGATGCGCGGGCGATATGCTTGACGGTGAGCATCAGTTCGCCGATCTGGCAGCGGTAAAGCTGCTCGCGAAGTTCCGAGTCCGTGACCGAGGCGGAGGCGTTAATACGTTCCACCAGCTCCCGCAGGCCCCAGCGACACACGGATTCGGCCCGCAGAATATACAGCGGCGGGAGCTTGCTCCCGTCCAGCCGGTACAGCTCCAGCACCTGCGTCATAAAATCGGCGTTGATCTGGAGAATCAGTCGTTCATAGCTCTCCGAATCTTCAGGGCAGATCATCGTATGCACCGTACTGGGGGAAATGAACAGCAGCTCGTCCGGATGCAGATGGAAGCGTGCGCCGCCGGAGAGATATTCACACACACCTCGGCGCACAAGGATCAGTTCGTAATAGGGGTGGGAGTGGGCAATGGAGGATCGCGTCTCCACATTTACGTAGTAGCCGACCGAAACCAGACTGCGGCTGAGCTGATAGTTTGCCATGTCCTGAGTCAGGTGCTGGTCGACCACGGATTCCAAACGATGGTATGCCATAAAAACGCCCCTTTTGCTTGTGTCACATTTTGCGATTTTCCCGTCACAAATACAAGTGTATTTTTACGTGTATATTTGCTATTATATACACGTAAATAAAAAAAGCAAGCTCCATGGGTTGCTATTATTGCTGCAGATTGTGAGTTTTGCCCAAAATTGCCACTGTTTTTTTGTGATGTAATTTGAGGGCTCGCGCTTGTTCCGCCGCGTTAGAAATGGTATATTATGATTAAGATATTCATTTGTATCCACTATCAGGCATTCCTGATACGGAAATAAACATTCATTTTGGAGGAAAGAACATGAAGAGAATTCTTGCCGCAGTTATGTGCCTGGTCATGATCGTCGCCCTGTGCGCCGCCATGCCCGTTACCGCCAGCGCCAAGGGCACCGTGTACCTGACCCTCGCCCACAACATGGCTGAAGACCACGCCATCAACGTCGCCCTCGTCGCATGGGCCGAAGCTGTCGACGCAGCCACCAACGGCGAGATCCAGATCGACGTCATGCCCGGCGGCACCCTCGGCTCCGAGGCCGACTGCGTGTCCCAGATCCAGGCCGGCCAGCTGGAGATGACCAAGGTCTCCGCCGGCACGCTCGCAAACTTCAACTCTGCTTGGAACTGCGTCTCCGTCCCTTACGTCTTCAAAGACAAGGATCACCTCTACAACGTCATGAACGGCGAGATCGGCCAGGATCTCTACAAACTGACTGAGAACGACGGCTTCATCGGTCTTGCATGGCTCGAGTCCGGCACCCGCTGCTTCTACACCGCGAAGACCCCCATCCGCACTCCCTCCGATCTCAAGGGTCTGAAGATCCGCACCATGGACTCCCAGATGGCCATTGACATGATGAACGCCTTCGGCGGCTCCGCCACCGTTATGGGCTACGGCGACATCTACACCGGCATGCAGCAGGGCGTCATCGACGGCGCTGAGAACAACATCACCGCCATGCGTGACCACGCCGACGTCACCGGCTACTACTGCTACGACGAGCACACCATGATCCCCGACGTCATCATCATCTCCGCTGACATCTGGAACGAGCTCACTCCCGAGCAGCAGGAGATCATGCGCAGCACCGCTGCCGACATGGTCGCCAACTACCGCGAGCTGTGGGCCCAGTTTGAGGAAGACGTGAAGGCCCAGGTCGAGGGCAAGGTCGAGTACGTCACCGACGTTGACAAGGCCGCCTTCCAGGATGCCGTCAAGGGCATCTACGAGAAGCTCCAGAAGGACGCCCCCGAGACCTACGCTTTTGTTGAGCGCATCCAGGCCGCCGGCTGATTTGACCAAGTAAACAATATTCCAACATCTGTTTTGTCTGGAACAGGGAGCGGCTTTCACCCAGGCGGTGGGAGCCGCTTCCCTTTATCAAGGATTATAGGAGATGATTGCACTTGAAAAAAGTTGAAAAAGTGCTGGATACCGTCATGCGCTTTCTCATGGCGCTGGCCATGCTGACGCTGCTTGTGTTCGGTACCTGGCAGATCTTCACCCGCTGGGTCCTCGGCAACCCCTCCACCTTTACCGATGAGCTGCTGCGCTACGTGCTGATTATCGCGGGCTTCATCGGCTCTGCCTACTGCTTCTACCGCGACGAGCATCTGGCCCTCACCCTCATCACCGACAAGGCCAAGGGCCCCTTCAAGCTCTGCCTTGACATCTTTATTGAAATCTGCATCCTGTTCTTCGTCGTTTACGTATTCATCTTCGGGGGCTTTAAGCTTGCCAATACCGCCACCAACGTCTCTTCCGTCATGCATATCCCGATGAAGAGCCTGTACATGGTCGAGCCCATCTGCGGCATCCTGATCGTGCTGGCCCGTATCCTTAAGTACGTGAACATGTACACCGAAAAGAAAGGAGAGAACAAATAATGGTCGTAACCGCTACAATCGTACTGTTTGTCTCCTTCTTCGTGATGCTGCTGGCGGGCGTGCCCATTTCCGCGGGCATCGGCATCGCTTCCGTCATCGCCATCTGCGCCTCCGGCCGTTCCGACTTCCAGGGCTTTGCGTTCACCGCCGCCCAGAAGTGCTTCTCCGGCCTTGACAGCTTCTCCCTGCTGGCGCTGCCCTTCTTCTCTCTGGGCGGCAATATCATGAACAAGGGCGGCATCGCCAAGCGCCTGGTGCGTCTTGCGCGCCTGCTGGTGGGCGGCATCCCCGGCTACCTCGCCGCTACCAACGTCCTTGCGAACATGTTCTTCGGCGCGGTGTCCGGCTCCTCTGTTGCCGCCACTTCCGCCATGGGCTCCATTCTCTCCCCCCTCGAGGCGGATGAGGGTTACGATCCCAACTACTCCGCGGCGGTCAACATCTGCTCGGCTCCCACCGGCATCCTGATCCCGCCGTCCGGTCCGTTGATCCTCTACTCCATCACCGCCGGCGGCGTGTCCGTCGCAGCGCTGTTCATGGGCGGCTACTTCGTGGGCGCGATTCTCGGCCTGTGCGTGGCGGTCGTCGCCATCGCTCTTGCCGTAAAGAAGGGCTACAAAAAGTCCGAGGTCAAGGACCCTGACCCCGCCTGGAAGATCTGGGTCGACGCCATCCCGTCCCTGCTCGCAGTCATCATCGTCATGGGCGGCATCCTCGCCGGTATCTTCACCGCGACCGAAGCGGGCGTCGTCATGTGCCTCTACTGCGGCATCCTCGCCATTATCTACCGCGAGATGGACCTCAAGACCTTCTATAACCTGCTAGCCGACACCATGAAGTCCTCTGCCACCATTCTGTTCCTGATTGCTGCCTCCTCCATCATGGCCTACGTCATGGCGCGCACCAAGATTCCCGGTGCCATCTCCGACATGATCATGGGCGTGTCCGACAACCGCTATGTGATCCTGCTCATTATGAACGTGTTCCTGCTGGTCATGGGCATGTTCCTCGACCTGACCCCGGCGGTTCTGATCTTTGTGCCCATCTTCCTGCCCATCGCCCGCAGCATCGGCATGAGCGATGTACACTTCGGCCTTATGCTCATTATGAACCTCGGCATCGGCTCCGTAACTCCGCCGGTCGGCTCCTGCCTGTTTGTTGGCTGCGGCATTGCCAAGGTCAAGATCGAGGGCGTCACCAAATACATCGTGCCTATCTTCGCAGCGATGGTCGTGGCTCTGTTCCTCGTCACCTACATCCCGCAGATTTCCCTCAGCCTGCCCTACTGGACCAAGCTGATCCCGGCCATGGGCTGGAACAGCTGATCCGATTCAACCGAAACATATTCGGCGGCGGTCTGCCCCTGCCCACGCGTTAAGCCGGCAGCGCGGCAGACCTTTTTTATTCGATACAAAAGGAGCATGTTCATGGACATTTGCAGAAAAATCACCGGTATTGAAAATAAAAACGGCTATGCGCTTATCCATACCAACAGCTGCGACATCAAGATCGTATTCGTGACCGACGAGATCGTGCGTGTACGCGCCTCCTTCGATAAGGAACTGGCGGAGGAATCCTACATCCTTATGACTACCGCGTGGGAAGACCGCCTCGATCCACTCTTTGAGGGTCAGCGCACCCGTCTCACGCCTGTGGAGCCGAAACTCACCGAGGGCGAGAAAACCCTCGTCTTCGAATCCGCTGCTCTGCGCCTGGAGCTGGATAAAGACCCCATCTGCATCCGCCTCTATGATGCTGAGGGTACCGAGCTTTATTCGACTCTGACAGGCTCCCCCTTCACCCTCGATACCAACAAACGCGTCACCGCTTATTCCCGCATGCAAGAGGACGACTGCTTCTACGGCTTCGGTGAGAAGGCCGGGGCGCTCAACAAGAACAAGGCCTTCCTGCGCGAGCGTGCCACCGACGCCATGGGCTACGACGCCGAGCTCATGGATACCCTCTACAAGCACATCCCGTTCTACATCCGCCTCAATCGCGAGACAAAGAAGGCCGTCGGCCTGTTCTACCACAACTTCTACGAGTCCGTGTTCAACATGGGCAAGGAGAAGTCCAACTACTGGCCCCGCTACACCTACTGGCAGGCCGACGGCGGTGACATCGACCTGTTCCTCCTGGGCGGCAATACCCTGAGCAAGATCGTCGACAACTATACCCTGCTCACGGGCCGCCCGGCACTCCTGCCGAAGCGCGCGCTGGGCTACCAGGGCTCCAGCATGTACTACCCCGAACTCGAGAAGGACAGCGACCAGGCAGTTCTCGACTTCATCGACACCATCAAAGAAGAGGGCTTCCCCATCGACGGTTTCCACCTCTCCTCCGGATATACCAGCGTAAACGGCAAGCGCTGCGTCTTCACTTGGAACACCGAGCGTTTTAAAGACCCCCGTGCTTATTTTGCCGCCATGAACGAAAAGGGCGCGCAGAACGTGCCGAACGTCAAGCCCGGCATCCTTCTGTGCCACCCCTGGTTTGATGAATTCAACAAAAAGGACGTCTTCGTCAAGGACAGCGAGAACCCCGAACAGTATGCGGTCGGCTCCTGGTGGGGCGGCGACGGCGCCTTCTGGGACTACACCAAGCCTGAGGCACGCCGTGCATGGAAGGACTACCTCATCGAAAACGTCATCGACGTTGGCACTGATTCTGTCTGGGACGACAACTGCGAATACGACAGCCTGCTGGACAAGGATGCAAAATGTGATTTTGACGGCAAGGGTGGTACCATCGGCCAGCTGAAGCCCCTCATGTGTACCATTATGTGCCGTCTCGGCAACGAGGCCGTGGAGGAGCACAACGCCGACGCGCGCCCCTACGTGGTCTGCCGCAGCGGCAGCTCCGGCATCCAGAAGTACGCCCAGACCTGGTGCGGCGACAACTTCACAAGCTGGAAGAGCCTGCAGTACAACATCCCCATCATCACAGGCATGGGCCTTTCCGGCCAGCCCAATGAGGGCGCGGATATCGGCGGCTTTGCAGGCCCTGCCCCGAGTGAGGAGCTGTTTGTCCGCTGGGTGCAGAACGGCATCTTCCAGCCCCGCTTCTCCATCCACTCCGCCTCCAACGACAATACCGTCACCGAGCCCTGGATGTTCCGCGACTCCGCGCCGCTCATCCGCGACGCCATCCTTCTGCGCTACCGCATGACTCCCTACCTCTACTCCGCCGAGTTTGAAGCCAATCAGACCGGCGCCCCCATCATGCGCGCGCTGGTGTATGAGTTCCAGAATGACGAAAAGGTCTACGACGAGAGCTTTGAATTCCTGTACGGCCGCGACATCCTGGTGGCAAACGTCATTGAAGAAGGCGCGAAGACGAAGAAGGTATATCTCCCCGCCGGGTGCAAGTGGTACGACTGGAACGACAAATTTAAGTGCTACGAGGGCGGTCAGACCATCGAGCTGCCCGTTGATCTCACAACCATCCCGCTCTTCATCCGTGAAGGCGCCATCATCCCCATGGCGGATAACCAGCTCATGAGCATGGAGCGCGACCACATGACCGCGCTGCACCTGATCCTCGCCCCCGGTAAAGAGAGCAGCTACACGCTGTACGACGACGACGGCGTCTCCAACGACTTCCGCAAAGGCGTCTACCGCAAGACGGAAATCAGCATGACCGGTAAGAGCGTCGTGAAGGTCGCCTTCCAGTCCGAGGGCAGCTACACCGATTTTGTCGAGACAGTCACGGTGGAAATGATCCGCAAGGACCGCAGCCCCTTCTGGGTGGCCCTGGGCGATCGGAAGCTGGAGCATTACCTCAACCGCCGCAAGTTTGATGCTGCATCCGAGGGCTGGTACTACAGCCAGTCCAAGCGCGCCGTGCTCGTCAAGTACCCGAACCCGAAGAAGGACGTGACGCTGACCGTGAGCTTCGAGGACTTTGACCTGATCGGAATGTAACCGCATTTTTCAAGCTCCCTTTGTGAAAGGGAGCTGTCGCGGTGCGTCCCCCGCAAGCACCGTGACTGAGGGATCGACCGTTCGGACACATTGCTCGTGTTCGATCCCTCCGCCCCTTCGGGGCACCTCCCTTTTTCCAAAGGGAGGTTCATTTGTTTCTCGAAAGGAGCTTTCCTATGCTGGTAAACCGCCTTGTATCTTATGAAAAAGCAGAAAACGGCTGGCTGCTGCATGCAGATACCGCGGACGCACTGCTGGTTTTCCTCACGGACGACATTGTCCGTATCCGCGTAAACTTCGACCGCAGCTTTGACGAGGCATCCTACACCCTCGTCACCACCGCCTGGACCGACCGCCTCGATCCCCTGTTCGAAAATGAACGGCAGCGCATCACGGCGCTGGATGTCAACTGCGTTGAAGATGAAAAGAAGCTGGTCTTCAAGACCGCGACCTTGACGCTGGTTTTGCTGAAGCAGCCCTTCTCCTTCAAGCTCCTGGACGCGGAAGGCAAGACTCTCTACCGCGATTTGCCCGAGCGGGCCTTCGAAAAGGACCATCTGGGCCGCCTCTCCCACTACTCCTGCATGGATCGGGAAAAGGACCACTTCTACGGCTTCGGCGAAAAGACCGGGCACCTGGACAAAAAATTCCGCCGTCTGCGCATGAGCCCCAAGGACGCCATCGGCCATGATCCCGAGACCGGCGATCCCATGTACAAGCACATCCCGTTTTACATCCGCGTAAACGAGGACAAGCGTCAGGCTCTGGGTTTGTTCTACCACAATTCCTATGACTGCGTATTTGACCTGGGCCAGGAGATCTCCGGCTACTGGGAGCGCTATTGCTACTACCAGACCGACGGCGGCGACATTGACCTTTTCCTCATCAACGGTCCCGATATGAAGGACGTGATCTCCCGGTACACCTGGCTCACGGGCCGTACCATTCTGCCCACGAAGCAGTCCCTCGGCTACTGCATGTCCACCATGTACTACGCAGAGCTTGAAAAGGACTGCGACCAGGAGATCTACAAGGTCGTGGACAAGCATCTGCAGGAGCAGATCTGGATCGATAACTTCTGGCTGGCCTCCGGCTATTCCTCCGGTGAGGAAGATAACCTCCGCTACACCTTCAACTGGAACCACCGCCGCTTCCCCGATCCCGAGGGCTTCTTTGCCAAGATGAACGCCATGGGCATCAACGTAATCTGCAACCTGAAACCGGGTGTTTTGAAAAATCACCCCTATGCGCACTACTATGAAGAACGCGACGCCTTCATCAAATCCGCCGACGGCAGCAAAGACGCCACCGGCCGCTGGTGGGGCGGCGAGGGCAGGTTCATCGACTTCACCGGCCCAAAGGGGCGCGAGGCCTGGAAGCACCTTCTGGAGGAAAACATCCTCAAGAAGGGCACCAAGACCGTCTGGAATGACAACTGCGAAATCGACGGCATCGAAGACCGCCTCTCCCAGTGCGACTACGAGGGCGCAAAGGGCACCATGGAGGATTTGAAGATCATCCACTCCAACATGATGGCTTACACCGCCGTGCAGGCGATCGCCGACGTGTATCCGAACGAGCGCCCCTACATCATCAACCGCGCGGGCTTTGCGGGCATTCAGCGCTATGCCCAGGTCTGGGGCGGCGACAACCTGACCGACTGGCGCACGGTGAAATATAACCTTGCCACCATCATGGGCATGGGCCTTTCGGGTTGTGCCAACATGGGCTGCGACATCGGCGGCTTTGCCGGCGGCGCGCCCGAGGGCGAGCTGCTGCTCAGATGGATCCAGAGCGGCGTGTTCCAGCCGCGCTTCACCATTAACTCCGCAAACTCCGACAACACCGTTACCCAGCCATGGATGTACGCAGAGAACCTGCCCTATGTGCGCGCGGCCTACGCCCTGCGCTATCGTATGCTGCCCTACCTCTACTCCCTCATGCGCGAGGCAAGCGTGGACGGTCTTCCCGTCATGCGCCCGCTGTTTCTGGAGTTCCCCGATGATCCTGCCTGCTACACCGATGAAAGCCTGACCTTTATGTACGGCCCGGCGGTGCTGGTTGCCAATGTTGTGGAGAAGGCCGCGAAGACAAGAAAGCTCTATCTCCCGAAGGGCTGCACCTGGTACGACATGAACGACCGGCTCAAAGCCTATGAGGGCGGCCAGACCATCGAGGTGCCGGTGGATCTTTCCAGCATCCCCATGTTCCTCAGAGGCAGCGCCATCTTCTGTACCAGCGAGGATGTCAAGCGCATCCTGGCGGATACGGTCAGACAGCTCGACCTGCTCATCGCCGCCGAAAATGACGTGAGTTTCACCTATTACGACGACGACGGCCACACCGAGGACTACAAGCGCGGCAGCTACGCCGAGACAAACATTACCGTCAAGGCCGGCGACCGCACCCGCATCCGTTTTGAAAAGACGGGTGACTATGAGGACAGCATCGAGCGCCTCACGATCCGGCTTGTCAGCAAGAAGAAGGGCGCTTTCTGGGTCACGGTGGACGGAGAGCAGATCCCGCGTTATCTCGTGCGCGACGTCTGGGAAGAGAGCAAATCGGGCTGGTACTATGAGCTTTCGGACCGCAGCATTCTGGTCAAGACCCCGAAGCCGAAGAAAGAGAGCTTTGAAATCGTGATCTCCACTGAGAAGTTCGACCTCATCGGCATGGCTGACGAGTGATCCTGCGGCGGACTCTTGCGTTTTCGGCGAAACAGCGCTACAATGCTTACAATACAGGGATAAAGGAGTAAACGCGATGGAGACCAAATACTACACCGTCAGCCAGATCGACGGAGACTATGCCTGGCTTACATGCACCAGCGCTGTGGAAGAGCCGTACTTCATCGCCCGCGCGCTGCTTCCCATGGAGGCTGACGAGGGCAGCAGACTCAAGTTTGAAAACTTCCAGTTCGAATTGATCTGAGCTTTCCGACAACAGCACGGAGGTTCCCGATGGAACCTCCGTGCTTTTTTATTCCGATGGTTTGCACGCTGTGACATTATTGTGACAAAGCCTGTGCTATTATTCAGCCATAAGATAAAAAAAGAAACGAAAGGAACAAACAATCATGAAAAAACTGATTTGCATTTTACTTGCCCTTCTGCTGTTCGCCTCCCTGGGCGCTGCCGCGTATGCCGACTCCGGCATCGGCGTCGAGCCCGGTCAGCCCATGCCCGACTTCACCGTACAGCTTACGGACGGAACCACTGCCACACTCTCCGCACTTTTGAAGGAGAAGGACCTGGTCGTCCTCAACATCTTCGCAAGCTGGTGCGGCCCCTGCGAGAGAGAGTTCCCCGAGATGGAAGCTGTCTATCAGGCCCACAGCGATAAGATGGTGATCGTCTCGGTCTCCGGCGATCCGAACGATACGATGGACATCATCTCCGCCTACAAGGACAGCCACAAGCTCAGCTTCCCGATGGGCCTTGCGAGCGAAGAGCTGTATCCTCTGGCCGGCTCCGGCTTCCCGACCACCATTTTCATTGACCGCAGCGGCAATGTCGGCTTTATCAAGGTCGGCGCTTTCGCGAGCCGCGAGGAGTTCGAGGGCAAGGCCAACACCTTCCTCTCCGCAGATTATGACGGCAAACCCCTTGCCTCCGAGAAAGCGGTCAATCTCATGCCCTACCTCCTGATCTTCCTGGTGGTGAGCAAGCTTCTGCTCCTCATCGGCAGATGGTGCCTTCTGCGCAAGGCCGGCAGACCCGGCTGGCATGCACTGATCCCGTTCCTGAACAGCTACAAGGAGTACGCCCTCTGCTGGAACGGCTGGTTCGGTGTCCTGGCTGAACTCTGCTTTATTTGTGCACACATCTTCAACACCACCGGCACTGCGGCAATTCCTCATTTTGCACTGCTGGCTGTGAGCATCCTGCTCGGCATCCCTGAGAGCCTGAAGCTGGCGAAGGCCTTCGGCCAGGGCAAGCTTGTTGCCGTGCTGATGATGATCCCCGGCCTGAAGGAAATCAGCAGATTGGTCCTTGGCGTGAGCAAGGCAAAGTATGTGGGCGCCGGTTCCGAAGCTGCCGCATAACAAGCGATATAAAACGATATAAGATAACAGGGAAAAGTCCTGATCTCACAAGGAGATCAGGGCTTCTTCCGTTTTTATGTATTCGCCTGCCTGTAAGATCATACGCCGGAAATACGGTTTTGATTGACATCGACAATAGATTTGCATTAAAATACGCCTGTATTAATAATCTGCAGGGAGGCTTGGATTCAATGGAGAAAATACAGATGACGACCCCCATCGTTGAGATGGACGGGGACGAGATGGCCGGCATCCTCTGGAAAGAGGTCAAAAGACAGTTGGTCGAGCCCTTCGTTGATCTGAAGGAGGAATACTACGATCTGAACATCCGCACCCGC
The DNA here is from genome assembly GCA_045130755.1 of Candidatus Limivicinus sp. Classification (GTDB taxonomy): domain Bacteria; phylum Bacillota; class Clostridia; order Oscillospirales; family Oscillospiraceae; genus Limivicinus. The sequence goes on along the minus strand of JBGUQD010000055.1, from coordinate 12,141 downwards.
GACGAGACCGACGATCAGGTCACGATGGATTCCGCTCTGGCGGCGAAAAAGTACGGCGTCGCCGTCAAGTGCGCCACCATCACCGCCAACGCCGAGAGGATGGAGGAGTTTAAGCTCAAGAAGCTTTACAAAAGCCCCAACGCTACCATCCGCAGTGTTCTGGACGGTACCGTCTTCCGTGCGCCGATCCTCATCAACGGCATTGAGCCGCTCGTCAAAACCTGGAAAAAGCCCATCACGCTTGCGCGTCACGCCTACGGTGATGTCTACCGCGCCTCGGAAATGCAGATCAAAAAGCCCGGCAAGGTGGAGCTGGTCTATACCGACTCGGACGGCAACGAGACCCGCCAGCTTGTGCATGAGTTCAAGGAGCCCGGTGTCGTTTCCGGCATGCATAACCTGGATAAGTCCATTGAAGGCTTTGCCCGCACCTGCATGAACTATGCGCTCGACGTGCGCCAGGACCTGTTGTTCTCTTCCAAGGATACCATCTCAAAGGTATACGACAGGGAATTCAAGGATATATTCAAGCGTATTTACCTGGATGAATACATTGAGAAGTTCAGCGCGGCAGGGATCAAATACGAATACTGCCTCATTGACGACGCCGTTTCCCGCGCCATCAAGTCCCCGGGCGGTTATGTATGGGCCACCCACAACTATGACGGCGATGTGATGAGCGACATGCTTGCGACCGCTTACGGTTCCAATGCAATGATGACCTCCGTACTGACCTCCCCCGACGGGAAGTTCGAATATGAGGCCGCCCACGGCACGGTCCGCCGCCACTACTACCGCTATCTGCAGGGGGAAGTGGTCTCCACCAACCCCATGGCACTGATCTATACCTGGAGCGGCGGTCTGGAAAAGCGCGGCGAGCTTGACGGAAACGAAAAGCTGCAGCGCTTCGGCCGCATGATCAGAGAATCCGCGGCGAACGTGATCGAAGCGCGCGGCATCATGACGGCAGATCTGGCGAAGATCACCTCCAAGTCTGATCCGCTGGTCGTCACCGGACATCAGTTTATCGCCCTTACCCGCGCGAAACTCGAGCAGGCTATTGCCAAGGAATGGCCCGACGAGGAAGCGCCCTCCGCTTAATTTTACAGACCCGGACAAAAAAGGAGCTGCAGCAAAACGAAAGTGATGCTGCAGCTCCTTTTTGCAAGGATTCATAATTAATAATTTCGACCGGTGCCATATGCTGCACGGAAGAGATCGCAAAACGATCCTCTGCCTCAGAACTCCAGCTCCTTCTTGTCGAAGATCTTGATCGTGACAAACAGCACGAGACCAAGATAAACCAGCAGCCCGAAGACAAGCTTGCCGATTCCCATGGCGGCAGAGCCGAACATGAAATCGCTGAAGGCGTTCCCGGCCAGTCCCGCGTAATGAAGTCTCTCGATATGAAAGGCTTTGACCTGCGGGTTCAGAGAGAACAGAAGCGCCGAAAACGGTACCGCTATGTAAAGCAGCAGCAGGGAAATGGTGGTCACGGGGATGTTGTTTGTAATGTACAGGATCATGGAGGCGAGAGCGATATACCCCACGGTCTTGTATACCGTAATGAAGATCGTCATGTAAAACGCCCTGCTGAGTCTGGGGGAAAGGTCACAGCCGACAAGCATCAGCCCCAGTCTGAGAACCAGCGTGATAATCCCATACATCAGCGCCGCTAAGATCACGGTATCCAGCAGCTTGGCCAGAACCAGCTTGCTCCGGGTCAGCCCCCGCCCGATCACACTGGAGTAGGTCATGGAACGGAAGTCATCTGAATAGACGCCAAAGAGGATCACGAGGCCGATCACAAGCTCGGGCACGCGTATCCGGGACATCAGGTTTTTCACGGGCACGACCGGGTCCTTGTCATAGGCAAGATAGGAGCCGACAACCTGCGTCCACAGAAGCACCAGTGTGATGCAGAAGAGCACGATGACGGAGCGTTTTTTCAGAATTCTGCGGATATCCGCCCGGATCAGTCTTCTCATAACTCCAGCTCCTTCCTCTTGAAGATCAGCGCGCTGACCGCCAGTAACACCGCATACCACAGCAGCACGAAGAGAAGGTGATGCACCCAGATGTTGCCGGCGTCAAACTGCCTGCGGGCCTGGTCCGCCTGCCCCATCAGGGTGATGTCATAAACCGGGAGATGGGTATGAGACTGGAGCCAGTCCAGGATCATTTTGGAAAACGAGATCGAGATCAGCCCCACGACAAGGCCGACGGACGAATTCCACGTGAGATAAACAAAGATCGCCGAAAATGCGCAGTAGCCCAGGATCTTGAGCCAGGCCGAAGCAAAGGCGGAAAAAACCCGCAGGATCTGTACCTTCGTCAGCACGACCGAGAAGCGGTCGAACGTGATCTGATCCATCAGCAGGAAAAACAGATAGAAGCCAAGGGAGAGGATCAGGGTATCGAGGAACTTTGCAAGGATAATTTTTGTTCTGGAAAGCCCTCTGCCGATGGCAGGAATCATGGTGCCGGACCTCAGCTCATCGCCGTAAACGCAGGTGAAGACCGGCAGCAGAACCAAAAAGGGATAAATATAAGATAGCTGGATATCAAGGCTTGCATAATAGCTGTCATAATCGACCGAATCTGCGAAAAGCCCGTAGACAAAAAGTGCAAAAAGGATCACAGGGCAGATATAAAATCCGGGCTTTGCCAATATCCGCCTCAAATCCGCGCGGATCAGTCTTCTCACTCTTTGCCACCCCCGACAAGCTTGAAGTAGTATTCCTCCAGGGTGGACCGCTCCTCAACCTCGCGCATGATTTTCACGCCGCCTTCTGTCAGGAGCTTTCTTGCCTTCTCCAGATCGTCCACCGCAATCTCAATGGCCGATTCTTTCTCTGCGAGGTCCGCCTTGGTGATCTCCTTCACGACGACGCCTTCATTGAGAATACCGAAACGGTCGGCGGTATTCTCCAATTCCCCGAGAATGTGCGAGGAAACGATCACCGTCATGTTGAACTCCTCGCGGAAACGCTGGATCATATGGCGGACATCGGCGATGCCCTGCGGGTCCAGGCCGTTTGTCGGCTCGTCGAGAATCAGAATTTCGGGATTTCCGAGAATGGCGCCCGCAATGCCCAGGCGCTGTCCCATGCCGAGCGAGAAGGTTTTATACGGCTTTTTGACGTTCTGAAGGCCGACGATTTCCAGCACCCTGTCGATCTCGCTCTTCATCTGACGGTGGGGAATGCCCTTGAAGGTAGCGTAGTATTTGAGGTTTTCTCTGGCAGACAGATAGTTGTAGAACCTGCTGCCGACCATAAAGCCGATCTTGTTCCTGTTTTTATACAGCTCCGACCGGGTCTGGCTTCCCGCGATGGAAACCGTACCGTCCGTGATCTCCGAAAGGCCCAGGATCATTTTGAAAATGGTGGTTTTGCCAGCGCCGTTTCTGCCGATCAGTCCGTAGATATCGCCGCGGTTGATCTGCATGTTGACGCCCTTAAGCACCTCATGATTGCCGTAGTGCTTTTTGATATTCTTCAGTTCTATGATCGCTTCGCTCATTTTCTTTCTCCTTTACCAGACTTTAACCCGTTTGCCTTCGGGGATAAACATGCCGTCGCCTTCCTGAATGTCATAGGTTTTGGTAAATTCATCGTATTGCGCAAGCGTGACGTTGATCCGCAGATAATCGAGCGGGTGCTCGTCATTCTCGAACAGGTATCTTTCCATGTCATAGGAAATCTGTGAAGACCAGACACTGGCAAACTGGCGGAAGAACATATCGTAGTCGAAGCTCTCTTTCCGGGACGCAAGCTCCAGAACGGCCTTCATGCCGCCCATGTCTGCCGTGGCCTCGACCTGAACCCGCGTGCCGTTGTAGAGACCGGATCCCTGGAACGGGGTCAACCCGCTGTAGTACGAGGCAACCTTGATCGTCCTGTCGCCAAAAGCCGAGCTGTCCTTTTCCGGCAGCCAGGTCTGTTTGATGCCGTCCTTATCGTATTGAACGCCGTTGGCGTCAAAGCCGTGTGTAATCTCATGGCCGACAACGGTCCCAATGCCGGCAAGCATCTGCTCGTCACTCATTTCCGGGGTGAATACCGGATCTCCGAGGATCCCCGCGCAGATAAAGATGCCGTTCAGGGTCGGGTAGTAGAAGGAATTGGTCTGTGTCGTAGAGAGCATGGGTGAATAGGGATCCCATCTGTTCAGGTCCACCTTTTCGGCGGAGAGCGCGGCGCTCTTTCGAGTGCCGAATGCTCTCACTGCCAGCGCGGCTTCCAGGAAACTGCCGCCTTCCTCGGCCGGAACGATATTGAGGTCGGAATAATCACCCTTGTCCGGGAATACCACATGGATTTTGACGGCGTTCAGCTTCTCAAGGCAGAGGGCTTTGCCTTCATCGGAAAGCCAAGGCTCGTTTGCAAAGATATCCCGATAGACATCGATGATATCAGCGGTCATACCGTAGAGCCGGTCATAGATATCCGGGCTTATCCAGGTGTCCAGATAGGCTTCGTTCAATGCTGCCACAAGAGCGGTGCTGCCGATCTGCTCTTCAAACAGTCTGTCATCGGCCTTCTGCTCCTCGGTACGCTCATCGGGCTCAAGGCTTACACCGCGCGGCATCCCAATTTTCTCGAAAGCGAGGGCGGTGTCTTCATCCAGATACTTGCCGAGGGAGAGGACATACTTTACGATCAGCATGGCTTTCATCTTCTCCAGATAGCGGGAGCAGACATTATCCACAGCCTTCAGATACTTTGCGTCCGCAAGGAAGTGATTGCATGCGCCGTAGCCCCAACTGTCCAGATAGTCTGTCATGGGGAAATCGCCCTGAATATAGGCGATCTCTTCCCGGGTAAAGGTCATGTCCTCTTCTTCGGTGACGGAATCGTCCACGAGATTGGCAAGTGTTTTCTCCATCTGCCATGTGTCGTCGAGAATTGCCTGGATCCGGTCCTCTGTCCAGCCCATCTGCTTGAGAACACAGTTTACCTTCTGATCCACGACCACCATCTTCTCAAGATCCGCTTCATCCATATTGAAATAGGCGTCGGAAGAGCCGTTCATACGCTGCAGGGTAAAGGCGGTATTCCCGATCATCACGAAATAGGAGGAAGGATCCACCTCTGAGCGGCCGGATCCCGCCACCTCCACCGGCGAGGCGCCGAGCGGATTGGCCTTGGAATCTGCGATCCAGGCATAAAGCTCCTCCACGGACGAGATGTTATCGATGGAGCGGATATAGGGCTCCAGCGGGGTGACACCGAGGGCTTTTCTTCCCTCATGGTCCTCTGCCAGCGCCGCATATTTACGGACCTCCTCGATGGCCTTTCCGGTGACGGAGGCATCCGTGAGCAGCGCCCGCTTCCTGTCCGTTACCATACGGGCGATATTGGTGATGGTTCGCCCGCTGCTCTCTCCGGAAGCATAAAAATCCTTGTTGGCCGCAGCGGCAAAGTCGTCTTTCAGGGAAACCGTCGTATCTGCGGTGACATTCCCCTCAATGCTGGAGTCAATCCAGTGCGGCGAATCTGTGCCCGCGCCTCCGCAGCCCGCGGTGATAAACACGGCGCATGCAAGAAGCAGTGCCAGAAGCTTCTTTCTCATTCTCATTCTCCTTTTTGTTATTCCAACAGCCGCCGGAAGACTGCGGCTCTGCATAGTAATAAATAGATTTTACCACAGGGTGAAATGAATTAAAATAAAAAACCTCCCCTGCAGCAACGGTATCACCGGTGCTGCTGCCCTTTATCTGGCATGCGGTATACACAAACGCCGTTAAGATAGCTTGCCAGGACCGGAATGTTGTGGATCTGTCTCGGTTCGCACCGAAAAGGATCCCGGCCAAGGATCACAAAATCCGCAAGATATCCTTCACAAATGCGGCCCTTGCGGTTTTCGTCAAAGCTGGCCTCCGCGCCGCGAATGGTGTAACTGTCCAACGCTTCTCGTACGCTGAAGGCTTCGTCGGGCAGATAAGGGCCCGTGCCGTCCAGAGATTGGCGCGTCACGGCACATTCGATCCCCTCCATCACATCGGGCAGCTCAACCGGACAGTCAGAACCATTGGAGACCGAGACACCGCTTTCAAGCAGTGTCTTCCAACTGTAGCTGCTCTGTGCGAGCGCAGGAGGTAAAAGGCGATTTACAATGTGGTTATCGTAGTCGAGGAAAATCGACTGCGCATAAACGTGCAGATGCAGTGCCCGAATGCGTTCCAACTGATCCCGGCGCGAGACCTGGCAGTGGACTACTCCGTGGCGGTGGTCTGCCCTTGGATGCTCTCTCAGCGCAAGTTCTATGGCGTTCAGTACTTGATCAAGACAGGCATCGCCAATCGCATGGATCGCAACCTGCATGCCATGCGCATGGGCATATGAGACCATGGAGTTCATGTGCTCCTCAGAGAAAAGGGAGTATCCGCGGCTGCCGTTTCCGCCCATGTAGGGAACGCTCAGGTGCGCCGTACGGCTGCCCAGAGAACCGTCTCCCACCATTTTCAGCGGCCCGATGCGAAACATGTCTGAGCCTGTGCCGGTGATGCTGCCGCTCTCCACAAAGTGCCGAAGCCCGTCAAGCGTTGTAAAGAAAGACTGCTCGTAGACACGTACACTCAGCTCGCCGCTTTCCTCCAGCTCTCGATATGCCTCGTTGACAAGCTCAAAAGGAACGGTGGGGAAGACAGAGTAATCATCGCTCTGTACACTGGTGATGCCGTAACGGTTCAGCTCTGCACAGCCAAGGCGGAGCATGCCCTTGATCATTTCCTTGTCAGGGACGGGCAGAACGCCGGTCAGCATGTCTATGGCGTTTTCATACAGGCGGCCGTCGGGCAGCCCGTTTTCACGGCCTATGGTACCGCCGGGAGGGTCGGGCGTGTCAGAATCTACCCCGGCAAGCTGCAGTGCGCGGGAATTGACGACACAGCAGTGCCCGCAGGCACGCGTGATTACAATCGGAACATCGGCGGATACTGCATCCAAATCCCGGCGATCCGGCATGCGGTCGGTATCGGAGAAATAATCCTGGTTCCAGCCGCGTCCGGTGAGCCATTGCCCTTTGCGAACAGGGTGTGCAAGGAGATACTCTTTCAGAAACGACAGCAGCTCCGACAGGGAAGAAGTATGCCCGGCGAGCCGGGCTCCATAAAGAAATTGCCCGAAATTCAGCAGGTGCATGTGAGAGTCGTTAAAGCCTGCGCAGACAAAGTGACCGCCCAGGTCCACACGGGCGTCATTCTCCCCCGCGAGGCGGAGCAACTGTTCGGTATCACCCACCTGCAAAAAGCGCTTGCCTTCCACCGCGAAGGCCTGCTGAAGGGGGAGTTGTCCGGTATATACGCGCCCGTTGTAATAGATGGTTTTCATTGTAAAGCATGCTCCTTTTTCGTCGCCGGGACCTCTTATAGCCTCCGCTGCTCTGGATTATACAGACCAGTTTTTTCACTGTCAATCGGATAATCGCTGCAGACTGCGAAAAAGAGGTTTCCTCCAAAATTCAGGGGGAACCTCTTTGCAAAAATAATTCATATTTTTGGCAAACAGAAAGGCTTGCAAGGACTCAAATCCCTCCTGTAAATGCAGGCAGCACATGAGTGGTATTGCAGCAGATTACAGGATTTCCAGGACATCTCCCACGCAGAGCTCTTTGATCGGAATCGTATTATGAATCGCGGCGCGGGCGTGAAAGCAGGTGCAATGGCACGGACACAGGAGGCCAGGATGTTGGCGGCGCAGATAGTCGGCGGTCATTTTTACTTGTGGTGTAATCTCCAGCAGGTGAAAACCGCCGATGATCCCCGCAATCCGGTCGTCGCCGCATACAGCCTTTGCATATTCGGTAATATTGCAGATACCGGCGTGACTGCACCCGGTGATGATCGTGAGACCTTTTTCTCCGCAATAGACCAGCGCGGAATCGTCAAGCACATAGTCTGGCTCCCAAATCCCGTTTATAAGCCGCTCGCCGATCGGCGACTTATTCTCAAAACTGTTTGTTCTCGGGATCTCGCCCAGAAAGAAAAGCCGGTCGGTAAGAGCTGCCGGGACAGAGCTCGGCTCCAGCCGGAAACGAGAGGCGAGCTGCGCCTGTTCTATAGGAGTGCCGATGGATTCTCCATCATATCGCTTTGGCATGAATGCATCAGGATGAGCCAAGACTCGGATACCTCTGATATCTTCGGGCAGATAGCGCAGGCCCCCGGTATGATCGTTATGACCATGGCTGAATACAATCGTGTCCAGCTGCCGCAGATCAATCTGCATTGCCTCCGCGTTGCGGGCATAAACATCCGAATAGCCGGTGTCAAACAAGATGTTTTTCCCGCCGTCCTGAATATAGTAGGAGACGCCGGCTTCGGCCAGATAGTAGGCATCAATTCTGGCGGTGTTGTCAGTCAAAACAGTAAGTCTCATAGAATTCTCCAGTATCGAAGGGCTTTTTCAATCCCGTCATCATCTGCGTCCGAAGTCACATAGTCGGCGATCTCCTTGACTTTAGCCTGCGCATTCCCCATGGCCACGCCAATGCCGACATATGAGAGCATGTCGATGTCATTCTCCGCATCTCCGAAGGCAATGCATTCTTCAGGGCTGATTCCTTCCTGCTCCAGAACATAGCGGATTCCGGCGACCTTCCCGCCGCCGTTCAAGATCAGGTCAACACCCTGATCATTCCAGCGGGCAGCGTGACAGTTTGGCGGCATCAAAGCGCGGATTCGGTCATCTTCGCTGCGGTTGGCAAAAGTCGTGGCCTGATAGATCGGCTTCCCGTCATAAGGCGCAATTTCCGGAAGCGGCGATGAAATAGCTTTCTGCGCCCTGATTACGGTATCATTTGCAAAATTGAGCGTCAGGCCGCTCTCTTCCACCAGCACGAGCGGCAGCTTCTGCTCCTTGAATATGGATATGAGCGCGCGGGTGGTATCCTCGGGGAAGGGAAGACCGAATACAACGCTTTTGTTTTCATCCAGACAGAGATGACCGTTCAGCGTGATATATCCGTCAAAGGGAATCCCCTCCACAGGGAGATACTCCAGTTCGGCAGAGTGGCGGCCGGTGCATAAATAAATCTTTATCCCTTTCGCATGGAGCTTTTCCAGACTGTCCCGCGCACTTCGCGGTATCTCATGCAAGACGTGGGAAAGGAGCGTGCCGTCCAGATCAAAAAAGGCGGCCCTGACAGGGAATTCTAATGTACTCATAAAGATAGCCCCATGTGCAGCTTTGCCAGCGTGAGTACGTTTTTCATGAGCATAGCCCGCGTCATCGGGCCGACGCCTCCTGGAACAGGCGTAATATGGGAGCATCTGTCCTTCACCTCATCGAAGCACACATCCCCTGTAAACTTTCCGGTAACAGCATCGCGGTTCATGGCAACATCGATCACCACGGCTCCGTCCTTCACCATGTCTGCGGTGATGAGCCCCGGATGGCCTGCCGCAACGATCAGGATGTCTGCCTGGCGCGTCATGGCGGCGAGATCAGGCGTATGGCGGTGACAGAAGATCACGGTTCCGTGACGCTGAAGCAGGAGCAGCCCCATGGGTTTTCCAACAATATCGCTTCTGCCGACTACAACACAGGTTTTGCCGTCCACGGGGATGCGATAGGAATCCAGCATGACAGCAATCCCGGCGGGGGTGCACGGCCAGATCGCGGAGTCCCCATGGACCATGCGCCCCACGTTGAGGGGATGGAAGGCGTCTACATCCTTTTTCGGGTGAATGGCCTCGATGATGCGCCGCTCATCGATCGCTGCCGGGAGCGGGAGCTGCACCAGAACGCCGTCAATGGCAGCGTCAGCATTGAGTTTGCTGATCGTGCCGAGCAGCTCTTCTTCTGAAACAGAAGCGGGAAAATCGATACGACGGGAAACGAAACCACATTCGGCACAGTCTTTGGCCTTGTTCCTCACGTAAAGCTGTGAGGCGGAATCATCTCCGACAAGAATAACAGCAATGCCCGGCTTACGCGGCAGTTTTACGGCTTCTTCCCGAATCTCCTGGCGGATCGATGCCGCGAGGGCTTTCCCATCAAGAATTGTGGACATTCGATTTCTCCCTTCTATCCACCTGCAGCTTTACAGTTCCAGTCTTATTTGCGCATTTCAATATCAATTATACTTAAAAAACCACACAATTCAATAAAATCTGTGGAAAAGCGCACTTTGATTTTCGGATAATAAAGGGTCAAAGGGCAGCAAAAAACCCTGTATCCATTGAGAATACAGGGTTTTCGCTGGCTTAGTACACCGATTTTGATAGAATGAGAAATCCTTGGTGCATCACGAAGTAAAGCGTGGTGCATTTTTCATTTTTCGTGGTGCATTTCAGAAAAAACGTGGTGCATTTTCGGCAGAGCCTGGTGCATTTGGGGTTTCGTGGTGCATTTTTGCAAGTCTTTATGCATGTTGCGGGCCGATTATTTCTAATCCAGCTTTATGGGGGGTTCTAAAAAGGAGACCACCCTAAAAACTGTCGCCAAAAAATGATAATGACCGGTCGATAAAATGCGATCGGTCACAATTTTTTGTAACGCATAATAGGGAAGTTTCTTATTTTATCCTAAATGGGCGGCATTGAGAAAAGCAAGGAATATCAAGGAAAAACAAAAGAACTGATCTCCGATTTTGATAGTTTTGTTCAAAATCGGAGACCGGTTCAGGTGTCTTATATCTCTCCGCAGCGGGCACAGGCCACAAAATGATTGGGCGCCAGTTCGCGCAGCTGCGGTGTGCATGCCCGACATACGTCGGCCGTATAGTCGCAGCGTTTGCCGAAGCGGCATTCATCCGGGAGATTGACCGGCGAGGTGATTTCTCCCCGGATCAGCTGGCGCTTGGGCTTGTCCTTGCCCACAATGGGCAGAGGGATGGCCGACAGCAGCGCCTTGGTGTAGGGGTGCATGGGGTCGCGGAACAGGTCGTCGCTGGGTGCCTTCTCCACCATCTGGCCGAGATACATGACGGCAATATCGTCGGAGAAATACTTGACGACGGAGAGGTCATGGGTAATGAATATGTAAGTCAGGCCCATGTCCTTCTGCAGCTGCTTGAGCAGATTCAGGATCTGCGCCTGGATCGACACATCCAGCGCCGAAACCGGTTCGTCGCAGACAATGAGCTTGGGCTTGACTGCCAGTGCGCGCGCTATGCCGATACGCTGACGGCGGCCGCCGTCGAGTTCGTGGGGATATACGTTGATGTAGCGTTCTGCCAGACCGACCGTCTCCATCAGCTCCAGTGTGCGCTTTTCGATCTCCGCTTTGGAGTGTAAGAGCCGGTGTTCGATGATCGGCTCACTGATGAGCTGGCTGACCGTCTGGCGCGGATCCAGGGAGGAGAAGGGGTCCTGGAAGACCATCTGCATCTCCTGGCGCAGGGGACGCATCTTCTTGCGGGAATAGTTGGTGATGTCCTGACCGTTGAAGAGAATACGGCCGGAAGTCGGTTCAATGAGCTTGAGGATGGTGCGCCCCGTGGTAGACTTGCCGCAGCCGGATTCGCCCACGATGCCGAGTGTTTTGCCCTCTTCAATGGAAAAACTGACACCGTCGACCGCGTGGAGTTGACCGGCAGGGGTGCTGAAATATTTGGTGAGGTTCTGCACCTCGAGAATCGTTTTACCCATCAGCGATTCCTCCTCAGCTTAAAGCTCGGATCATCATAGGCAAGGCACGCGACCTTGTGCGTTGCGCTCCCCTCCACGGCCCGGAGTGCGGGGACGCCGCGGGTGCAGGCCTCTGTGGCATAGGGGCAGCGCGGTGCAAAGGCGCAGCCGGGGGGCAGGTCCGAAGGGTCAGGCATGAGGCCCTTGATGGGCACCAGCTCCTCACCCCGCTGCTTCAGGTTCGGCAGAGAGTCGAACAGGCCTTCGGTGTAGGGATGGCGTGTGTGGTTGAAGATGTCGTCGGCGCTGCCCTGCTCAACAATGCGCCCGGCATACATGACGGCCACGTCCTCGCATACCTCCGCCACGACGCCGAGATCGTGGGTGATGAGGATCATGGACATGTCCTTATTTTGAATCAGCTCCTTCATCAGCTCCAGCACCTGTGCCTGGATGGTCACATCCAGGGCGGTGGTCGGCTCGTCCGCAATCAGCAGCTTGGGGCTGCAGGCAAGGGCGATGGCGATGACCACGCGCTGCTTCATGCCTCCGGAGAATTGGTG
>JBGUQD010000054.1:0-22172 GCA_045130755.1 Candidatus Limivicinus sp. | reverse complement strand
CTTGCCGACTGGGTCAGGTATATAAAGACACGCTTTGAGAACAAGGGAAAGAAAACAAAAAAAACATAAACCAGGGGCGCGGTCATTTGACCGCGCCCTGCTCTGTCATATGATCTCGTTCACGCGCTCGGCGTTGAACATCTTGCCCGTGATGCCGCGGATAATCATATTCGCGGCGATAAGATTCTGCCGGTCCTGCTCCGACACCTCAATATGGTAGACCTTGCGCAGGCGGCTTTCCCGCCGCCCGATGAGCCGCGGATCCCAGCGGGACCAGCCGAAAACCGGGTACTCCGCCGTGGTCCAGACACGGTAACGGACCTCTTCAGCTTTGAGAGCTTCCTCTACGCGCTGAAACTCCGCTTCGTCATTGGAGATATAGACGGTCAGTTCCGTCTCACATATGCGCCCCATGACTCACTTGCGGTGGTAGACAACAGCTTCCCACGGGCGAACTGTCCCGGCGGGGGCCTTGTCCGGGTAATTTGCGATCAGGATATCTGCATCCTCGTATTCTGCAGGAAAACAATAAGTTTGATCTTCTTCGGAGAAATTGCATACAACCAGCAGGCTCTCATTTCCCAGCATGCGGGTATAGACAAAAAGATTGGGATGTTCCGGCTCCAGAAGCGCATAGTGGCCGTACACGATCACGTCAAGCTCTTTCCGCAGAGCGATGAGCTTCTGATAGTAGTGGAACACGGAGTCGGGGCGCTTAAGCTGTTCGGCGGCGTTGATGATAGTGTGGTTTGGATTTACAGGCAGCCAGGGCGTACCGGTGGTGAAGCCTGCCTCAGGGCCAGCGTCCCACTGCATGGGGGTACGGGCGTTGTCACGGCTGCGGTGGCGCATCATCTCCACGCCCTCTTCCTCTGTCATGAAGCCCTGCTTGTGGAAGGTGCGGTACTTGCCGAGGGATTCAATGTCGTTGATCTGCTTGATGCTGATCCAGGGATAGTTGGTCATGCCCAGCTCCTCACCCTGGTAGACGTAGGGTGTACCCTGCATCATGTGCAGGCAGGTCGCCAGCATTTTGGCGGAGGTCTCACGGTACTGCTCGCTGTCGCTGCCGTAGCGGGAGACAATGCGCGGCTGGTCGTGGTTATCCCAGTAAAGGCTGTTCCAGGCAATACCGTCCAGCTTCACCTGCCAGCGGCTGAGGATCTCTTTAAGCTTCGGCAGATCCTTATGCTGCTTTGCGTAGCGGCCCAGTACGGGATCAAAGTCCGCGTCCATGTGTTCAAATTGGAAACCCATGGAAAGCTCGCTTCCGTCGAGATTTGCGTAACGCTTGGCTTCTTCAATCGTGACGGCCGCACACTCGCCCACGGTCAGCAGATCATACTTGGACAGAACACGGCGGTTCATCTCCCTGAGATATTCATGAACATGCGGGCCGTTAGCCACCAGGGAGGCCGGAGCGAAACCATCTGCGTCCGCCTCACCGTCTGGCAGACCGTCGGGCTTGGAGATGAGGCTGATGACGTCCATGCGGAAGCCGTCGATGCCCTTCTGCAGCCACCAGTCCATCATGCGGAAGATCTCATCGCGCACGACGGGATTGCCCCAGTTGAGGTCCGGCTGCTTCTTGGAAAAGAGGTGGAGGTAGTACATGCCGGTCTGTTCGTCATACTGCCATGCGCTGCCGCCGAAGCAGGAGCCCCAGTTGTTGGGCTCCTTGCCGTCCTTCCCCTCGCGCCAGAAGTAATAGTCGCGGTAGGGATTGTCCACGGACGAGCGGGATTCGACGAACCACCGGTGTTCGTCAGAGCTGTGGTTGACCACCAGATCCATCACGATTCTGAGGCCCAGCGAATGGGCTTTTTCCAGCATCTCGTCGAAGTCCGCCATGGTGCCGAACTCTGTCATGATGTCCTGATAATCGCTGATATCGTAGCCGTTGTCGTCGTTGGGGGATTTATAAACCGGGGAGAGCCAGATTGTATCCGCCCCCAGCTCGCGGATGTATTCAAGTCGGCCGGTGATGCCCTTCAGATCGCCGATGCCGTCGCCGTTTGAGTCCTGAAAGCTGCGCGGATAGATCTGATAGACCACGCTTCGCTGCCACCATTTTTCTTCCATGTATGATTCCTCCGTCGCTTGAGTTTGTTTTTGTAAATTATATCAAAAGAGTGCCCATTGCACAACAAGAAAACAAAATCGAACGCTTGTCCCCATGCCCTGAACATGCTATAATATAAAACTGAACGAATCTTCAAAGGAGTAAAAATGGAAAGCATCAGTCAAATTCTGGCCCGGGAGCTGGATAAGCCCCTGGAGCATATCGAGAACGTCATCAAGCTTTTGGACGAGGGAAACACCATCCCCTTTATCGCCCGCTATCGCAAGGAGCTGCACGGTGCCATGGACGACACGGCCCTGCGCACGCTGGAGGAGCGGCTTACTTATCTGCGCGGCCTTTTCGAGCGCAAGGAGACCGTGAAAAACTCCATTGCCGAGCAAGGGAAGCTTACCGATGAGCTTGCCGCCGCCATCGACTCGGCCGAGACCCTGGCCGTACTGGAGGACCTCTACCGCCCTTATAAGCCCAAGCGCCGTACCCGCGCCACCATGGCAAAGGAAAAGGGCCTCGAGCCGCTGGCCGATGAGCTCTTTGCCCAGAAGCCCGACAGCCCAGCGCCCGAGGTGCTGGCCGAGCAGTATGTCGATCCCGAGAAGGGCGTGGAAACGATTGAAGATGCACTTGCCGGCGCCTCCGACATTATTGCCGAAAACATCTCAGATGATGCGAACATCCGTGCGCTGCTGCGCGATCTGATCGCCCGGCGCGGCACGCTGCACAGCGAGGCAGCGACTGAGGATGACTCCGTCTATCGTCTGTACTACGATTTCAACACGGCCATCTCACGACTGCAGGGTCACCAGATCCTCGCCGTCAACCGTGGGGAAAAGGAAGGCTTTTTGAAAGTATCTGTGGAGCTTGACCGGGAGCTCGCCCTCCAGCATGTGCGCCGCGCGGTGATCCGCCCCGGCTCGCCCGCCATGGCCTTTGTCAGGGCTGCGGCGGATGACGCCTATGACCGCCTGATCTTCCCCTCCATGGAGCGCGAGACCAGAAACAGCCTCACCGACACGGCAAACGAGGGCGCAATCAAAATGTTCGGCCTGAACCTCAAGCCCCTGCTCATGCAGCCGCCCGTCAAGGGCAAGGTGACCATGGGCCTCGACCCCGGATACCGCAACGGCTGCAAGGTCGCGGTGGTGGATGGAACCGGCAAGGTGCTCGACACCGCGGTGGTCTATCCCACGTTCTCAGAGCAGCGCAAGAACGATGCCATCCGTACCCTCTCGGCGCTTATCAAAAAAGATCACGTGGAGCACATCGCCATCGGCAACGGCACCGCCTCCCGCGAGACCGAGCAGATGGCTGTCGAGATGATTGAGCAGCTCGGCGGCAGCGTGAGCTACGCCATCGTCAACGAGGCGGGCGCCTCGGTCTACTCTGCGTCGAAGCTCGCGGCCGAAGAGTTTCCCGATTACGATGTGAACCTCCGCTCTGCCGTGTCCATTGCAAGACGCCTGCAGGACCCGCTGGCGGAGCTTGTGAAGATCGACCCCATGGCCATCGGCGTCGGCCAGTACCAGCACGACATGCCCCAGACCCAGCTTGCCGAGACCCTGGACGGCGTGGTGGAGGACTGCGTCAACGCTGTCGGCGTGGACGTGAACACCGCCTCCCCGGCGCTCTTGCAGCGCGTGTCCGGCCTGAACAAGACCACGGCGAAAAACATTGTCGTCTACCGTGAGGAAAACGGCATTTTTACCTCCCGCAAAACCATCAACAAAGTCCCCAAGCTCGGCCCCAAGGCCTTCCAGCAGTGTGCGGGCTTCCTGCGCGTGCCGGAGAGCAGCCAGGTGCTGGACAATACCGCCGTCCACCCCGAGAGCTATGCCGCCGCCGAGAAGCTCTTAAAGCTCTGCGGCTACACGCTTGAGGACGTGAAGGCCGGGAATATCAAAGAGCTAAAGGCCCGTGTCGCTGCCTATGGCACGGAAAAGGCCGCAGAGGAATGCGGCGTCGGCGTGCCGACCTTGAACGATATCGTCAGCGAATTATTAAAGCCCGGCCGCGACCCGCGCGACGAGCTGCCGCCTGTACTGCTGCGCAAGGACGTACTGGAGATCAAGGATCTCAAGCCCGGCATGGTGCTCACCGGCACGGTACGAAACGTCATTGACTTCGGCGCGTTCGTGGACATCGGCGTGCATCAGGACGGCCTTGTGCATGTGTCTCAGGTCAGCAATAAGTTCATCCGCCACCCCAGCGAGGTCCTGTCCGTCGGCGATATCGTCAAGGTCGTGGTCCTCGATGTGGACGAGAAAAAGCACCGCATCTCCCTTTCTATCAAACAGGTAAAGGAGTAACAATACCATGATCGACGTAAGCATCGAAAAGCTGGTAAACTATGCCATCAGCAAGGGACTCATTGAGGAATGCGACCGCGTGTGGGCGGAAAACGCACTTCTGAACGCGCTGCACCTCGACAGCTTCACCCGCCCGGAAAACGTGGAGGATGCAGCGCTGGAGTCCATCCTCGCCGAACTTATCGCCTGCGGCGTGGAAAACGGACTGCTCGACGACAGCATCACCGAAAAGGACCTCTTTGACTCCCGCCTCATGGGCCTTTTGACCCCGCGGCCCTCAGATGTGATCGGCAAATTTAGGAACCTCTATGCGGAGGACCCCAAGAAGGCCACCGATTACTACTACGATCTCAGCCGCGCCACCGACTATATCCGTACCTACCGTGTGGTGAAGGATCTCAAGTGGAAGAGCGAGACCGAATACGGAGAGCTTGACATCACGGTCAATCTTTCCAAGCCGGAGAAGGACCCGAAGGCCATCGCCGCCGCAGGCAAGGCCAAGGCTTCCGGCTACCCCAAGTGCCTTCTGTGCCGCGAGGCCGAAGGCTACGCGGGCAGACTCGACTATCCGGGCCGTGCAAACCACCGACTCATTCCGCTCAAGCTCAACGGCGAAAACTTCTTCCTGCAGTATTCTCCCTATGTGTACTATAACGAGCACTGCATCGTCCTGAATTCCCAGCATGTGCCCATGAAGATCAACAAGGCGGCCTTCTGCAAGCTCCTGGACTTTGTGGACCTTTTCCCGCACTACTTCCTCGGCAGCAATGCCGACCTGCCCATCGTGGGCGGCTCCATCCTGAGCCACGACCACTTCCAGGGCGGGCATTACACCTTCGCCATGGCCAAAGCCGAGATTGAGCATGAACTGAGCTTCCCCGGATTTGAGGACGTGAAGGCAGGTATTGTCAAGTGGCCTATGTCCGTCATCCGCCTCAGATGCGCCGACAAGCGGCGCGTTGCCGAGCTTGCCGACAAGATCCTCACCGCCTGGCGCGGCTACTCCGATCCCAGCGTCACGATCTTTGCCGAGACCGACGGCGAGCCCCACAACACCATCACGCCCATTGCCCGCCGCCGTGACGGGGACTTTGAGATGGATCTGGTGCTGCGCAACAATCTCACCACCGAGGAATACCCCCTCGGCCTCTTCCACCCGCACCAGGAGCTGCACCACATCAAAAAGGAGAACATCGGCCTGATCGAGGTCATGGGCCTTGCGGTGCTGCCTGCGCGGCTGAAAGCTGAGCTCAGGGAGCTTGAAAACCTGATCATCGAGGGCGGCGACATTGCCGCAAGCGAGACCTGCGCCAAGCACGCCCCCTGGGTCGAGGAGCTCAAAACCCGCTATACCTTCACCCCCGAGAACACCGAGAGCATCCTGCGTCAGGAGGTCGGCGTGGTATTCATGAAGGTTTTGGAGCACGCGGGCGTCTTCAAGCGCGATGAGCAGGGGCGCGCTGCCTTCCTGCGCTTTGCGGAGAGCGTTAAGTGAGTACCAATCGTACGCGCGGCGCGAGTCTTCGCGCCGCGCTCATCCTGAACGCCGCCTTTCTGATCCTGACGGTTGTAATCGTGCGCGTCGGCTTTGAGAGCAACGATGACCCCACCCTCGCCGCGTTTGTGGACGGGCAGATGGCAAACAGTACCGCCTATGTCCCCTATATCAATATCGTGTTGGGGGCCTTGCTCAAGGGTATCTATACCGTCCTCGGACGGGAGATTGCCTGGCATACTTTCTGCCAGTACGCGCTTTTATACCTGAGCTTTTCGGCCCTGTCTTTCACGCTCTGCGAACGCCTCGGCGCGCTTCGCGGCGCGGCGGTGACGACGTTGCTGCTCCTGTTTTTCGGGGTGGATGTCTACTGCATCATCAACTACACGAAGACCGCCGCGGTCTGTACTGTCGGCGGCATGTCTCTGCTGCTCTACAGCTTTGAGCGGGAGAGGAGGCATCCCGCCGCCCTGGCCTTCGGTGTGCTGCTCACGGTGATGGGGTTCCTGCTGCGGGATATGGAGTTTTTGCCCTGCTTCGGATTGATGGCAGTCCTCAGCCTGCGTCCGCTGTGGAACATTCTCACGGCGAAGGACAGCGCCGGGGAAAAGCTCAGAATCTTCGGCAGACTTGTGTTGCCCTACGCGCTGGTGGTGATCCTTTGCGCAGGCTTCTATGCTGTCAATGAATGGGCATGGTCAAAGGAGCCCTGGACAACGTACCACGAGTTTGACAAGGTCCGCGTTGCCTATTCCGATTACGGCAGGCCCGCTTATGCCGAGATGCCGGAGGCCTACGACGCGCTGGGCCTTTCCGAGGCGGATGTGCAGCTTGCCTTCGACAGCGACTACTTCGACCCCGATGTGTTCTCCGCCGAGACCATGCGGGCCATCACAGAAGCCAGGGACACGCTCTTCCCACACCCGTCGATGGGGGAGTGCGTGGGCCTGTTCCTTGACAAGGCCATTCCCGGCTTTTTCGTGAACCTGCATATCTACGGCTTTCTGCTGATCCTGGCGCTGTGGCTTGCCGCGGGAGAGCATAACTTCCGTGACTGGCTTTGCCTTGGCTTTGAGTGTGCGCTTTTCTGCGCCGCCTACCTTTATCTTATCTGGCGTGGGCGCTATCTGGTGGACCGGGTCGATCTCGGCCTGCTGCTGTGCGCGACGGCGGTGCTGGCTCTGATGCTGGATGCCGAAAAGCTCCGCCGTGAAAGGCTGCTCACAGTCCTCGTATTGCTCGCTGCCGTCGGAACCAGCCACTACCTCATGCGCGAGTGGTACCGCGCCGCGCCCGCTGAGGACAAGAGCGAAATCCGCGCTGCCTATGAGCGCCTTTTAGCGGATGAGGATCACGTTTACCTCGCTAAGCTCGACGCGGTGACGGACGGACTCTGGTCCCCCTTTGAGCCCTACGGCAAGGGCTATTGGGACAAGATCGTGCTGTTGGGCGGCTTTGACTGCCTGCACCCCACAATCATGGAAAATCTCGCTCAGTACGGGGTGGAAAACCCCTTCCGCGACTGTGTGGGAAACCCGAAGGTCTATCTCATTGAGGACAACATAGACCTCACGCTGCAATATATCCGTGAGCACTATGATCCCAAAGCCACAGCAAAGCGGGTTGAACCGCTGAGCACAGAGACGGAGCTGGACATCTACCGCATTCTGAAATGAGGGACGCACCGTGACCTTGAAGGAACAATGGAATCAAAAAGCATGGCCACGCATCCTGCTGGCTTTTGGACTAAACGCGGCCTTTCTCTTCATCATGCTGCGCTTCTTTGCCCCCATGTGGGAGACGAACGACGACCTGTTCATCTCCAAATTCTTTGACGGGCAGATGGCACACAAGACCATGTATGCTCCCTTTATCAATATCTGTCTGGCGTGGCTCATGAAGACCGTTTACACCGCTTTCGGCGATGGCTTTAACTGGTATTCGTGTGCCCAGTATTTGCTTTTATACATGGGCTTTACCGCCATCACCTGGGTGCTGCTGCGGCGCTGTCGCCTCGGCCCGGCACTTGTAATGACGGCGGTGCTGCTCGGTGCATTCGGGACCGACTGTTATCTGAGCATGAACTTTTCAAAGCCCGCTGCCCTCGGCACCGTCGGCGGGATGGCACTGATGCTGCAGGGCATTGATGCCGGCCGCAAGCGCACGCAGAAAACGCCGCTGGTACTCGGCTTCCTTCTCGCGCTGTGCGGCTATGTGTGGCGATTTGAGGAATTCGGCGTCTGCGCGGTGCTGATGGCCTGCGGGGTACTCGCAGCACTCATTGAGATCGGCGCCGGGAACCGGAGTATTTCTCTCGGTGACAGGATGAAAAAGTATCTTGCCTGCATCGCGCCCTTTGCGCTGCTGGCGGTGTGTGCGGCGGGACTGTTCGTCTTTGACCTTGCTGTATGGCGCAGGCCCGAGGCCGGCGGCTTTTGGGAGTTCAACAACACGCGCTCAAGCTTTATTGACTTCCAGACGCCAGAATACGTCCAGATGCCGGAGGTCTACGATTCCGTCGGCATGGATGAAAACTTCGTCTATATGATGAAGAAATGGAGCTTTTACGACACCGAGCGCTTCAACCAGGAAAACCTGGAAACGCTCATTGCCGCACGTGATGAACTGATCCCGCGCCGTACCCCGGGCGAGTGCCTGGGCGTATTTCTCAATCAGTGCCTGATGGGCTTTACGCTCGACCGACCCTTTGCGGGCTTTGCGCTGCTGCTCGTGATCTGGCTTGCCTGCGGAAAGCGCCGGGCCGGGACCTGGGTCAGTCTCGGCTGCATGGCCTGCCTCTTCGGCGGTATCTACCTTGCCATGATCTGGGCTGACCGCTATCTTGCAAACCGCGTGGATATCGGGCTCTTCCTCGCTATGGCGGTAGTACTGAGCTTTGAACTGGATGCCGAAAAACTCAAGGCGGAAAAGCTGCTGCTCACGGCGGTTCTGCTGCTGAGCCTGTTTATCACTTGGCGCATGAACCGGGCCTACTGCTTCCTTGACCGGCACAATACCATCGAGGACAAGAGTGCCGAGAAGGCGGCGATCGAACGGATCCTGGAGGATGACGAGCACCTGTATCTCACCAAGATCTGGGCTGTTGATCACCAGCTCTATACACCGCTGGAGACCCCGCCGGTCGGGTATTTTGACAGTATTATGCTGATCGGCGGCTGGAGCATGGGCCACCCGGAGATCGAGGCAATTCTAAAAGAGTGGAATATTGGCAATCCCTACCGCGATCTTGTGAACCGCGACGACATCCTGCTTGTTGACAACGACATTGACCGCACGCTCGCTTTCCTGCGTATGGCCTACTATCCCGAAGCCAGGGCCGAGCTCGTTGAGCCCCTGAGCGAGGAAACGGGACTCGAGATCTACCATATCAAAGGATAAAAGCTTCCCCGCACCTGTTGAACGTTGACAACAGATGCGGGGAAACGTTATACTGGAAACACTATAAATATAACAGGAGACCACTATGCTTTCTGTCAACGATCTCTCCATCCAGTTCGGGCCGACTGTGCTCTTCTCCCGGGTAGACCTGCAGTTTACCGCCGGCAACTGCTACGGCATCATCGGCGCAAACGGCGCGGGCAAATCCACCTTCATCAAGATCCTCTCCGGGGAACTTGAGCCCACCAGCGGCAGCGTCGTGCTCGATCCCAAGCGGCGCATGTCGGTGCTCAAACAGAACCAGAGCCTGTATGACGATTATACCGTGCTTGACACCGTCATCATGGGAAATCTGCGCCTCTATGAGTGCGGCAAGGAAAAGGACGCCCTGTACGAAAAGCCCGATTTCAACGATGACGACGGCATTCGCGCTTCCGAACTCGAGGAAGAGTTTGCCGAGCTTGGCGGCTGGGAGGCCGAGAGCGACGCGAGCCGTATTCTTCAGGGACTCGGTGTGGATGTGTCGCTGCACCAGAATCTCATGCGCGACACTGATCCCCGCCTCAAGGTCAAGGTCCTGCTGGCCCAGGCCCTCTTCGGGCACCCGGACGTGATCCTGCTTGACGAGCCGACCAACAACCTCGATCTTGCGAGCGTCGTCTGGCTCGAGGATTTCCTCATGGACTATGAGGGCACGGTGCTGGTCGTGAGCCATGATCGCTATTTTCTCAACAACGTCTGCACCCATATCGTCGACATCGACTATGGCAAAATCAAAATGTACGTCGGCAACTACGATTTCTGGTATGAGTCCAGCCAGCTCATCCAGAAGCTTATCAAGGACCAGAACAAGAAGGCCGAGCAAAAGATACAGGAGCTGCAGACCTTCATCGCCCGCTTCTCCGCCAACAAGTCCAAATCCCGGCAGGCCACCTCGCGCCGCAAGCTCCTGGACAAGATCACCGTGGAGGAGCTGCCTGCCTCCAACCGCCGCTACCCCTGGGTGGGCTTCAAGGCCAACCGTGAGCCGGGCAAGGACCGACTCTTTGTCACCGAGGTTTCCAAGACCGTGGACGGCGTGAGGCTTTTGAACAACGTCAGCTTCATCGTCGGCAAGGAGGACAGGATCGCTGTTGTGGGCAAGAACGAGCTTGCCGTTACCATGCTGTATAAGATCCTCATGGGCGAGGAAGAGCCGGATTCCGGGAGCATCAAATGGGGCGCCAGCATCGAGCCCAGCTATTTCCCAAAGGATCACAACAGCTACTTTGAAAATTGCGACTATGACCTCATAGACTGGATGCGCCAGTTTTCCGAGGACAAACGTGAGAGCTATCTGCGCACTTTCCTGGGCCGTATGCTCTTCTCGGGCGATGATGTGTATAAAAACGTGCGCGTTCTCTCCGGCGGCGAGAAGGTGCGGTGCATGCTCAGCCGCATGATGCTCTCGGGTGCAAACTTCCTCCTGCTTGACCAGCCCACCAACCACCTGGATCTGGAAAGTATTGCCGCCCTCAACAACGGCCTCGAGGCATTTAAGTACAACATCATCTTTTCCTGCCATGACCACCAGCTCACCCAGACGGTGGCAAACCGCATCATCGAGATCACCGAGGACGGTATCATCGACCGTTCCTGCACCTACGACGAATACATGCACATCAGTGATCTGGAGCAAAACGTGCGGGCATAAAACAACAACGCCCCGGAAATCCGGGGCGCTGTCGTTTATAGACTTTGGAGAGATCAAACGATCTTGAAGGTATCGACCATGAGCTGCACGATACCGCTGACGGTGGCATTGTCAGGCTCAAGGGCGTTGGAGTTGAAGACGACGACGCGGCCGTCCTCCAGATTCTCGGCGTAGTAGGCGCAGATCACCGTGCCGCCGAGCTCTTCGCTGTTATAGGTGTAGTAAATGTAGTAGAGATCGCGGCCCTCGATGAAGGTGGAGGGATCTTCCGGCGCGGTCAGAATCGCGTCACCCAGCTCCTCAACGGCGCTGGCGCCGAGCTCCTGCAGATAGGTGTAGGCATCGACGACGTTGTCAACGCCCATAATCTGCTGCTCCATGACGCTCACAGTGCAGTAGGGGACACCCTCGTCGGTGCCGGCGTTGATGATGATGCCGCCCATGGGCAGCTCATTTGCGACATACTTGCTGTCGTAGTCGACACTGAAGCCCTTGGTCTTGCTTGTGATGGTGTGAATGCCGGAGTCGGGTTCAATCCCCGCGGGAGTGGGCTCCGGAGTGGGTTCGGGTGTCGGCTCCGGAGTGGGTTCGGGTGTCGGCTCGGCAGTGGGCGCGGGCGTCTGGGTCGGTGCCGGTGCGCTCTGCTTGGAGCTGCAGGCGGACAGGGCAAACAGCATGACTATAACAAGGGCCAGCGCAATGATCCTGTTTTTCATATTTGCTTCCTCTTTCATGTCAGTATTATATACGCAGTTCGTATACGCAGATTATTGTAAACCATGTTATGGAATTTGTCAAAAAGATTTTGTAAATTTTGCAAAAAAGCCCGGCGCACATGTCTGTGTCTGCACCACAGACATTTTTGAAAAAGGGCCTGCATCACCGGAACTTTTTTCCGGCCGGTCCGTCTAATCCTGTGAATCCGCTTACAGAGAGGAGAATCCCACATGAACATGCGCAATACGAAAAGAGTTCTGACCGCCCTGCTTCTGACGGCGATGCTGATGCTGACCATCGTGCCGGCAGCCTTTGCCGAGGAAGAGGCGGCTTCGGTGCAGATGAACAGCGTCGAAGCCGCAACGGTGGATGAGCTTTTGAAGGCCATCGCACCGAACACCATCATCACCCTCACCGGCCGCAGCTATGACTTCACCCGCGCGCAGGGCTACGGCGTATACGGCGGCAAGTACTACCGCTGGAACGACATTTACGACGACGGCTGGGAGCTGCAGATCGAAAACGTACAGAATCTCACCATCCGCGCCAATCATGCCGGGACCGAGATCGTCACCGTGCCGCGCTATGCCTGCGTGCTCAAATTCGTAAACTGTGAAAACGTGGCGCTCGAGGGCTTCACCGCCGGCCACACCGACGGCCCCGGCTTCTGCACCGGCGCGGTACTGAACATGACCGATTGCCATTGGATGACGGTAACGGACTGTGATCTTTATGGCTGCGGCACCTACGGGCTGGAGCTGGAGCGCAGCCGCGAAGTGCGCGTCGAGGGCACTACCATCCGCGACTGCAGCTACGGCGCGGTGTATGCCGCCAACTCCTGCGGGATCTATCTTGACGGCTGCTCCATCCACGGCATCGAGGGCTACGGCGTCATCTCCCTGAGCGGGAGCTGGAGCTTCGCGCTGCTCAACACCGCCGTGCGCGACTGCAAGAGTACCTGCCTGCTGGATCTCAGTACCGCCAAGATGTTTTACATGGGCGGCTGCGACATCAGCCGCAACACCTTTGAGGGCATGTTCTTCAGCACGGTCTTCCAGCCGGTTGTGGATAACTGCTCCTTTACGGACAACAGCTGCTCCGGCGGCTGGTATCTGGAGAACTGGCAGAAGAGCGAGCGCGTGGTAAAGCCGGACGGCGAACCCTATACCGACGCCGAGCTTGCTGCCCTCACCCACAGCGGAGACTCTGTCTGGACCGAACCGGAACAGCCGGAAAACCCGGTGAGCGCCCCCGAGGTCTCGGCCGACGGCATGATCCATGTACACAATGTGGATGAGCTTCTGGCCTCCATCGCACCGGACACCGCCATCTATCTGGAGGACGGGGTCTATAATCTCAGCCATGCACAGAGCTATGGCTATGGCAGCGGAGATTACTGGTACTGGATGGACTGCTTTGACGGGCCGGGCCTTGTGATCCGCGGCGCGGACAATCTCAGCATCACGTCTGCCGGCCCTCACCGGGCGCGCATTGTGGCCGAGCCGCGCTACTGTGAAGTACTGAGCTTTGAAAACTGCGGCAGCATCAGCCTGTCGAATTTCACTGCCGGGCACACACAGGATGTGGAAGACTTCGGCTGCGCGGGCGGGGTGCTGAGCTTCATGGACTGCCGGGACTTCAGGATCGAAGACTGTTCCCTCTACGGCTGCGGCATTCTGGGCGTTACCTGCTATAACTGCCGCGGCGGCGAGATCTTGCATACCGAGATCCATGACTGTTCAAACGGCGCCTGCTATTTCTACGACAGCCGGGATATCGCCATCAACGACTGTAACATCCACGACATTCCGAATTATACTTATCAGATCTATGACTGCCAGAACATCACCGCCGACGGGAATAAGCTCCCCGATGGCACCAGCTGGTAAAGCAGGATCCCGCGGCAAATGCCGCGGGATCTTTTAATCAAATGTCAGTTCCGTCACGCCGAAGTATTTCTCGGCAAAGTCCACCTGCTGCACACGGAATTCTCTGCCGCGCAGGTATTCGAGTATACCCGCGTCGGTAGGAAAATCGAAGCGAAGGCGATAGGAATAGAGGGCCTGCCCCTTTTCTTCAAAGCCTTTGTTGAAGCGCTCGCTGCCGTACTTCCCGTCGCCTAAAAGCGGCCAGCCTGCGTGGGCCATCTGGGCGCGGATCTGATGGGTGCGCCCGGTGAGCAGCCGGCACTCCACGAGCGACAGGGGGCCTTTGGAGCAGAGCACCCGGTACTCGGTTACGGCGGTCTTGGCTCCCGGCTCAGGCCTGTCCTTGACAAAGACCTGATTTTTCTTCGCGTCCTTGAAGAGAAAGTTTTCAAGCCTGCCCGACGCGGGCTTCGGCTTTCCCTGCACCGCGCAGAGGTAGTATTTCTCGATTTCCCGGTCGCGGATCTTGTCGTTTAGGATACGCAGGGCCTCCGCGTTTTTCGCAGCGATGACGATGCCGCCGGTGTTGCGGTCAATGCGGTTGCAGAGGGCCGGCGCGAAGGAGTTTTCCTCCTTGGGCCGCCACTCGCCCTTCTGCGCCATGTAGGCCTGGACATTGGCGATCAGTGTGTTATAATCCCATACGCCCGCGCTGTGGCAGAGGACACCGGGTTTCTTATCGAGCAGAAGGATGTTTTCATCCTCATAGACGATGTTCAGACGCGGGGTGCCCACTTTGAGGTAGGAGTTTTCCTCCCGCGGCTTTTCAAAAAACTCGTCGTTGATGTAAAGCTGCACCGTGTCGCCCTCGTTTAAACGGGTGTCTCGCTTGGCGCCCTTGCCGTTGAGCTTGATGCGCTTGAGGCGGATGTATTTTTGCAGCAGCGATTCCGGCAGCAGCGGCACGGCCTTGCCCACAAAACGGTCAAGCCGCTGGCCGGCGTCGTTGCTTTTGATGGCAAACTCCTTCATTTGAACAAAAATTTCCCTTCAAAACCTCAATTTTTTTGCATTATACTATAAGAAATTTGTGTTGACAAGTCCTCCCAAGTAATCTATAATACTTAAGCGACTGTGCGAGGTGCTGAATATGCGTCTGAATCTGAGTGCGATAATCGAAATGCCGGGCGGCTCCGTCCCCTTCGAGTGTGAGCTCGAAACGGAGGGTCTGGATTTCCCCTCGGTGAGGGCCTATCCCCGCAAGCCGTATGCCGAAGGGCGCGTTTTCAACGAGGCCGGCATCCTGCGCCTGACAGGGACGCTCACGGCGGAGATGATCTGCGTGTGCGACCGCTGCGGTGAGGAGTTTGAAAGCCTCAAGGAAATGGACCTGGATGCAACCGTGGTGGAGGAGAATCCGGAGGATGATCCCTCGCTCTTCGTTCTGGAGGGCAATGAGATCGATCTCGACGAGATCCTCTCCACGCTTTTCATCCTGGACATGGAGACCAAATTCCTCTGCAAGGAGGACTGCAAGGGCCTGTGTCCGACCTGCGGCAAGAACCTCAACCTCGGCCCCTGCGGGTGCCGGAAACCGATTGATCCAAGATTTGCTGTGCTTGAGCAGCTTTTGGATAAATGATTATTGAATTATGAAGCTGCTCAGAACAGCTGTCAACAGGAGGTGTCAACATGGCAGTCCCAAAAGGAAAAGTATCGAGACAGAGACGTGACAAGAGGCGTTCTTCCGTTTGGAAGCTCACCGCTCCCAATGTCGTCAAGTGCCCCAACTGCGGTGCTTTCTGCATGCCCCATCGCGCCTGCAAGGCTTGCGGTCAGTACAAGGGCCGGACAGTCATCGCTGTTGAAGAGAGCAAGTAAAGCTGCTTGAGGAGGAGAGGCTTCGCACCTTTCCTCCTTTTGCTTTTTATTCGCTTGAAAGCAATACTTTCAAGCGAGAAACTCGCGTTTATCGCGCTCGGCTTGCGGGAGACGCCTTGCTTGGTCGACGCGAGGGTTCGCTTTGCTCACCTATGGTGTTTTTGCCGAGGCAAAGCCCCGTCAAAAACGGATTATAATTTTTTTCATGTACACGAAAACTCTGCGGGGCTGTAGGAGGGACACCGGATGGAAGACAACTACATAAAGTCTGTCGATCCGACAAGCCCTCTCAGCGGGCGCGTGGAGATCGGGGACACGGTGGTGTCCATCAACGGCAACGAGATCCTCGACGTGCTCGACTATAAGTTCTTCGCCTATGACCGCGACCTCGAAGTGGTCCTGCAAAAGCCGGACGGGTCTCGCTATACGCTTCATGTCAAGAAATCCGAGGGCGGCGACCTGGGGCTGGATTTTGAAAGCTACCTCATGGACGCGCCGCGCTCCTGCGCCAATGCCTGTGTCTTCTGCTTCATCGATCAGTTGCCCCGCGGCATGCGCAAAACCATGTACTTCAAGGACGACGACGCGCGACTGAGCTTCCTCCTCGGAAACTACATCACGCTCACGAACTTATCTGACCGCGAGGTGGAGCGCATCATCGCCCTGCATGTGAGTCCCATCAATGTGTCCGTGCACACCATGAACCCGGAGCTTCGCTGCAAAATGCTGCGCAATCCCAAAGCCGGCGAGACCATCGACATCATGCGCCGCTTTGCAAAGGCGGGCATCGTCATGAACTGCCAGATCGTTTGCTGTCCGGGACTCAACGACGGGGACGAGCTTCTCCGCTCCATGCGGGAACTGGAAGCCCTCTGGCCCGCGGTGCACAGCGTGTCCATCGTGCCGGTGGGCCTGACGAAGCACCGCAAATATCTCTATCCCCTCACGCCCTTTACCAAAGAGCATGCAGGAGAAACACTCGACCTGGTGGAGGGCTTCGCGGAAGAATGCCGCCATCAGCACGGCAGCCGTATCTTTTTCTGTGGGGACGAGCTGTATATCAAGGCTGAGCGCGAGCTGCCGCCGGACGAGTTTTATGAGGAATACACCCAGCTTGAAAACGGCGTGGGTACCCTGCGCCTTTTGGAAACTGAGTTTAAT
The DNA here is from genome assembly GCA_045130755.1 of Candidatus Limivicinus sp. Taxonomy (GTDB): domain Bacteria; phylum Bacillota; class Clostridia; order Oscillospirales; family Oscillospiraceae; genus Limivicinus. The sequence goes on along the minus strand of JBGUQD010000054.1, from coordinate 5,572 downwards.
AGCGCGGTAAAGCTGGCGGATGAGCCGGACGGCATCGACTTTGCCATCGCCACCGGCGTCTCGGCGGCGCCCTATCTTGAGAAGCTGTTGCTTCATGCCCGGGAGGCTTATCCCAATCTCAAGGGCCGTGTCTACGCCATCGAGAACGACTTTTTCGGCCGCAGCATCAACGTTACCGGGCTTGTGACCGGCGGTGATCTGATCCGGCAGCTTCAGGGCAAGGAGCTGGGTGAGCGCCTGCTTGTGTCCCAGAACATGCTGCGAAGAGCGGAGCTTGACTTTCTGGACGATGTGAAGCTCGAGGAGGCAAGCGCGGCCCTCGGCGTGCCCATCTACCCGGTGGAATCGGACGGCTTTGCCCTGTGTGACGCCATGTTCGGCATCTTGCCCGAGGTACGGATTCCCGTCCGCGAAGAGACGGGCGAGAAGTTTTATAAATATAATTCGAATTGAAATCAAGGAGGTAATGAAACCAATGTCAAGACCTCTTGTTGCCATCGTGGGCCGCCCGAATGTGGGCAAGTCCATGTTATTCAACCGCCTGGTGGGCCAGCGCCTGAGCATAGTAGAGGACACCCCGGGCGTCACCCGCGACAGACTGTATGCATCCTGCGAGTGGTGCGGCCGCACCTTCGACATGGTGGATACCGGCGGCATCGAGCCGTCCACCGACAGCGAAATCCTGCTCTTCATGCGCGAGCAGGCGCAGATCGCCATCGACACGGCCACCGTCATCATTCTCGTCACCGATATCCGCACCGGCGTCACCGCAGCGGACAAGGACGTGGCAAACATGCTCAAGCGTTCTCACAAGCCTGTAGTTCTGGCCGTGAACAAGGCGGACTCGACCGGCGCGGAGGACCCGGCGCTCTATGAGTTTTACGAGTTGGGCCTGGGCGATCCCATCGCCGTCTCCGCCGTGCACGGTCACGGCACCGGGGATCTGCTGGATGAGTGCCTCAAGAGCTTCCCGGAGGCGGAGGAGAACGAAGCGGAGGACGACTATATCAAGGTCGCCGTGATCGGCAAGCCCAATGTGGGAAAGTCCTCGCTCATCAACCACATCCTCGGTGAAAAGCGCCTCATCGTCAGCGACATGGCGGGCACCACCCGCGACGCGGTGGACACGCTCTTTGAAAACGACAAGGGCCGCTATATGTTCATCGACACCGCCGGCATCCGCCGCAAGTCCAAGGTGGAGGAGCGTGTGGAGAAGTTCTCTGTCATGCGCGCCCAGCTCGCCATCGAGCGGGCGGACGTCTGCCTCATCCTCATTGACGCCCGCGACGGCGTGACCGATCAGGATACCAAGATCGCGGGGCTTGCCCATGAAGCGGGCAAGGCCAGCATCGTGGTCGTGAACAAGTGGGACCTGGTAGAAAAAGAGACAGGCACCATGGAGAAGATGCGCAAGGACATCATGCGCGACTTGAGCTTCATGAGCTACGCTCCCGTCCTGTTCATCTCCGCCCTTACGGGCCAGCGCACCGACCGCATTTTTGAACTCATCAACTTTGCAAACGACCAGACCAACATGCGCATCTCCACCGGCATGCTGAACAATGTCCTGGCCGACGCGCAGGCGCGCGTGCAGCCGCCCACTGACAAGGGCCGCCGCCTGAAGATCTACTACATGACGCAGACGGGCATCAAGCCCCCTTGCTTCGTCATCTTCTGCAACAGCAAGGAGCTGTTCCACTTCTCTTACCAGCGCTATCTGGAAAACCAGATCCGCGCCGTCTTCGGCCTGGAAGGTACGCCTATCCGTATTGTGATCCGCCAGAAGGGAGACAGCGAATGAGCATCTATTGGCTCCTTCTGGGTCTGACGGCAATTATCGCCTATCTCTTCGGCAGCATGGATACGATGGTGCTGGCGTCGAATTTTATCTTCCGCCGCAACCTCCTGCGCCTGGGTGATCACAGCAGCTGGCTGTCGAATTTTCGGCGCCTGTTCGGCATCAAAGGCTTCTTCAAGCTGCTTGTCGTGGAGATCATCAAGGATGCAATCCCGATCGTCATCGGCTCGCTGCTGCTTGGCATTCGCGGGCATGCGGACGTGGGTGCCGCCTTCGCGGGTTTTGTGCTGGTGCTGGGGCGGCTGTTTCCTGTTTTCTATGGGTTTCGCGGCAGCCATGCGACGGTGGCCATGATTGCTGCGGGCTTCGCGGCGGGCACCTCCGTGGGCGCGGCGGCCATGATCGCGGCTGTCGGCGTCATTGCCGTTACACGCTATCTCTCCCTCGGCACGGTGGCTGGGGCGGTGGTGCTTGTGATGGTTTCGGTGCTGGCGGTGGACGACTCGCTGATCCTGCGTCTCGCCCTCTTCACGGCGGCACTGGTACTTGTGAAACACGTCCCGGCAATGATCCGCCTCATGCGCCGCACCGAGCCGCGCCTGAGCCTTGAAAAAGACATCACCTATAAACTCGATGAATAAAGCGCCCCGCATATTGTGCGGAGCGCTTTTTGCAAAGGAGCTATAAACATGAAGAACAGACAAGCGGGGCTGGACCGGCTGCGCATCCTGTCAGCGTATTTTGTGGTGGGCATCCATCTGTTTGCCCTGCTGGGGGATTTCAGCGGCAGCAGGGGAGGGAGCCTTTTTGCCAATGCCCTTGTCTATGCGCTGGTATTCTGTGCGGTCAACTGCTTCGGACTTTTAAGCGGCTGGCTGGGATATCGGGAGGAAAAGAACGGTCTGCGCCTGAAGTCACTGATCCTGCTTTGGATGCAATTTGTGTTTTACCGTGTGTTCTTCCTGCTGCTGCCCGCCATCCTGCATATTGTCGAACCTGTGAGCCTTGCGGATATCTTCCTCCCGGTGACAAAGCGGGTCAACTGGTACATGACGGCATACTTCGAAATGATGCTCCTGGCTCCGGCGATCAACCTGATCGTGAAATGTCTTTCACGCGGCATGAACGCAGCCGTCTGTCTTGCGCTCGTGCTGCTCACTGCCGCCTCCACTGCCCTTCGCGCCGTGATGGACTGCGACCCCTTCCTGCTGGGGGAGGGCTATAACTGGATGTGGCTGGCGGCGCTGTACTTTCTGGGCGCGTCGATGCGGAAGCACGGCTGGTTTTCCGGCACCCACGCAGGGCATCTGCACCTGTGGCTTCCGGCCGCACTGCTGCTTACAGCCGCCTGGCGCTGGGGGATGCGAAGCTTTTTCAATGCCGATGCCTTTCCGGGCAATACGGAAAAGCTCTTTTACAGCTATACTTCCCCAACTGTACTGCTGGCGTCGCTGTGTCTGCTGCTGCTCCATGCGCGCATGGACAGCGTGAAGGCAGAGCGCCTGATCGAAAAGGCATCGTCGTCGGCACTGGGCGTCTTCCTGCTGCACACGACGGTCTGGAACTGGCTCATCGTGCCCTGTGCCGGGCTGTTGAGTCCGCTGCCGCAGAGCTTTGCATGGCTGAACGTGCTCCTCTCCGCACTCGTGATCACCTTGCTGTGCATCCCGGTGGACCTCGCGCGTGCATGGGTTTTCAGGAAGCTGCATGTGCAGGAGCTTGCGGGCAGGATACAGACGTACTTTGCCAAGCTGTGTGGGAAAATCGCGCAGAAGGCCGGATAATTCAAAAGCGCCACGACTTTACCATCTCTGCCCCGTTGTACAGCGCAGCGGTGCAGTTGCGAAGATACCAGAGCTCGGTGTCCGCACCGTCCGGATTGTAGAGCGCTTCAAGTCCCGGCATGACAGCGCGGGCGGCGGGGTCATCCTCCAGCGCGGCGCTGCCGTTAAGGCGCAGCCACTCACTTCCGTAAACGGCACACAGCTCCACACGGGGATTTGCGTGAAGCTCGCGGGAGACGGCTTTTGTGCGCACAGTCTGAAAATAGAGCCGGTCCCGGAACAGGCGCACGCTGCCGATGGGACGCAGATGCGGCTGCCCGCCGTCAGCGCCTGCAAGAAAACAGAAGCCGGCCTTGTGCAAAAAATCATATACTTCTCTCATACTGCGCCTTCCTTTCGCTTGCATTTTCAAGCTGCAAGCATATACTATTCTTGACTTTTCCGATCACATGTTATACAGTCTTTTGGAATCAACATGTGGGAGCATATCGTAATGGGATTTTTTGAACTGCTGCTGATTGCCGTGGGCCTGAGTATGGACGCCTTTGCCGTGTCCATCTGCAAGGGACTGAGCCTTAAAAACCTGAAAAAGCGGCACGCCGCGCTGGTTGGGCTCTACTTCGGAGGCTTTCAGTTTTTGATGCCGGTGCTCGGCTGGGCGCTGGGCTACCGCTTTGAGCATGTAATTGTGAGCGTGGACCACTGGATCGCCTTCGGCCTTCTCACCGTCATCGGCGTAAGCATGATCCGTGAGGCAAGGCATGCCGACGAACTGGACGACGATCTGGGCTTCAAAACGATGCTGCTGCTTGCCTTGGCCACCAGTATCGACGCGCTGGCTGTGGGCGTGACCTTTGCCTTCCTGCAGGTGCGCATCCTGCCGGCCGCCTCGCTCATCGGCGTGACGACCTTTTTGCTCTCGGTCGTCGGCGTGTACATCGGCCATCTCTTTGGCCTGCGCTACAAGGCAAAGGCGGAGATCGCAGGCGGCGTGATCCTGATTTTCATCGGTGTAAAAATATTACTGGAGCATTTGGGAATCCTGCAATGACAATGAAGAAAACCGGAAACCGAATCGTAATTGTGGTGCTGATCATTCTGATAATGGCAGGGCTGCTGGGAATCTTCACCCTGCGGGGCCTTACACAGATGCTGCTGCCGACACCCACGCCAGAACCGACACCTGAGCCTACCCCGGAACCGACACCCAGTCCGACACCCAGACCGACTCCGAAGCCGACGCCCACCCCGGAGCCGACACCCGCCCTGCGCAAGCGCACCGAGCTTTTGACTCTGGTCAATCCCTGGCACAAGATGGAAGAGGGCTATGAGCCCGAGCTCAGACAGGTGACCTGGGGATATGAAGACTACGACCAGTTCATGGATGCACGCGCGGCCGATGCCATGATCCAGATGATAGCCGACTGCTGCGAGGCGGGCAACGACCCCTTTGTCTGCTCCGCCTACCGCGATATGGAGACGCAGGAGTATCTGTTCAACAACAAGATCGCGCGGCTCGTTTATGAGGAAGGGGTAGACCCGAAGGAGGCGCCTGCCATTGCCGCGACGACAGTCGCCATGCCCGGTACGAGCGAGCATCAGTTAGGTCTTGCCGCGGATATCATAGACTATAACTATCCCTATCTGGATGAGAAACAGGAGGAAAGCCCAACGCAGAAATGGCTCATGGAGCACTGCTGGGACTACGGCTTCATTCTGCGCTACCCGAACGGCACAAGCGACATCACCGGCATTATCTACGAACCTTGGCATTATCGCTATGTAGGCGTGGAGATCGCGCAGGAGATCCGCGACGCAAAAGTCACCTTTGAAGAATACCTGGATCTGTATTACGAACCGCTTTCATAAAAAACAGGAGCTGTGAGGCATTGCTTCACAGCTCCTGTTTTACATTTTGAAAGGTTTACTTGTCGTTTTTGTCGAGTGCCTTTTTGGCTGCTTCCTTGACGTCTTCAACAAATTCCTGGGC
>JBGUQD010000053.1:0-11223 GCA_045130755.1 Candidatus Limivicinus sp. | reverse complement strand
GGTGGTGGCAAGGGAGCCGGTCTCCAGGGCGCCGTGCATCGCGCCGCAGGCGCCGGATTCGGCCTGCATTTCCACAAGCTGCACCGGCTGGCCGAAAAGGTTCTTTTTGCCGTGGGCGGCCCAGTCATCCACATGGTCCGCCATGGGGCTCGAGGGCGTGATGGGGTAGATGGAGGCGACCTCCGTAAAGGCATAGGATACGTACGCGGCGGCTTCGTTGCCGTCCATTGTCTTTCTCATCAGCATGGCGTTTTCTCCTTACTCGACGACGGCGATGGCCTCGATCTCACAGAGGAGATTCTTCGGCAGCGTCTTCACCGCCACGCAGGAGCGGGCGGGTTTGCTTACAAAGTATTTCTCATAGATCGCGTTGAACACGGCAAAGTCGCCCATGTCCGCAAGGAAGCAGGTGGTCTTGATGACTTTGTCAAACCCGGTTCCGGCGGCTTCCAGCAGGGCACCGATATTTTTGCAGCACTGCTCGGCCTGGGCCTCGATGCTCTCGCCGGCTACCGCGCCGCTTTCGGGGAGCAGGGCAACCTGCCCGGAGGTAAACAGCAGACCATTGACAACATAGCCTTGGGAGTAGGGGCCGATGGCGGCCGGAGCCTGATTGGTGGCAATGACTTTCATATTCGTTCTGTCCTCCATATTTACTCGATTGCGAAACGTCGTTTCGCGGTAAGTACATGATATAATCTTACTCCGCGGAGGTCAAGCCTCCGCGGAGCATTTTCCGTTAATAATGGATTATTTCAGATCGGCAAAGGCCTGCTCAAAGTCGTCGATGATATCCTCAATATCCTCGAGTCCGACGCTGATGCGCACGAGACCCTCGGAGATGCCGGCGGCGGCCAGTTCTTCGGCGGAGTAGGTGGAGTGGGTCATGGAGGCCGCGTGCTCGACCAGCGTCTCCGCGTCGCCGAGGGAGACGGCGATGGTGCAGAGTTTGAGCTTGTTGATCGTCGCGGCGGTGGTGGCCTTGTCGGCATTGAGCTCGATGGACATCATGCCGCCGAAGTCGCTCATCTGCTTTTTGGCGATCTCGTAGCCCTCGAAGCTCTCAAGGCCGGGGTAGTACACCTTCTTGACGGCGGGGTGGGCCTCCAGCCAGGCGGCGAGCTTCTGGGCGTTTGCGCAGTGGCGCTCCATGCGGATGCTCAGGGTCTTGAGGCCGCGGGCGATGAGGAAGGCGTTGAACGGGCTCATGACCGCGCCGTTCATGTGTACCACACCGATGCCGCGCACGTCGTCGATAAACGCCTTTTTGCCGACCACAAAGCCCGCAATCACGTCGCCGTGGCCGTTGATGTACTTGGTGGCGCTGTGCACGACCACATCCGCGCCCAGATCCAGCGGCCGCTGGAGATAGGGGGAGCAGAAGGTGTTGTCCACGATGACGCGGAGATTGGGATTGTAGGCGTGCGCCTCGTCAGCGACAGCCTTGATGTCGATGACCTTGAGCGTGGGGTTGCAGGGAGTCTCAAAGTAGACGACCTTGGTCTTCTCGGTCAGTGCCTTCTTGAGAGCGCCCGGCTCGTTGAGGTCGACGAACGTCACTTTGACGCCGAGCTGGACGATCTCCTTGGACAGAAACGCGAAGGTGCAGCCGTAGAGGGTCTCGTCGGCCACGATCTCGTCGCCCGCGACAACGCTGCGGTAGATGGCCGCGGTGATGGCACCCATGCCGGAGGCGGTGGCCATGGCGGCTTCGCCGTTTTCAAGGGAGGCGATCTTCGCTTCGACGGAGTTTGTGGTGGGGTTTGCGGGGCGGGAGTAGACATAGCCCGCCTCGGTGCCGGCAAAGCGGGCGCCGCCCTGCTCGACGGAATCAAATGCGAAGGTGGAGGTCTGATAGATCGGGTCGCACAGTGCGCCCGCGCTGTTCTTAAATTTTCCTACATGGATTTGACGGGTGGAAAAGCCAAGCTTCTTCTCAGTGTTTTCCATATCAGTATCCTTTCTTCATCAGCGGAGTCCAGCCGCTATTTCATAGATTTCGCGGATCGCGTCGCTGGTCAGGCCCACATAGCCGCCGGTGACGCCGTCGCCCACATTGTTCATCTCGACCAGGCGGTCGATGGAGGCGGGATCGGCGCCGACCTCGGCAAAGGTCAGGGGCATGTGCAGCTCGCGCAGGAAGTTCTTGAAGGCCTCGACGCCGTCGCGCGCGGTGCGCTTGGGGTCGTCAAAGTCCATCTGGCAGCCGAAGATGCGCGTCGCCATCTGGGCAAAGCGCAGACCGTCGCTGTGCTCGACGCAGTAGCTCATCCACGCGGGCATGATGACGGAAAGTCCCGCGCCGTGGGCGCAGTCATATACCGCGGATAATACATGCTCAAGGTGGTGGCTGTTCCAGTCCTGCTTGCGGCCGACACCCATGATGTCGTTATGCACGACCATGCCGGCCCACATGATGTTGGCGCGGGCCTCATAATCGTGGGGATTTTCCATGACGCGTCTGCCCTCGTGCATCATCGCGAGCACGATGCCCTCGAGCATGCGGTCGGTAGTCTCCACGTCCTTCGTGGGGGTGAAGTAGCGCTCAAAGGCGTGGGAGATGATGTCGGTCACGCCGCAGGCGGTCTGGAAGGCGGGCAGGCTCTCGGTCAGCACCGGGTCCATGATGGAGAACTTCGGGCGGATGCAGTCAGCCTCGGCCGCGGTCTTGTCCAGCGTCTTCTCGTTGGTGATGATGGCGTTGGGGGAGCCCTCGCTGCCGGAGGCCGCGATGGTCAGCACCACGCCGACGGGCAGGGCCGTCTCCGGGGTCTTGCCCGCGAAGAAGTCCCAGAAGTCCCCGTCATAGGGGACGCCCATGGCAATGCTCTTGGCGGTGTCCATGACGCTGCCGCCGCCGACGGCGAGCATGAAGTCGACCTTTTCCCTGCGCGCAAGCTCGATGCCCTCATAGACAAGGCCGCTGCGGGGATTGGGCTTGACGCCGCCGAGCTCCACAGAACTCAGCCCCTCGGCATCCAGAGATGCCTTCACGCGATCCAGCAGGCCGGACTTCTTTGCCGACTGTCCGCCGTAGACGATCATGACGCGGCTGCCGCCGAATTTCCTGACGTACTTGCCCGCGTCGTTTTCACGGTCGCGGCCGAAGACGAAATATGTGGGGCTGTAGAAATCGAAGTTGTTCATTTCCTGCGCTCCTTCTGTAATCAATAGCCCTTCTTGCCGCTGGCGGGCTGGCCGTAGGACTTAAAGCCCTCAAACACCTCGTCCATCTCCGCCTTGCCGAGGACGAAGGGCTTGCCGATGCACATGGCGCGGTACTGCAGCTCTGCGATGTACTCGAGGTTCTTGGCCAGACCGAAGGCGCTCTTGAGGTTCTTGCCGCAGACGATAATGCCGTGGTTTGCGAGCAGGACCGCGTCGCCGTCGCCGCAGTATTTCACCGCGTCGTTAGCCAGCTCCGGCGTGCCGAAGGTGTGGTAGGGGGCGCAGGGAACTTCATAGCAGTTGGCGTCGGCGAGGACATAGTGTACGGCCTCGATGGGTTTTCTGAGCACCGCGAAGGTGGTGCAGAAGCGGGAGTGGGTGTGAACGATGGCCCGGCAGGAGGGTTTGTGTTTGTAAAACTCGGTGTGCATATCCCACTCGCTGGAGGGCTTGCGTTTGCCGTCCACCACATGGGACTCGAGGTCCATGATGACAATATCCTCGGGCGTGGTTTCCATGTAGCCGATGCCGGAGGGCTTGATGGCCATGAGACCGAGCTCGGGGTTATAGATGCTCTGGTTGCCGCTGGTGCCGGGGCAGAGGCCCGAAGTGCTCATCTGCTTGCCGATTTCCACCATCAGTTCGCGTTCTTCCTGCATTAACATAGTAAGGTTCCTCCGTTTATATATTTTAGATTCCGATATTTCTTATGCGGGGTTCATGGCCAGGCGCCGGCGGCTCCACTGCCGGTGATACTTCCGGATGAGCGGGTTTTCCTGCGGCGTGTATACACGCTCTTCACCGTCGCCGCCGAGGGCGGTGCCGTCCTGCAGCGCCTCGTTGCACAGAGCCACAAGACCGAAGAGCGTCGCCTGCTCAAAGCCGGGTTTTAAATGCAGCTCAAGCATGGACAGATCGGCGATCATCCGGCACAGCGCCTCCGAGCGCAGTCCGCCGCCGCAGCCTAAAATGTACTTGCGGTCGTGGCCGCTCATATCGCGCAGGCGCCAGAGCTGCTCGTAGATGCCGCAGGCGCTGTCCGCGAGCACGGCCCAGAGCATGTCCACCCTGTCGAGGGGCTCGGGGAAGGGACTCGGCATGTAAAAGCCGCCACTCCTGAGTGAGCGCCGTTCATAGAACAGCAGGGAAGTGAAGGACGCCGTGCAGCGGAAGTCCTGCTTTTCCCGGTATAGGCGTTCAAGCTCTTCGTAAGGCGTGTCGGGTGCGAGGAAGTCCTTGGCCCGCTGGTAGTTGAGGCCGGTCACGCCGGGGTTCATCTCGATGAGATAGCCCCTGGCGCCGAGGTTTGCGTCCACCCACACGCGCTGCTGCTGGTCGTAGAGCTTGTGCCCGGTCAGGGCCGTGATGGGAGTGGTGGTCCCGGAGACGATGGCAATGTCCCCCGGCTTTATGCCGGTCTGCAGCAGGGCTGCCTGGGTGTCGGCCCCGCCCGCGACGAAGACGGCGTCTTCTGCCATGCCGAGCTCTTTGCGCAGCGCGGGAAGAATGGAGCCCACGCATTCCCCGGCGTTTACGAGCGGGGGCAGCAGGGCGGGATCAACGCCGTAGGCCGCGCAGAGCTCACGGGACCACTGCTTCGTGCCAAGATCATAGAGCTGCGTTTCACAGGCCTGAGAGGGCTCGAACACCGAAAGACCGGTGAAGATCTTTGCGATATGTCCGCTAAGAGAAAGGACCGTGCCGATGCGCTGATACAGTTCCGGGCGCTTTTTGCGAAGACCCAGCAGCTTTGCCGCGCAGAAGTCCTCGGTCACCCATTTGCCGGAGCGCTCATAGATCCACGGCTGATCGCCGAGGGCGGGCATAAATTCGCGGCCGCGGTTGTCAATGTTGGGAAGACCGTAGAAGGCTTTGCCCTCCTCGTCCAAAAGGACGATGCTCTGTCTGGCGCCGGCGGCGGAAACCGCGTCAATGCGGATCTCCGGGCACTCGGCATGCACCTCGCGGCAGCAGCGCAGGATCTCGGCCTCCCAGTCGGCGGGCAGAAAGTATTGCGCGTCGGGGTAGGCGTCGTCCCGGCAGTAGCGGTTGAAGAAGCTGCGCATGGCGAGGGTTTTCCCGTCGCTGCGCACGATGGCCGCCCGCGTGCTGCCGGTGCCCAGGTCGATGAGCAGATAGTGCCTCATTTCAGTACGTCGCGGTTGTACACGATCTTCGCCAGGTCCTCGCCCGCAAGCCACTTTTTGAGCCGCGCGTTGAGGATGTCCGCCTGGTGGTTTGTGACCTCGTAGGAGGCGCCGCAGATGTGCGGGGTCAGGATCGTGTTGGGGCAGTTCATGATTTCCAGATCCTCGGGCGTGGGCGGCTCGTTGTCCAGCACGTCGATGACGGCGCCGGCAATGGCCTTGTCATTGAGCACGCGGATGAGGGCTTTGGTGTCCACCAGCGCGGAGCGGCCCGCGTTTACAAACAGAGCGTCGGGCTTCATGGATCGCAGGAGCTCTTCGGTGACAAGGCCGCGGGTCGAATCGCTCACCGGCAGGTGGAGGGAGACGATGTCGCAGGTCTTGAAGATCTCTTCCACGCTCATGGGCGTGTAGTGGCCGAAGGGACGGCCCTTGTAGTCGTAGTAGCAGACCTCGCAGTCAAAGCCGTCGAGGATTTTTGCCGCCGCCTGGGCGACCGCGCCGAAGCCCACAAGGCCGACCTTCTTGCCCTGCAGCTCGTGGCCCATCCACAGGAAGTAGGGCGTGGTGCCCTGGACCCAGCCGCCGTCCTTGATCCACTGGATGGATTCCAGACCGTGGCGCATGTGCATGATGATGAGGGCCACGACCATCTCGGCCACGGCCTGGTTGTTGCGGCCCGGGGTGCACAGCACGGGGACGCCCGCCTTCGTGCAGGCGGCGGTGTCGAGGTTCGCGGGGGTGGCGCGGCAGTCGCCGATTACCTTGAGGCCCTTGTAGCCCGCCAGCACCTTTTCGGTCACGCGGTCGAGCTCGGTGATGAGCACGTCGGGCTGCACCTTCAGCAGGTTTTCGAGCATTTCATCCTCGTAATAGCGCTCACCGGTTTCGGTCCACGGCTCGTACAGGACCTCATCGAACATCTCTCTGAGCTCAGCCAGACGATTTTCGGGATAGGGAGCGCGTACATAGACTTTCATGGCAATTACTCCTTTTCAATTATTATTTTCGTTTTAATAAAAAGCTTTTACGTCGCTGTCAAAGTAGCGATCCAGCAGATAGGGGACATAGACCCCCTTGTCCGTCACCACGCCGGAGATGAGATGGGGCGGCACTACGTCGAAGGAGGGGTACACAGCTTTCACTTCCGGCAGGCAGTTCGGGATGCCGCGGTAGCGCAGCACCTGTTCGGGGTCCCGCATCTCGATGACGATGTCGTCCCGCGTGTGCTTGTCTTTGTCCGGAATGCCGGTGACGTAGTAGGGGATGCCGAAGTGCTTGGCAAGGATCGCGATTTGAAAGCTGCCGATCTTGTTGGCGATGTGTCCGTCGCGGGCGATGGTGTCGGCGGCGGAGGTAAAGAAATCGATCCTGCCCTCCTGCATGGCCCAGGCGATCATATTGTCGGTGAGCACCGTCGTGTCAAAGCCCATCTCGGCAAAGCAGCTCGAAGTCAGGCGCGCCCCCTGCAGATAGGGCCTTGTCTCGGCGCAGTATACGCGAAAGTCCTTGCCCTGTTTCTTCGCCGCGCGGATGACGGTGCCGATGATGGTCTCGCCGAAGCACTGGGTCAGGATGCTGCCGCCCGCGGGGATGAGCTCGCACAGCTTGTCACCCACGATCTGCATGGTGCTGTAGCGGCGGTTCAGGGATTCCACCGTGGAGTCAACGATTGCCTCGATGGGGTCGCGGCCCTCGTCCAGCGCCTTTTCCGCGAGCTCGGCGGCACGATAGGTGATCTGCCCGTAGCGGTTTGCGGTGGTGGGCCGTGCGTGCGCCAGGTCATATGCCGCCTGTCGGAGGAAGGTGGCCTGTTTCTCCTTCGCCTCCCCGCGCACCTGAAAGGCCGCCAGCGCCATGCCCATGCCCACGGCGGTGTAGGGGCCCGCAGACTGCGTCACCATGTCGGCGATGGCCTGCGCCACCTCCTGATAGGTCGCGCACTCCACGAAGCGGACCTCGGTGGGGAAAATGCGGCGGTCGAGGATGCGGACCTTGCCGGCATCGTACCAGGCTACGTTTTCATATTTGAGCAGGAAGGGCATGCCCTCATCCATGCGTACCATCATGTATCACCTCATGCCAGAATAAGGCGGAAAGCTTCCGTCAGCTCACGCCCCCTGCGGAATGTGCTGCGGTTTTTGATGAGCGCGATGCCGAGCTTTATGAGCGCGCGCTCCATCGGGATGCGCTTTTCGGGATCGGTGACAGAGCTGACTTCCATCACCTTGGAGTCGCCCACCGTGCGGCGGATGATCTCCGTGCCCGCGTACCCGGCGGAATCGGCCATGATGCCGTCGAGGTACTGCGCCTTGAAGGCGGGCACCCGGCAGAGCGGGAAGGTGACGCAGGCGTCGAATTTGCGTTCCAGCTTCTCGCGCGTCAGATCCCAGGTGTCGGCGATGGCTTTCCCAATCGCCGCAACGGCATCCTCCGCATCGGGCATGGTGAACGCTTTGCTGGCCCAGGCGAAGAAGAGGTTGCCGATGACGTTCCCGATGTCATAGCCCATGGGGCCGTAAAAGGCAAACTCGGGGTCGAGGACCTTGAGACCCTTTTCGTTTATGAAGATGGAGCCCGAGTGCAGATCCCCGTGCAGCAGGGCCTGGGCATTGTTCATGAAGTTCAGCCGCAGGAGAGCGACCTCGGCGTGCAGGGCTTCGTCCTCATACAGAAAGCGCTGCACAAAACGCTCGTTTCCGGGAAACAAAATGTTGCGGCCTTTGTAATCGTAATAGGGCTCGGTCAGCACCAGATCCTCTGTGATTTTGCACAGCTCGGGATTGGTGAAAAACTTGACCCGCCGCTTCTTCTCCTCCGCGTCCAGCACCAGATCCGTGGTCGGCAGGAGCGTGTCCGCCATGAAAGCGGAGATGTTTTCCGCCAGGTGGGGATAGACGCGGTTATTCTCAAGCTCCCTGCGGAGATTTTTGTAGTCGGAGATATCCTCCATGGAGGTTGCGGCCATGACCTCGTCGTAATGATAGACCTCGGGTACCATGCCGGGAGCAAGCTCGCCCTCGAGCCTGAGGATGGCGGCCTCGATCTTGTTGCGGTACATGTCCAGGGGTCTGCCCGAAGAGCGCAGCAGCCTGTCGGCCTGCTTTACGATCACGGAGTGCCCGTCCGCTTTGGAGACAACGCGGAAGACATAGTTGATGTTGCCGTCGCCGATCTCGGTGCATTCAGTCGGCTCATCGGGGGCAAAGCGGTGCAGGACTTCGACGGCGTAGCGCCGGACGTCCTCCGTGCTCATGAGAAAGAAATTGTCAAAACCGGGCATGGATGTACCCCCAATCGTATATGAAACAGAGATGAAACGGAGATTGAACCGTCAAGACAAACAAAAATCAACAGAAACACAGAAGAACAGACAGCTCTGTACCCAGAACATACACCCGAAACGGGCAAAAGTCAACACGCAAAAAGGAAATCAGGCAAAAGTTCAAAAAACAAAAAGCTTTGCAGAATCAATTGACGTTTCGACTCTTTTGCGTTATGATAATCAACCGATGCAGCAGATATCAAATGCGGCACACAGCGGGGTGGTTAAGATGCTCAAAATCGAACGACACAATCTGATCGACCAGGAGATCCGCAAGGCGGGCTTTGTCCTTGTCCCGGACATGAGCGAGAAGCTCCAGTGCAGTGAGGAGACGGTGCGCCGTGACCTCAAGGAGATGGAGAAGGCCGGGAAGCTGGTGCGCACCCACGGCGGGGCGTATCTGGTGGAGAAATACGACAAGGGCTACCCCATTGAGCTGCGCAAGTCCTATCTGCAGCACACAAAGGAGAGGCTTGCCGAGGCCGCCGTGAAGGAGATCCGGGAAAACGACGTGGTCATGCTTGATTCCTCCACGACCTGTCTCGCCATCGCCGAGGCGATCCTGGCGCGGGAACTGAACATCACGCTTGTGACCAATTCCCTTGCGATCTGCAGTCTTTTCAGCGGGGCCAATTCCGGCGTGAACCTCATCTGCGTCGGCGGCACCTTCCGCCGCCGTACCATGTCCTTTGCAGACCCCAACACCGTGGAGGCCCTGCGCCGCTACTATGCCGACTGCGCCTTTGTGAGCTGTCCGAAGGTGAACGTGGAGTTCGGCCTTTCCGACAACCACATCAGCGAGGCGAATGTGCGCCGCCAGATGCTGTGCAACGCGCAGCGAAAGGTGCTTGTGGTCGACCACACCAAGTTTGAGGGCAACGCCAACATCCTCTTTGACGGTCTGGAAAAGATCGGCCTCATCATCACAGACCAGCACCTGCCCGAGGCGTTTGAGGCCTATGCAGCCCAGCGGGAGATCGAAGTGCGCATCTGCCAGGAATGATATGATATGGATTACAGGACATGAAAGTCAGCGGCTTTCATGTCCTTTTTTAATGCCAGTCAGGACAGATAAAACGATTTATACATATTATAAATACTGATAAACAGGAAAAAGCATAACAATGAAATAAGATATAACCCCCCACAAATCAACATAATTATATACAGAACCCCACAAAAAACAAAGAGTAATCCGGGAAATATTAGAAATTCAGCAGATTCCCACAAAAACATAATCAGGATTTGTGGAATATAGCCAAAAAACAAGGTTGATTTACGCCGGAAACTACAGACTTTAAAAGCAAGAATTGTAATAAATCCACAAAAGAATGCGGGAAAAACCTGAAAAAACAGATCGAATGGGAAGAAATGCACAGAAAACCGGGGCGAAAAAACGGGTAAAAATCAACAAAAACGGACTTGACATCTCAGCATATTTTGATAAACTAAAGCCATAAGCATGAAGAATGCTCGGACCATTAACAAAAATAGGAGGAAAAAACATGAAAAAAGCATTGTGTCTGACTCTTGCAATGGTAATGATCTTTGCTCTGGCAGTCAGCGGCATGGCCTATGCCGAAGAAGACACCATCAAGATCGGCTACATCGGCGACCTCTCTCAGGGCACCGCGCTCTGGGGCAACGCCGGTAAGTTCGGCGCGCTGGAAGCGATCGAAGAGATCAACGCCGCCGGCGGCGTGCTGGGCGGAAAGAAGCTCGAGCTCGTCCCCATGGACGGCAAAGGCGACTCCGCTGACTCCGTCAACGCTTTGCGCAAGCTGATCACCGACAACGGCATCGTGGCCGAAATCGGCACCAACTTCTCTTCCTGCAATATCCCGATGGCCTCCGTTGCCGACGAACTGAAAGTTCCCATCATCGGCACCGCCGCCTCCAATGAGCTCGTCACCATCGACGAACAGGGCAAGCTCCATCCCTACTCCTTCCGTATGTGCTTCCTCGATGCCTACATCGGCACCGTCGTCGGCACCTACGCCACCAAGGATCTTGGCTTCACCAAGGGCGCTCTGTTCACCATCAACGGCGACACCAACTCCGAAGCTGTCGGCCAGTTCATCGAGGACGCCTTCACTGCCAACGGCGGTGAGCTCGTAGCCAAGGAGCAGTGCCAGACCGGCGACCGTGAGTTCCGCGCTCAGCTTGCCAAGATCAAGAGAGCCGATCCCGAGGTCATCTTCGTCGTCATGAACGACTACGCCATGAACGCCACCTTTGCCAAGCAGGCCCGTGAGATGGACATCACCTGCATGCTTCTCGGCCACGACGGCTGGGACTCCGACCAGCTTGCTGAGGAAGCCCAGGGCGCGCTCGACGGATGCCAGTTCGTCAGCCGTATCGGCTTTGCCATGCCCGAGGCCCGTGAGTTCGGCGAGAAGATCGTTGCCAAGTACGGCGGCACCCTTGAGACCGAGTGCCTGTTCGGCCGTGACGGTGTGTACTGGATCAAGGACGCCATCGAGCGTGCCGGTTCCGCTGATCCCACCGCTATCCGTGACGCCTTGGAGGCCACCGACGTTTACAACGGCCTGATCGGCCAGCTCGTCACGAACGCCGAGACCC
>JBGUQD010000052.1:0-7649 GCA_045130755.1 Candidatus Limivicinus sp. | reverse complement strand
CTGCCCGATCTCTCCGCCTCGGAGCTGCGCAAGCTCAACGGCCCGGAGCTCGGCATGATCTTCCAGTACGCGGGCAGCTCCTTCTGCCCGATCCGCACCGTGGGCGCCCAGCTCTACGAGAGCATGGCGGAGCACGAATCGGTTTCCAAAGAAGAATTTTCACGCCGCGCGACGGAGCTTCTGGAGAAGATCGGCTTTGAGAATGCCCGGCGCATCCTGGACAGCTACCCGTTTGAACTCTCCGGCGGCATGCAGCAGCGTGTCGGCATCGCCGCGGCGATGCTCCTCAATCCCAGCGTCCTGCTGGCGGATGAGCCGACCTCGGCATTGGACGTCTCCGTGCAGAAGCAGGTTGTGGAGGAGATGATGCTGATGCGCAAGACCTTCGGCACCTCCATCGTTCTGGTGACCCATAACATCGGTGTCATCGGCGCGATGGCGGACAAGGTGCTGGTTATGAAAAACGGCGAGATGGTGGAGTATGGCGAGACGCAGCAGGTGCTTAACAACCCGAAAGAGGACTACACCCGCCTGCTCATGTCCGCCGTGCCAAAGCTGAAGAGGTGAGAACATGGAACCTGTCTTAAAAGTTGAAAATCTCACCAAAGTATTTATCCGCAAAGGAGAGCCGGATTTCACGGCCGTAGACCACATCGGCTTTGAGCTCTATCCCGGCGAGTGCCTGGGGCTGATCGGCGAGAGCGGCAGCGGCAAGACCACCGTGGTCAACATGATCACCCGGCTGCTCGACAGTACCGAGGGCCGTATCGTGCTCAATGGCGAGGAGATCACCCGCCTGAGCGGAAAAGGGCTGCGCAAGGCTTACAGCGAGATGCAGATGGTTTTCCAGACGCCGACAGATTCCTTTGATCCGCGCTGTACATTGGGCGACGGCATCGGTGAGAGCCTGAGAAATAACGGCATGAGCCGGGCGGAGACGAAACAGGAAGTGGCTCGGCTGCTCACAGAGTGCGGCCTCACGCCGGAATTTGCCTCCCGTTATCCGCATCAGGTCAGCGGCGGCCAGTGCCAGCGCGCTGCGATCGCCCGCGCCCTCGCGGTAAAGCCCAAACTCCTGATCTGCGACGAGGCGACCTCCTCTCTGGACGTGACCATCCAGAAGGAGATCATCGCGCTGTTAAATGAGCTGCGCTCCCATCACGGCAGCGAGCTCGCGATCCTGTTCATTTGCCACGATATTGCGCTGGTGCAGCAGTTCTGCAATCGCGTACTGGTGCTGTACAAGGGAAAAATTGTGGAACAGGGGAGACCGGATGACGTGATCCGCCATCCGCAGGACGACTATACGAAACGCTTAATCGACAGTATCCTGTAATTGCAGTAGATTGTCACTCAAAGCTGATGTCATTCTGAGGAGCGCAGTGACGAAGAATCCCTTACCTGTTGCAGCCAACCAGGGGATCCTTCGCTTACGTTCAGGATGACAAGCAGAGTTTAAGCTATAACAGCATACTGAGGCAAGTATCATAATAGAGGGAGAAAACCATGGAGAGAATCAAGCATCGTGTGACGCATTACTGGTCCCACCGGGCGGAGGGCTTTGAAGCCCAGCGCCTGCGGGAATTTGAGAGCGAGAAGAAGGATCGCTGGCTGAATGAGCTGGCAAAGTATCTGCCGCAGGGGAGGCCTCTTCGCGTACTGGATATCGGTACCGGCACAGGCTTTTTCGCCTGCCTGATGGCGGAGGAAGGGCATGAGGCGATCGGCATCGACCTGACCCCGGAGATGATCGACCATGCCAGGCACATGGCGGCTGTCCTCGGCCTGGACGCCCGGTTTCGGATCATGGACGCTGAAGAGACGGAATTTGCCTCCGAGAGCTTCGACGTGCTGGTGACCCGGAACCTGACCTGGACACTGCCCCACATTGCGAGGGCTTACCGGGAGTGGTACCGCATCCTGAAGCCGGGTGGGGTGCTTATTAACTTCGACGCGGATTACTGTGCCGCCATCGACGATGACGAGGTCGAGCTGCCGGAAAACCATGCCCACAAGCTTGTGCCGGAATATCTCACTCACGAAAACGAAGAGATCACCATGGAACTCTCCGCCTACGAAGGGCCGCGCCCGCAGTGGGATGTACAGCTTCTGGTGGAGGCGGGCTTCGAGCGCGTGCTTGTGGATGTTGGTGTCTACAAACGTATCTACAAAGAGATCGACGAGTTTTATAATCCCACGCCGATCTTCACCATCGCTGCATACAAATAAGCCAAAAAGCGACTTCCCTGTGAGCCGTCGGAAAGCGACAGGGAAGCCGCCTGAGGAAACTGACAGGCGGCGGAGAATCCGCCTCTGCCGCCTCCAGTATACCGTAACATGCGGAAAGAGACAAGAATTTTTATTGGAGGAAAACATGAAAAGTCTCAAAAGAATCCTGCCCTTCGCGCTGATCCTCTGCATGTTCGTGTGCCTGTTTTCCGGCGCCGCCTCAGCGGAAGGTAAGAAGATGGTCATCGGCGACACCACCTTCAATGCCGAAAACTGGGAAGAGACCATCGACCCGCATCGTACCTACAACGGCTGGCCCTGCATCCGCTACGGCGTAGGTGAGACCCTGGTACACTACACCGATACCATGGAACTGGAGCCCTGGCTCGCCACCGAGTGGACGAACGACGGCAACAACACTTGGACCATCACCCTGCGTGACGGCATCAAGTTCTCCTCCGGACGCAACATGGACGCCGCCGCCGTCAAGCAGTGCTTTGAGCACCTGCTCGAAAACCACGACCGTGCCCCAGGCGACACCAAGATCGAGAGCATGGAGGCCGACGGCCAGGTCCTGACCATCGTCACCTCTGAGCCGAACCCCGCCCTCATGAACTATCTGGGCGACCCGTACGCCTGCATCATCGATGTGGACGCCTCCGACTTTGAGAGCGGCATCTCTGTCGGCACCGGCCCCTACAAGGCAGTCGACATGCTGATGGACGACCACATTACCCTGGTTCCCAACGAGTACTACTGGGACGGCACCCCCAAACTGGACGAGCTGACCATCCGCACGATCTCTGACCGCAACACCCTGGCCCTGGCCCTGGAGGGCGGCGAGGTTGACGCGGCCTACGGCGTGGCTTATGATGCGTATTCCAAATTTGAAAATCCCAACTTCCAGTTCTCCAGCATCCAGACCTCCCGTGCCTTCTTCGGCTGCATGAACATGCAGAGCGCCGTCATCCAGGATCCCGCCGTGCGGCAGGCTATCGTCATGGGCATTGACCGTGAGGGCTTCGTCATCGCACTGCTGGACGGCCACGGCGTGCCGGGCTACGGCCCCTTCCCTGAGGGCTTCAGCACCTTCGGCAGCGAGCACCTCAATACCCTGGGCTACGATCCCGACGGTGCGAAAGCCGTTCTGGAGGCCGCCGGCTGGGTCGATACCGACGGCGACGGTATCCGCGAGAAGGACGGCCAGAAGCTCACGATTCGCTGGCTGACCTATCCCAGCCGTGCGGAGCTGCCTCTGCTGGCCGAGTCTGCCCAGGCGACCCTGAAGGACATCGGCATCGATGTGGACATCAACTGCACCGCCAACCGCCGCGAGTTCCTGGCCACTATGGACTTTGACGTCTACGCCTCCGCCCTCGTGACCGCCCCCTCCGGCGATCCCCAGTACTTCTTCACCACCTCCTGCGTGCCCGGCATGAGCTACAACTTCGGCGCCTATGCCAACGAGCACGTGAACGATCTGCTCCATCAGCTTTCCACCGAGTTTGACACTGCCAAGCGCGCCGAGCTTGCCATCGAGCTGCAGCAGGCCATCCTGGACGACAACGGCTATGTCTTCTGCTCTTTCCTCGAAATGAGCATGATCTCCAAGGCCAACGTCTCCAACTGGATCGCCCACGCCTGCGACTACTACGAGGTCACCGTCGATCTTGACATCGACTGAGCAAACCACATATAAAACTGCATGCCCCTCCCACTCGGAGGGGCATGTTTGTTTAGCCGCAATGAGGGAAGAAAACGGCAAAAAATCTGCAGTAAAGTTCAAAAAATATCCCCCTGGGGGGCTTGTGCGGTGCCCTGAAGTTTCATACAATATAAAAAGAGGGACTACGACAGCAAAGGAGCAAGCCATGGAAATTGCGGAATATTTCGATTCGGTTGCCGCGTTTTGGGATGATGATTTCTCTGAAGCCAAACCCGCGCGCGTCGTTGCTTCCACGATCTCGATCCCACGAGGCGGCGCCTGCGTGCTCGATATCGGCTGCGGCAGCGGCTCCATGTTCATGGATCTGCTGGAGGCTGGCGCCTGCGAGATCGATGGGGTAGATATCTCAGGAGGTATGGTAGAAGCGGCGAAGGAAAAGTTTTGCTTTGATCCCCGCATCCATGTGGAGAAAGGGGATTTCCTTACCCATGAACAGACCGGCTATGATGTGCTGATGGCCTTCAATTCCTACCAGCATTTTCTGCAGCCGCGCGTGTTTCTGAAAAAATCCCGGGAGCTGCTTCGTCCGGGCGGACGGCTCACGATTGCGTTCCCGTTTGACAGGGAGCACACCAATACGATCAGCGCGATTCTGCCTGCCGGACTTGCCAGAGGCCTGCTTTCGGCGGAGGAGGAAGCCGTTTTCTGGCGGGAGTGGTTTGACATCGACTGCATTTGCGACAACATGGGTCTGTACCTGTTGTCTGGTGTAGCAAAATGACAGAACAATATATAAGCGCCGGGAACTGTCCGTTATGAACAGTACCCGGCACATTTTGCTTTTCAGGTCAGATTATTTGCTTGCTGCTTTCTTCCGCAGGCTCGCCTTGACGACGCCCTTGGGGTCCTTGATGAGCAGGATCACGAGCCAGAGGATCAGGCCGAGAGCCACAACGGAGAGACCGAGGAAACCAGAAAACATGCCATACTATGTTCCTCCCAAATGGTTTTATTTGCAAACGGCTGACTGCCGCTATGCACTATATTATCTTAATTATCTTATCGCGCGGCTGAGCTCTGCCTTGAAGGCGTCGATCAGTGCCGTATCTCCGGTTTTGCGGTATTCCTCGGCAAACTGC
This sequence comes from Candidatus Limivicinus sp., assembly GCA_045130755.1. GTDB lineage: Bacteria > Bacillota > Clostridia > Oscillospirales > Oscillospiraceae > Limivicinus. The sequence continues at coordinate 2,615 of JBGUQD010000052.1, read as the reverse complement.
TCTGCATACTGAGACATGAAACTGCTGCAGATGCTGTCAAGCTGTCCGCGCACGGAGGCAAGCTGTATCAGAACTTCGGTACAGTCCGCGCCGTCCTCGACCATGCTGCGCACAAGCTTTATATGGCCGATGGTGCGGGACATACGGTTTGCCATGTAACGGGCGTCATATTGCGCAGACTTTTTCTCGTTGTCCATTTGAGGCAATTCTCACTTTCTATATTAAAGCTATTTTAACCTCATCAGTGCCAACCCACAACCCGGGTGGGGGGATACAAAATTTTGCCCGAGGATATCCCCCCACCGGGGTTAAAACAGCAAAGTGACGAAAATGAAAGAAGCTTCTCTGCCAAAATGCCGAAGTACAAGAGGCAATATACATAATTGCTGGAGTTCAAGTTGAATATTCAAGTCTAAATTCGTCGAAATGCCTGAAATAACCCGGGAGGGGGGATGCTGCAGCAGCATCGGAAAAGGCAAATTGCATCCCCCCCCGGGGGGCTTCCGCGCAGAGCGTTTTTCTGCTATGCTTTCATCAGATCAGATGCTATGTGATTGCCGGGGGTTCCCTCATCCCAACGTGCTTTTACACCTCTCTGCGCGTAACGGCAATCAAAGATCTCTCTTGCTATAGCCCTCCGTGCCGGTCACACGGGGGGCTATCATACTGTACCTATCAAAACCCGACACTTTCAAAGTCTTAACGGATCACATCACAGGAGGACATGCATGAGAAGAGGAATCGACACCACCGATTATCTGGTTTACGGACACGAGGCATGGATTGTGACGGACAAATCCGTCTATGAACCGGGAGAGGAAGTCCACAGGATTCTGCGCTCGGGTCACTATATGCGGCCGGATGGCTTCTTTCGTCTGGATGAATTTCGGGCCTTTGTCTGTGATGAAGCCGGGAACCGGATCGCACTTGCACCGGTAAAAGAGCTGGGAGATGATTGGGGCGACTATTATGAGCTGAACTTCACGCCGTCTCCCGCGGCATTCACACGATCATGGTGATTTATGACAACAACTATGTACGGAATGAAAAGGACGAATATCTGGAGGGCGACAGACGGATTTACCCGGATATTCTGGGCGCCAAGAATTACCCGCAGATCTATGAGACCTGTATCGCGGTCGGCGATGCGGAGGGCAAGGCCAACTTGTGCAACAAGCCTTTCCGTAATGGATCGGGGGACACACAGAAAGCTATAGGCGGGTGTTGTATAGACAGCACTGGTATCACAGGGGGCGCCGCAGTAATCCAGCTCATAATCCGTGATGCGGTTCGTCAGCATCTTGGTTTTAGCGTCCAGTTCAAAGCTGAGATACCCAAGATCTGAGAGCTGCCGGAGGATATCGAGTGCCTGTTCACGCTTTTACACCGAGAATGCTCTTCAGACCGACGATGCCGCCAGCCCAGGTCCCCGGTTCAACAGGATTCCGGTGCCCACAATAGAGGCAATGCCTTTCCGGAAGGCAGCACGGGCAGCAAGATGAGCCCAATGGCCAAGAATGCCGTTGCAATCGAGCACAAATAAACGCGGTAGTTAAATCCAATGAAACCGCTATAGACAAGACATGGCAACCTCCTTTTCTCAGATTTATTTAGCTGTATACTCATGTATAAACAAAAAAGAAAGCAGACAATTGTAAGGCAAATTGTCTGCTTTCTCTGTCATGCAAAAAGGCGCTTTTCTGTTAACAATGCGTAAGCTATTCCTAATTTGTTCTAAAAGATACAAAATAATTCTAACATTGTGCGAAAAGCACGGTTTATATGGGGCTAAAAGTTAGTGCTTAATACATGCCGCCCATCGCGTCGGGGGAAGCGGGCATGGGAGGATTCTTCTCGGGAATATCGGCAACCAGGCTCTCGGTGGTGAGAACCATAGAGGCGACGGAAGCAGCGTTCTCAAGGGCGCTGCGGCAGACCTTTGTCGGGTCGACGATGCCGAGGGTCAGCATATCGCCGTACTGATCGCCGGCGGCGTCGTAGCCGTAGTTGGTCTCAGAGCTGCCGTAGACATTGTTCAGAATCACAGCGCCTTCCATACCGGCGTTGGCAGCGATCTGCATGATGGGGGCCTTCAGGGCCTTGGCAACCAGCGCGGCGCCGGTCTTCTCGTCGCCCTCGAGGGTGGCGGTCAGCTTGTCGGCAGCCTTTGCGGCAATCACATAGGCGGTGCCGCCGCCGGCCACGATGCCTTCGGCAACGGCGGCGCGGGTGGCGTTGAGGGCGTCCTCAATACGCAGCTTCTTTTCCTTCATCTCGGTCTCGGTGGCAGCACCGACCTTGATGACGGCTACGCCGCCGGACAGCTTGGCAAGACGCTCCTGAAGCTTCTCGCGGTCATAGTCGGAAGTGGTGGTCTCAAGCTGATGCTCGATCTGCTGGACGCGGGCGCGGATCTCGGCAGGATCGCCAGCACCGTCGACGATAACGGTATTCTCCTTGCTGACCTTGACCTGATGGGCCTGGCCGAGCATGTTGAGATCGGCGTCCTTGAGCTCCATGCCGACGTCGGAGGAAATGACCTGGCCGCCGGTGAGGATGGCGATATCCTGCAGCATCTCCTTGCGTCTGTCGCCGAAGCCGGGGGCCTTGACGCA
>JBGUQD010000051.1:0-4978 GCA_045130755.1 Candidatus Limivicinus sp. | reverse complement strand
GATGCCGGCGTTGCGCATGGCGGAGAGGGAGAAGTCGATGACTCTGTATCTGCCGCAGAAGGGCAGGGACGCGGCGGTGCGCATGCTGACGAGCTCACGCAGTCTGGCGTCGGTATAGTAGGCGAAAATAAGACCGTGGAAATCCTTCATGGCTTAAACCTCCTCAACGCTGCTGATCATGGCGCCGACTTTGACCGTGGAGCCCGCGGGGATCTCAAGATCGGGGCCAATGGTGGTGATGCACTTTTCCTCGCCGGGGGCGGGAGAGCCGCCGACCTTCGCGCCGGCATGGATGACGGCGTTTTCGCCGATGATGGCGTATTCGACGGAGGCGCCGGCCTCAACCACGACGCCGGGCATCAGGACGGAATATTTGATATTCGCGCCGACACCGATGTGCACGGAGGGAGACAGAACGGAGTTGTCCACAATGCCGTCGATCTCGCAGCCCTCGGTGACGATGGAGTGAAGGATCTCAGCGTGGGCACCGACCTGGTGCGGCGGGCAGATGGGGCTTCTCGCACTGATGGGCCACTCGGGATCGTACAGGTCGATCAACTGCGGAGTGAGCATATCCATATTGGACTCCCACAGACTGGAGATGGTGCCGACGTCGGCCCAGTAGCCATTAAAGCGATAGGGCCAGAGCTTCTCGCCGTTTCCGAGCATGCTGGGGATAATGTTCTTGCCAAAGTCCTTATTGGAGTTGGGATCGTTCTCGTCGGCAATCAGGTACTCGCGCAGCTTCTTCCAGTTGAAGATGTAAATGCCCATGGAGGCAAGGGTGCTCTTGGGGTGCTTGGGCTTCTCCTCAAACTCCTCCACATAACCGTCCGGACCGATATTCATGATGCCGAAGCGGGTGGCTTCCTCCAGCGTGACGGACAGGACCGAGATGGTGCACGCAGCGTCATGCTCCAGATGCTCGCGCAGCATATCGGCATAGTCCATCTTATAAATCTGGTCACCGGAGAGGATGAGAACATTTTCCGGGTCATACTCCTCGATGAAGGACAGGTTCTGGTAAATGGCGTTGGCCGTGCCGGTGAACCAGGAACCCTTCTCGCCCGCGGACTGGTAGGGAGGGAGAATGAAAACGCCGCCGTCGTTCACGTCCAGATCCCAAGGCTGGCCGCTGCCGATGTAGCTGTTGAGCTGCAGGGGGCGGTACTGGGTCAGGACACCGACGGTATCAATACCGGAGTTTGCGCAGTTGGAAAGGGGAAAGTCAATGATTCTGTACTTGCCTCCGAAAGGCACGCTGGGTTTGGCGACGCTCTGGGTCAGGGCGTACAGACGGGAACCCTGTCCGCCTGCCAGGAGCATTGCGACAAGTTTTTTCTTCATGGGCAGCCTCCTCGTATGTTTTTTTTCGTAAACTAAGATATAGTTCAAAGAAACTCACGCTGCTGTGTTTTCGCTAAGGCACCCCAAAACGTACTGCAGCGAGTTTCGTTTGACGTCAATTGAAACGATTCATGGCACGTTCCGGGCCATCTGTGACGTAGGCAATGACTGCTTCTGCCGCTTTATCCGCAGCAGAAAGCATGTCCTCAAGATCCTGATTGCGAAACACGGACAAAACCCAATCGGCCATGTCGTAATCCGGGTGGGGCGGTGCGCCGACACCGATGCGGATGCGCGGGAAGTTGTCACTTCCCAGGCTTGCAATGATACTCTTGAGACCGTTGTGACCGCCTGCCGAGCCCTTTATGCGCACACGGAGCTTTCCGAGCGGCAGACTCACCTCATCGGACACGACGATCACGTGCTCAGGCGGGATCTTGTAAAAGCGCGCAGCTTCGCCGACTGCCTCACCCGAGAGGTTCATATAGGTCTGCGGCTTCATCAGCAGCAACTTCTCGCCGTTTATCTCAGCAGAGGCGGTGAGAGCTTTGAAACGCGCCCTGCTGATGCTCACCCCCAGTTTCTTTGCCAGGGCATCAGCGGCCATGAAGCCCGCATTGTGGCGCGTGCATTCATATTTCGGACCGGGATTTCCCAGAAAGACAAGAAGCCAGGTGACAGAGGCGGATGACTTGAAAAGCATGGATCAGTTCTCGAACAGATTGGAAATGGAAACTTCCTCGTAAATGCGGCGGATCGCCTCGGCAAAGACAGAGGCGGTGGTCAGATACTGGATCTTGTCGCACTTGGGGCGGTTGGCGGGATAGGGAATGGTGTCGAGCAGAAGCAGTTCCTTGATGCAGCTGGAATTAATGCGGTCGAGTGCAGGGCCGGAGAGAACACCGTGGGTGGCGCAGGCATAGACTTCCTTTGCGCCGCCGATCTCCTTGATAGCCTTGGCCGCACCGCAGAGGGAGCCGGCAGTGTCGACGATATCGTCAAGCAGGATGCAGGTCTTGCCGGACACGTCGCCGATGATGTTCATGACCTCGGACTGGTTGGCACGCTCGCGCCGCTTGTCAACGATGGCCATGTTCACACCCAGCTTCATGGAGAAGGCGCGGGCGCGGGCGGTGCTGCCCACGTCGGGGGAGACGACCATGACGTCCTCATTGCCCTTGCCGAACATATTGGCAAAGTGCTTGACAAACAGGTGGGCGCCCTGAAGGTTGTCCACGGGGATGTCGAAGAAGCCCTGAATCTGCGCGGCGTGAAGGTCCATGGTCAGGACGCGGTCAGCGCCGGCGGCTGTGATAAGGTTCGCTACGAGCTTTGCGGAGATGGGATCGCGGCTCTTGGCCTTGCGGTCCTGGCGGGCATAGCCAAAGTAGGGGATGACGGCGGTGACGCGCCCGGCAGAAGCTCTGCGCATGGCGTCGATCATAATCAGAAGCTCCATGAGATTGTCATTGACATGGTTGCAGGTCGACTGGACAATGAACACGTCCTTGCCGCGGACCGGCTCGAACACCGAAACGGAACATTCGCCGTCGGCAAACTGGGTGACGTTGCAATTGCCGAGGCTTCTGTACAGCTCCGAGGCGATGGCTTCAGCCAAAGCGGGATTGGAGTTGCCGGTGAAGACCTTGATTTCCTTGCCGTGTGAGATCATGTTATCTTTTTCCTCCGTAATCGCTTTTTCTCGCAAAATCATTCCTGCGAAGGCGCACAGACGCCTGCTCAAAACAATACAAGCATATTATAGCACCTCATTATCTAAATTGGAAGAACTTTCGGGGATTTTCTATGGTTTGAAAACGAAATAAAAAAGCGATTTACAAGCGGGTGCTTTTTGTGTATAATATAAAAATGCGAATTGAAAATGACAATTTGAATGAAAGTGAACGGGGATTATGCTGGAATTTGATGAATACAAAGTAAAACTAAACAACTGCAAACCGGAGCTCGATGTGCTGCGCACCGCACTCAGGCTGGAAGCAGCCGAGAAGGAAATCGAGGAACTGGAAGCCGCCAGCGCCCGCGAGGGGTTCTGGAACGATGTGGAGAGGTCGCAGAAGGTTCAGAAGCGGCTGAAAAACCTCAAGGACAAGGTCGACAATTTCAACCGCCTCTGCGCATCTTGGGACGATATGATGACCATGTGCGAGATGGCCATCGAGGAAAATGATGACTCCATGCTGCCCGAACTGCAGCAGGAATTTGAGGACTACTCCAAAAAGGTGGAGTCCACACGCCTGTCCACGCTCCTGACGGGCGAATATGACGCCAACAACGCCATCCTCACCTTCCATGCCGGCGCCGGCGGTACCGAAGCGCAGGACTGGGCCTCCATGCTCTACCGCATGTACAACATGTGGGCCGACCGCCACGGCTACAAGGTGAAGGTCATGGACTACCTCGACGGCGACGAGGCGGGCATCAAAAGCGCCACCATCATGATTGAGGGCGAGAACGCCTATGGTTTCCTGAAGAGTGAGCACGGCATCCACCGCCTGGTGCGCGTATCTCCCTTCGACGCGGCGGGCAGACGCCATACCTCCTTTGCCGCCGTTGAGGTCATGCCCGAGATCGCCAATGACAACGAGATCGAGCTGCGTGATGAAGACATCAAGATGGACGTGTACCGTTCTTCCGGGGCAGGCGGACAGAAGGTCAACAAGACATCCTCGGCCGTGCGTCTGACCCATATCCCGACGGGCATCGTAGTCTCAAGCCAGGTGGAGCGCAGCCACTTCCAAAACCTGGAGAACTGCCGCAACATGCTGCGCGCCCGCCTTGCCGAGATCAAGGAGCGAGAGCATCTGGAAAAGATCAGCGACATCAAGGGCGTGCAGATGAAGATCGAGTGGGGCAGCCAGATCCGTTCCTATGTCTTTATGCCCTACCAGCTCGTAAAGGATCACCGCACGGACTATGAAAACGGCAATATCGACAACGTCATGAACGGCGATCTGGACGGCTTTATCAACGCTTTCCTGTCCATGAGAGCCCAGAGCTGAGCTGTATCCGCCGTTTATCAAAACGGAGAGCGGGAATCCGCTCTCCGTTTTTTATCTGTTGCTCGGGCCGGGATCGGTGTCCCCGTAAATCAGATCATCAATATCCATTTTTCTCTCCCTCCCTTAACAGCATATAAACATAGCTTATGCCCGATGCTTCAAAAAAATGAAAAAATCGCAAACTGGGCGTAATTTGACTTGAAACGGAGAGTATGTTGCGCTATAATACCTAAGTCTGCAAAATTATTTCCCCTTCTATACTATGTATCAAACGCAAAGGATGAGATAAGCCATGAGTGCATCAACTGAAAAGAAAAACCGCCAGGCCGCCCGCGAGGCAGGCACTGACAAAAAGACCCTTGCCCTGGAGCGGGAAGCCCAGGAAAAGAAGAAGAGCAATCTCCGATGGACGCTCGGCACGATCGCCGTCGTTCTGGTTGTGGCGCTGGTGCTCCTGCTCAACTCCGGGCTCGTTTACAAGGCCACCGCTTTCACTGTGGGCAGCAAGAATTACTCCACCTCTGAGGTGAACTATCGCTACGCGAACCAGTATTACAACTTTGCCAATCAGTACGGCAGCTATGCCAGCATCTTCGGCCTGAATACCTCCA
>JBGUQD010000050.1:0-2054 GCA_045130755.1 Candidatus Limivicinus sp. | reverse complement strand
GCTGAAAAAGCAGGTAAAGGCAGAAGCCCGGGAAATTAAAAGGGTATCGGACGAAAAAGCTCAGGTTTTGAATGTGGAAAAGGAAATCCACAAGGAACGGCTCGAGGCCGAAAGAGAGCACCAGGCCTCCATCCGGCAAGCCAAAAAAGAAGTGGAAGCAGAGACAAAAGAGCTGAAAAGAATTCTTCAGCAGCAGGATAAAGCATAAATCACAGGAGGGGTAAAGATGTCTGCATCAACTACTATCAAAAGATTAGGACTGGAAAAAGCGTTTCAGTACCTCTATAAAGATCCGGAAAAGAATTTGCCGAAACTGATCGACTGGGCGGATAAATTCTCCAAGGGCGAATTCCCCAGCCAGCGGGCAGCCGTGCGCGCGGCTATCGAAGATCCTGACAATGCCTATTATCCTTTCGTGCGCCACATGGTCAACGATGTGGATCCGGAGGTGTTGACCACCGTTGCTGTCAACTTTTTCATCAACGCCAATCTGATCGGCTGGGACAAGCAGGAGGAATTGCGGAATAAATATAACTGCAACATCCCCTGGGCGATTTTGCTGGATCCCACCTCTGCCTGCAACCTCCATTGCACCGGCTGCTGGGCAGCGGAGTACGGCAACAAGCTGAACCTGAGCTTTGATGAGATCGACGACATCATCCGCCAGGGCAAGGAAATGGGCGTGTATATGTACATCTACACCGGCGGCGAGCCGCTGGTCCGCAAGAAAGACATCATCAAGCTCTGCGAGAAGCATGACGACTGCATCTTCCTTTGCTTCACCAACGGCACCCTGATCGACGAGGCTTTTGCCGACGAAATGCTGCGGGTCAAGAACTTCGTTCCCGCCATTTCTCTGGAGGGTTTTGAGAAGGCCACGGATTCCAGGCGTGGCGATGGCGTTTTCATGAAGGTTGTCCAGGCCATGGAACTGCTGCACAGTCGGAAGCTCCTGTACGGCATCTCCTGCTGCTACACCAGCGCAAATTACGATTCTATCACCTCTGAGGAATACTACGATATGCTCATCCGCATGGGTGCCTACTTCGTTTGGTACTTCCACTACATGCCCGTCGGTAACGACGCCAGCCCCGAGCTCCTGCCCACGCCGGAGCAGCGGCAGACGGTCTATAACCGCATCCGTGATTACCGCACCCGCAAGCCACTGTTCGCTATGGACTTCCAGAACGATGCGGAGTTCGTGGGCGGCTGCATCGCCGGGGGCCGCCGCTATATGCACATCAACGCAAACGGCGATGTGGATCCATGCGTTTTCATCCACTATTCGGATTCCAACATCCGGGAGAAGACTCTGCTGGAGACCATGCGTTCTCCGCTGTTCCAGGCCTACCATGACGGGCAGCCCTTCAATGAGAACATGATGCAGCCCTGCCCGATGCTGGAGAATCCCGCCAAGCTGCGCGCCATGGTGGAAAAGACCGGAGCGAAGTCCACCGATATGCAGTCTCCGGAAACGGCGGATCATCTCTGCGCCAAGTGCGACAGCTATGCCGCCTGCTGGGCACCAAAAGCCGAGGAGATCTGGGAGGCAAGAAAAGAAGAAAAAGCCCGTCTCGCGGCGGGAGAGCAGTGAGCAGACCATCTTCGCAGATGAGATCCGTTATGAGGAGTTGACACCATGGCAAAAAGCTTTTTTACTTCCGAATCCGTCACTCGAGGACATCCTGATAAGCTCTGCGATCAGATCGCTGACCGCATACTCGATGAGGTGCTGCGGCAGGACCCGGAATCCCATGTCGCCTGTGAAGTCACCTGCGCGACCGATCAGGTCCACATCTTTGGAGAGATCACATCCTCGGCACATGTTGACTATGAATCAATCGCAAGACAGGTTATCACTGAGGTAGGCTATACGCAGCCCGGCCACGGCTTTGACGCGGAGAGCTGCCGGGTGACGGTAGATCTGCACGAACAATCCCCGGACATTGCCCGCGGAGTGCGCCGCGTTTCCAAAAATGAGGAACTGGATGATGGAGCGGGAGATCAGGGCATGATGTTCGGATTTGCCTGCAAACAGACTGACTTCTATATGC
>JBGUQD010000049.1:0-53447 GCA_045130755.1 Candidatus Limivicinus sp. | reverse complement strand
TTATAGTCATTTCTGACTTTTAAGAACCCTTTTCTTTGGTGCTTATTTAGCATAAGCTGTTCTTACATTGTTCAATTTTCAAGGTACATCCGCGCCCCGCCTTATCGGCGACAGCTTGGTTATTGTAGCACATCGTTTTCCGTTTGTCAACAACTTTTTTCAAATTCTTTTGGAATTTTCAATCGCCGTTTCTTCGGAAAACGCCAGGATTACTCCCGAGTGCTTGAGTAATATAGCACTCGGGAAACGGTTTGTCAACACCTTTTTGAAAGATTTTTCCTCTTTTTTCGTGGGGTCTAAATGTTGTGGTTTCCAAAATAATTCAGCTACAAGATAGACGTTTAACCCGTTTTTGTTATGTTTACTTGATGAGGTTTCCTATGTAGGGCAGGGGCTTCTTTTCACCTTTCGCTACATTGCTTACACCTTTGAAGATCATATAGAGTCTTGCGATCCATACGAACCAGCCGATGCCTAAAAGTTTGCCCGCGATATCCGCGATGATCCCGGCAGCAAAGAGGTTCATACCCTGCTTTGCATGATAGGTGGCGAACTTGTCCTTGTCACGGAAGAGATACGGCAGCAGAAACAGTATGCTGAAATAGGACAGGCCTGCCATCACCTTTCCGACATCGTCGCTTTCCATCGTACTCCGGATGGTACGGTAGACGTCACTTCCCGACCTGCCGGAGGTACTCGTAAAATTTCGCGTCTGTTCCTCCTTCACCTTCTGGCGCTGGGCGTACTCCGTCTCGGCCCACTTGCGGCTGTTGGCCTGCTGGCGCTTGCGCTGCTCCTCGAGCTGCTGCTTCAGGAAATCGCTGTCGACCTGTCTGTATTTCTCATTGCCGGTGCTTCCGGATGCGTTTTTCTCGGGCGCTTTGGCCGCAGCTGCCGCAGCGCCGGAAGATGTGCCGGATGTCTTTTTCTTCTCGCTGTCATTGTAGCCGCAGGCCAGACACGCAGTCTGCCCGTCGGGAATATATGCGCCACAGCTCTTGCAGTATGCCATAGCTTTCTTCCTCCTGTGATCTGATAGTATCTTGATTTCTTCTAATTCTTCTTTACGGCAAAATAGAAATACGCGCTTTTGTCTTCCGGCGTCATCGGCCCGTAATGGGGCAAGGTGAACAGCAGATTGACATTGGTACATTCAAGCGAGACCCGGGCGAGCTGCTCTTTCTCAGCGTAATCATGCAAGATAATATGAATGACACGGTTAAAGCCCGGAACAGACGTGGTCCAGCGGACGTTATCCCTTGGGAATTGCTTTTTCCGGCCAAAAACGCCGTGCAGCTCGACTGTCGATTCGCTGAGCGTGATCCTCCAGTTTTTAATATAGAGAAACTGGTAAGCCATCAGAGCAAACATGGACCCCAGGATCAGCACAATCAGCGTATTGAAACGGGGATCGCTGCGATCCCAGGCAAGCACGCCAGCAACGGTAAACAGAAGGAACGACGCCGCGACAGGCAGGATATTCTTCCAGCCTGGGCGAACCACGCCGGTATTCTTCACGGTCAGAGCTCCCCTCTTCGTTATTGCTGTTTATTATAGTGGGAGATTGTTAACATTTCAACTGTGTTTGTCAAAATCACGCGCAGAATCGGTGTTTGCCGATATTGACGATCAGCGGGCGGGACCAGATCCATTTGCTGGTGGCGGTGACGGGATTAAAATAATAGATGGCACCGTAGGTCGGGTCCCAGCCGTTCATGGCGTCCTGTGCCGCCCTGTAGGCGCTCTCGGCAACGGGCTCGTCGAACTGTCCGTCGTCAAGGCAGGAGAAAGCGCCGGGCTGGTAGATGACCTCTGCGATCGAATTGGGGAAAGAGGGATGCTCCACCCGGTTGAGCACCACCGCGCCCACTGCGACCTGCCCCTCATAGGGCTCTCCTCTCGCTTCGGCGGAAATCAGGCGTGCCAGCAGATCCAGTGAACCGCTGCTCCCCCCGCCGCTTTCACCGCTGACGGACATGCCCAGCGCGGCGAGTGTCTGATCGCCCACCTGGCCGTCCACATTGAGACCGTTCTTCTGCTGAAACCAGCGCACCGCTTTTTCGGTCTGACTGCCGTAAACGCCGTCCACGGCGCCGTTATAATAGCCCCAGTTTTTGAGGCGGGTCTGGATCTCGCTCACGACAGCGCCGCCGGAGCCCTTCTTATATAATTCCGCCGAAGCGCGCTGGGCCAGAGCGATGATAAAGATGTTCACGGCGAAGATCACCGCCAGGGCCAGGATCAGCTTTTTTCGTTCAGGGCTCATAAAACAATCCCCCCACAGGCTTTTTGTTTAGTCTGTGGAGGGTTTTGTGATTTTATTCTGTTATTATTGAATTATTTTGCGCGGGTCTCGATCTCTTCCAGGACCTTGCCGGTGAAAGCGTCGAGGCTCATGGCGCCCAGATCCTCGCCAGCGCGGGTGCGAACGGCAACGGTGCAGTTCTCGGCTTCCTTGCCGCCGACGACCAGCATGTAGGGCACGCGGTCCTCCTGCTGGGCAAGACGGATCTTGTAGCCGATCTTCTCGTTGGACTCATCCAGCACGGAGCGGATGCCGGCGTCGAGCAGTTCCTCGTTGACGCGGCGGGCATAGTCGAGGGTCTTCTCGCTCAGGGGCAGGACCTTGACCTGGACAGGGGCCAGCCACGTGGGGAAGCGGCCCTTGGTCTCCTCGATGAGGTAGGCCATGAAGCGGTCGAGGGAGCCGAGGATGGCGCGGTGGATAACGACGGGGCACTTCTCGCTGCCGTCACGGTCGATGTAGCGCAGTTCAAAGCGTGCGGGCAGGCAGAAATCGAGCTGGCAGGTGGAGAGGGTGTACTCGGCGCCGACGGCGGGCTTGACATTCACGTCGAGCTTCGGGCCGTAAAAGGCGGCCTCGCCGATCTCCTCGGTGAAGTTGATGCCGAGCTCGGTCAGCACCTCGCGCAGGGCAGATTCGGCGTTGTTCCACATCTCATCGTCGTCGTGGTATTTCTTCTTGTCGGCGGGGTCGCGCAGGGACAGGACGCAGCGGTAGTCGGTGATGCCGAAGTCCTTGTATACGTCGAAGATCAGATCGCAGACAGAGGCGACCTCGGACTTGATCTGCTCGGGGGTGACGAAGAGGTGGGCGTCGTTCTGGCAGAAGTGGCGGCCGCGCTCGATGCCCTTCAGGGTGCCGGAGGACTCATAGCGGAAGTCGTGTGCGATCTCGCCGATGCGGATGGGCATGGCGCGGTAGGAGCGGGGACGGTTGGCAAAGATGCGCATGTGGTGCGGGCAGTTCATCGGGCGCAGGACGTAGGACTCCCCTTCCATCTCCATGGGCGGGAACATGTTGTCCTTGTAGTGATCCCAGTGGCCGGAGGTCTTGTAGAGGTCGACGGTGCCGACACAGGGGGTCAGCACGTGCTGATAGCCGAGGCGGCGCTCCTTCTCCTTGATATAGCTCTCAAGTTCCTGCCAGACGACGTAGCCATTGGGGAGGAACATCGGCAGGCCGCGGCCAACCAGGTCGTCGGTCATGAAAAGCTGCATCTCGCGGCCGATGCGGCGGTGGTCGCGCTCACGGGCCTCAGCCTGCTGGCGCTCCCACTCCTGGAGCTCTTCGGTGTTGCGGAAGGCGACGCCGTTGATGCGGGTAAGCATCTTGTTCTCGCTGTCGTTTTTCCAGTAGGCGCCGGACTGCTGGGTGACCTTGAAAGCCTTGAGAGCCTTGGTGTAGAGGATGTGGGGTCCGAGGCACATGTCCACGTACTCGCCCTGCTGGAAGAAGCTGAACTCGGTCTCGTCGGCCAGGTCGTCGATGTGCTCAAGCTTGTAGTTTTCATTGCGCTCGGCCATGAGCTTCTTGGCCTCTTCCCGCGGCAGCATATAAGCCTTGAAGGGAAGGTTTTCCTTGACGATCTTCTTCATTTCCTTTTCGATGGCCTCGAGATCCTCGGGCGTGAGCTTGGTGTCGCCCAGGTCGACGTCATAGTAGAAGCCGTTCTGGGTGGCGGGGCCGTAGGCAAAGTCCGCCTGCGGGTAGAGGCGCTTGATGGCCTGGGCCATGATGTGGGCCGCGGAGTGGCGCAGAACGTGCAGCTCTTCCTCTTCCGGGCACTCGGCCACGTGGCCGTCCTTGTAGATGATCTTCATAGGGTTTCCTCCATATATTGATGTTGTTTTTGACAAATAAAAAAGCCCCTGGCAAATGCCAAGGGTGCGCAAAGCACGGTTCCACCTTGATGTTTCACTCAAAGACACAGTAACGCGTGTCAAACGTGCGGACTTGTGTCGCCCGCCTGCTCGGGAGTGGTGGCAGTGATGGATTCTGTGCGGGGCAGCTTGCAGCCTGTGGCCGCCCTCTCTGTGCGCCGGATCCATCTGCGTCTCCGTCTTCGCGTTTAAGCTTTGTTATAATAGCACCGCAAATATGCCTTGTCAATCATTTCTCCGAAAATGTGGCATCAAAGCGGCTTTATTCCTTCATTAGCGCAGCGGCTTCATTCTTCATCAGCCCCGTAAGGGGCGGCTTCATTGAAAAAACCGCCTAAACCAAAACGGAGGCCTCTCATCGGAGGCCTCCGTTTTGGAAAGGAAGAAGGAGACTGTGGATGTGGAACTTTCCCGGCATTTACGCAAACCGGGGAAGCGGAACGGAACAGGCTTCTTCTGACGTGGAGCAGGGTACGGGAGTCGACCTCCGCTGCGGCGGAGGCCACCTCGGGTTGCAAGGCGCCCCCGGCGCCTTGCCAAGAGCCCTCGGGTTCGACTCCCACTTGGATGCCAAAAACAAAAGCCGTCCTGACGGACGGCTTTTGTTTTTGGAGCAGGGTGCGGGAGTCGAACCCGCCTAGCCAGCTTGGGAAGCTGGAGTAATACCGATATACCAACCCTGCGTGCTCACGAAGTATATCATATCCGTGCAAAAAAGGCAAGCAAAAAGAAATCTCTTTTTGCCTGCCTCTTCGTTTTTCTTCGTCGGAACCTTACACGATCCTGCGCGCCTCAAAGCCGCGGTCTGCATAGTGACCGGCAAGCTCCGTGATAACGACGCCGGTGGCGGAGTTCTGCGCATGCACGAACATACCGAAGCCGATATAGATGCCGGCATGTCCGATATAACTTGAGCCGGAATAGAAGCACAGGATGTCGCCCGGCTGCAGATCGCTCGGATCCACATGGACGCCGTTTTCCGCCTGCTCCTGCGCCACACGGTTGAGCGTGACGCCGAACTGCGAGTACACATAGTACACCAGACCCGAGCAGTCAAAGCCCGCGGGCGACGCGCCGCCCCAGCTGTAGGGGCAGCCGACGAACTGCACGGCGTACTGCGCGATCTGCTGGCCTTTCTCATAGCTGCTGCCGCTCAGCCCGCCGACCACAGCGCCCGCGCCGGAGCCGACATTGGCAATGCCGAGAGATCCGACCTTGACATAGGTGCCATATATGTAGCCCGCCGCGTTGCCGCTGATGACCGCCGCCCAGTCGTCCGTTCTGCCGACGATGGTGATGGTGTTGCCGTAGGACAGTTCCTTGACGATGGGGGCCGACATGGTGGGAGCCGCGCGCATGCGCACATTGTTGCCCGAGACATAGCCGTCCACATTGCCGAACATGACTGCCGGCATGACAAGCGGCAGCATTGGCGTGACTTCCTCGGTCACGGTGGTGGTCGTCTGCTGCAGCGGCTGCTCGACGGCCGGGGTCTGTTCGGGAATGGTGATATAATCGGAATAGATGAAGCCGAATTCACCGTCGATGAGGCAGGCCGTCCAGTCCATATACACGCCGGTGACACCGACAACGGTGCCTGCGTTATAGGTCTCGATGATGGGGTAGCTGGATGCGGGTCCCTTGCGGAAGCGCACGTAGTTTGCGTTGATGTAGCCGGGCGTCTGCTCGACGTCCGGATTCGTCGCATGCTCCAGTGCAAGCTGGTCGGAGGGGGACGGGATTTTCACCTCAGCGGTGGGAGTCGGCGTCTCCATGATTCGCAGATTGAGCGGAATCTCCTCACCCTCATATTCATCCGGCGCGGTGACTTCTTCTGCCGTATCCGCTTCGACCCAGCCGGGGAATCGTCCGAGGCGAATATAGTCCGCGTACAGGAAGCCGGGCCGCCCGTCGATGAAGCAGGCTGCCCAATCGCCGTAAGTGTCGTAGTACAAAATGGGCTTGCCTCGGTTATATTCCCCGAGTACGGAATACCCGGAGCCGGGAGCGCTGCGGAAACGCACGTACATGGCATCCACATAGCCCTCCTGGCACTGGTCGAGGATGGCCTGCAGCGCGGCGTCCGACGTATCGGCAACCGGCTGTGCGCTCTCCTCCTCGGTGATGTCCAGAAACGAGGCAGACATGAAGCCGACGGAGCCGTCGTATTCGATGCAGTACCAGGGTGCGCTGGAGCGGTCCGTGACCGTCACATACGCCCCTCTCGGAAGACAGTCGACAATGCGAAACTCCGTCCCCGGGCCCTCCCGCATATTGACGTCGTTGCCCGTGACGACCGCCGTCTCCGCCCAGGCGGGGGCATGCGAAAGCACAGCGAACAAGAACGCGAACAGGAGCGTCCTGAAAAATCTCTTGTCCATGCCAAACAGATCCTTTATTTGTATTACACTTGTGAAAACATCAAGTCAAAGCGCGGGAACAGGTCTCCCCGCGCTGAGGCTGACACTTCGTTATCTGGAGGCAAGCGCTCTGTCAAGCCAGACGGCGGCGACGTCGATCGCGCTGTAAAGGCTGTCCTTTTCCGCCTTCTTCACGATCCGGTCGCGGGACTTGATGCCCGAATCCGTCAGCTGGAGCTGGATCGAGACTCTGGTCGCAACGTCCAGATCCTTGACCTTTTTGGAGTCCAATATCTGCAGCATGATAATATACTTATCCGCAAAGCTGCCGTAATAAATGATATTGTCCTTCCTTTGGAGAGGATGACCCTTATACTCCAATACCTTTGCCAAATGAAACACCTCCGTTAAGTGTAGTCAGATTGTAACGCATTTTTTCTCTTTTGTCAATTCCATTTCCTTCCCTGAGAGGATTTTCCAAGCTTTTTCAGGGGAGTTCAGCCTAAAAACATGTCGCTGCCGCCGTAGGAGAGGAAATCGTCCCCGCCGTAATTCCAGTTGCCGTAGTTGATGTCGCCGTTGTCGCCGTAGCCGATGGTACCGGTGTTGCCGCCGTAATTGTCGGCATACTGGTCATAGTGCATGGGAGGCGCATCGAAGAGGTCAAAGATGCCGGTGTTGGGGCCGAGCTGCGGATACGGGAAGGCCACGTACTCAAGCCCCTCGTGCACGGGGGCCATGACCTTGCGCCAAAGCTGGGCCGCCGGGTTTCCCCCCAGGTGGATGACCTCGGGGATATCGAAGCCGGTCCAGACCGCCGCCACATAGTAGGGCGTGCAGCCGACATACCAGCGGTCCTTGTAATCGCCGGAGGTACCGGTCTTGCCCGCCGTAGGCACTGACCACAGCGCCGCTTCGGAGCCTGTGCCGTGCTCGGTGGCATTTTGCAGCATATAGGTCATGACGTGGGCAGTATTGGGCTTGAAGGCCTGGATGGTGCTGGGCGAGTTGTCGATGACGATGTTGCCCTCGCTGTCGGTGACCATGGCGTAACTGCGGCCGTAGGTGAAGACGCCGTCGTTGACGAAGGCGCAGAAGGCCTGGCACATCTCCTTGACGGAGATGCCGTTGGTGAGCTGGCCCAGGGCCATGGGGGCATAGTCGCAGTCGGCCGGCACAAGACTTGTCACGCCGAGGCGGGTGGTGAGATAGTCGTAGGAGGTCTGCGGTCCCATCGGGAGCTTATCCACGATCTGCGCCGCCGCGGTGTTGAGCGAATACTGCAGGGCCGAGAAGATGGAGACCATGCCGTAGCTCTGCCGGTCGTCGTTCATCGGGAACCAGGAGGTACCCTTGAGGGAGATGTTCTGGGAGTCCATGATGAGCGTGTCGGGGGTGATGAGCCCCAGGTCTACTGCAGGGCCGTAGGAGGCGATGGGCTTGATGGAGGAACCGGGCGAGCGGTAGGTGCCGGTGGCGCGGTTGAGGCCGAAGTTGATGGTCTTCTCCCCCACGCCGCCCGAAATGCCGAGGATGCGCCCGTCATAGGGGTTCATGACCACGATGGCGCTCTGGAACTGCTGGGAGCCGCCGGCGTACGGGATCTGGTTGAGGTCGGTGTAAACGGCGTCGATGGCCGCCTGTACGGAGGTGTCAAGGCAGGAATAGATCTGGTAGCCGCCGTTATACAGCAGTGTGCGGGCCGTGTCGCGGCCGATGCCCTTGAGCTTCATCAGATCCCGCGTCACATCGTCGATGACCATCTCCGTGTAGTAAGACATGATCTCCTGTGTGTAGCTGTCGTCGGGAGTGCGGGTGAAGTTCAGCTCTTCATGCACGGCCTGCTCATACTGGTTATAGTCGATGTAGCCCTGCTCGTACATCTCGCGCAGGATGGTCTCCTGGCGCTTTTTGTTGTTCTCTTCGTTGTAGAAGGGGTCATAGTAGGTGGGGAGGTTCGTAATGCCCACGATGGCGGCGCTCTCGGCCATGGTCAGGTCCGACACATCCTTGCCGAAGTAGGTCTGTGCCGCGGTCTGCACGCCGTAGCAGCCCTCCCCGAAGTATACGGCATTGAGGTACCACTCCATGATCTCCTGCTTGTCGTATTTCTTCTCCAGCTCCAGGGCGCCGAAGATCTCCGTCAGCTTTCGCTGGATGGTGACCTCGTCCTCGCCGGTGAGGTTTTTGATAAGCTGCTGGGTGATGGTGGAGCCGCCGTAGCTTGTCTGCATGCGGGCGAACATTTCGATAAACGCGCCGAAGGTGCGGTACCAGTCCACGCCCTTGTGGTCGTAAAAGCGCTTGTCCTCGATGGCGACCAGCGCCTTCTCCATGTACCAGGGGATGTCTTCATAATTGACCCAGACACGTTTCTCCCTGCCGGAGAGATTGACAAGCTCGCGCCACTCCCCGCCCCCGTCGCGGTACCAGACGGTGCTGGATTCGTTGAGTTTAAAGTCCTCCAGCGACAGGTCCAGGTTCGGGGTCAGGCAGGTCTTTACGTAATAGGCGAACACGCACGCGAACATCATCCCCGTCACCATCAGGATCAGCAAGACGGTGCCGATGGCCTTGAAGACGGTCACGATGCTGCCGGCGGTGAAGTCGATGGTGAAGTCGATCGTCCGGCCGAAGGCACGCAGCACCTTCCGCCCGACGGATGCCCCGCGTGAGGGTTTGTTCTGCTGTTCGGGGGTCTGGGAATCATTTTTGCTTTTTTTGCTCATGGAAGTATTCAAGTCCTCCCTGCCGCAATCCTGTGCGGACGCACAGATCATTGCCTGTAAGACGGATTTTTAACCCAAAAAGTTCCGCAATACGCCCGATGCGAAGCCGCATCGGATAATACGCGCAATTGTATAACATATCTATTATATCACAGTCTGTCTCTCAGCGGTAGAGGAAATGTAAATTTTTCTATAACGAAATCTCCACACGCATGAAATGCGTGTCTGCAAAACAAAGTTTTGCAGGAAAAACACATGAGAACATGTGTTTTTCAGAGATACCGTCGCAACGTCGTCTCCACTCGGCATGCCTTGTATGCCAAGTGCGGCCATCCGCCCGCTTACGTCCGCCGATGGCGGACATAGAGACAAAGTTATAAGTGAGCACCGCGGCGGGTCAAGTGTGCCCGCCGCGGCGCGATTGCTTATCTGAGCTTTCTGCGCTGGCTGAGCAGCTTCCCGCCGCTCACGATATTCAGCACGCCCGTGGTCACGCCGAACAGGATCGTCAGGATCCCCAGGGTCAGGGACAGTGCGCCGGAACGGGTCAGGCGCCGGTTGGTGTCTTCCAATGCGGTCACGGTATCGTCTCCTTTTTTGCTGTTTTTTATAATAACGGGTGCCGGTCCTGCAGGCGCATAAGATCCGTGTCGATCTCCCGTTTGAGCGTGCGCATCTCATCGGTGGCGGAGCCCTCGTCATAGAGCAGGCCAATCAGCTCCGTCTGCTTTTCGATCACGTCCGACTTGAGCATGGCGGTCGGCTCGAGGCGTGCGGCAATCTGCTCGCGGCCCGCTTCAAGGCGCTGACCCACGTCGGCGGCGCGCCGCTCGGCCTCACGGCGCAAGCGTTCGGATTCCAGTCGGATGGCCTCCATACGCGCTGCCACGCGCTCGGTGCGGTAAATAACCTCGGGATAGGCGTCGGCGAAGCGGCGGTGGAAGACAGAGCGGTCGGAGAGCAGAAGGCGCACCTCGCGGCTGATCTGCTCGGTGTTGTCGGCCTGGCTCTGCTCAACGCCGGTCTTGACCAGCTTGAGTACGAAGTGGCTCATTACGAAGTCCGCCGCAATCACCGCTGACAGGACCGAAGCCGTCAGTTCCCGCACGGGCAGGGAGATCAAAGCAAAGAGCCTGCAGAGCAGCGGATCAAAGACGTGGACGATGAGCACGCCGCCCAGTCCGAAGAGTACAAGATTTCCGATCCAGACACGTCCGTGCAGGTTCATGGGTTTTTTGCTGTAATCCCACCATCGGGCATGAAAGCGTTTTTCCATGACGAAGCTCGTCATGTATTCCAGCGTCCCGCACAGCACAAAGCAGATGACGAAGGTGGTGCCGTACCCGGACTCCAGCGGTGCAAGGCCCTGTACGCCCACTGTGCACAGCACCGCCCCCGTCCCGTAGATCGGAAGCCAGGGGCCCGTCAGAAAGCCGCGGTTTATGAAGCGGCCGAACTCAAAGTATTTGAGCGTCACCTCGATGCACCAGCCGACGAGGGAGAAGGCAAAGAAGATGAGGATGAGATTTACAAAATATTCAGTGTAATCCATAGCAGCTCCGATAGATGATAAGCGTTTGCCAGCGGGGAAGCAAGCTTTCAGCGGCGGGAGAAATCTCCCGCCGCCTCAGATCAATGACAGTTAAAGTAATCCACAGCGGTGCTGTCCGTGAGCACCACATCGCACTTGCCCGCGTACAGGTATTCAAAGCACTCGGTCGTGCCGCCGGCAAGGCGCGTAATCTGGCCGAGGCGCTTGACAAGACGAGGGTCCATTTCCAGAGCGGCGCGGGCCTCCGGGGTGGAGGGCATGCACATTTTTCTGCCGCCGAGGCGCATCTTGTTCCAGACGGCCGAACCGTTTCGCGTGGCAATGACGATGTCATTGTGGATGTAGGGGCCGTACTGCGTGTACTTGCCGGATTCGGCCTCCTTCGGGTCCAGGGCGATGCCGCCCCAGGCCACGTCGATATTGCCGGAGGAGAGCTCCACATACACGTTCTCTTTCTCGATCGGCTGCATTTTGAGCGTCCAGCCCAGCTTTTCGCACACCGCCATCGCCAGCTCCACATCCAGGCCCCAGTACTCGCCGTTGGAGAGATAGGAGAACGGGAAGGAGTTGATGTCCAGACCGATGATGAGATCCTGCGGCTCGGGCGGGACAAGCAGTTCAAGGGCGTCGGCCTGTTTTGCGTAGTTGAGCGCGGGGCTTCCGAGCCATTTGTTTGCGAGCTGATCGACCCGTCCCTCGGCAGCCAGCACGCTCAGCGCGGCGGTAACATAGAAATAAAGGGGGTCATTGTTGCGAAAGGCCAGGGAATAGTCCTGCGAGACCAGCACCTCGATGGTGTTGATGCCGTAGCGAAAGCGGCTTCTGCCGCAGCCCGCCAGAGGCAGCAGCAGGCACAGGACCAGGAGTATGCAAAGAATGCGTTTCATTCGTCTTCCTCATCGTGCAGCCATTGTTCTTCGTCAAATACGGGTGTCTCGCGCCGGGGCTGCTGGCGCACGGGGGGTTCGCGCCGGGGCTGTGGCGCGGGTGTATCCGTCCGGCGCGGGCGCTGCTGTTTGGACGCATCGGTCCGTTGGGTGCGCACGGGCGGCTGCTGGCTGCGCACGGGCGGCTGCTGGCTGCGCGCCCGCTCCGGCTGTGGCGCAGGTCTCTCCGCCGCGGGCCGCGCCTCACGGCGCTGCGCCTGCATGCGCTCCAGGGCCTCCTGCCGCATCTCTTCCTCAAAGCGGCGCTTGTAGGCTTCGTAGCGTCTGCGTTCGTTTTCCTTGATGATGATGACCGAGCCGATGCCGCCGACAACGGACGCTCCCAGCAGGATCAGGAGCATCGTGACAAGCGCGCGGTGTCCCCGCTCGGCGCGGTCGGGCGTCTGGGTCTGGAGGACGGTCTCAGGCTGGCTGGGGCGCGGGGTGCTCTGCTGCGGTCTGTTCTGCGCGGGAGCGGGCTGTGTGCCGGTCTGCGCCTGTTCGGCAGCGAGGCGTGCCGCTTCCTCGGCGGCCAGCCGCTCCGCCTCAAGCTGCGCCTGTTCCTCGCGATAGGCGGCAAGCTCCTTGTCAAGGCTCAGGGCATAATCCTTGAAACGCACTGCCAGTTCGCCGATCAGCTGCTCCGCCCCGCCCACGTTCTTGGTCATGACAGTCAGGATGAAGGGATTTTCGGTATAGATGATGCCGCTGGTGTGGTTCCAGTTGCTGTTTTCGTTGTCCAGATAGCTGCCGTACTTCTGCGCCACGTCGTAGGGGTGCATCTCGTCAAGCAGGCGGAAGTAATGCCCCTGCTCGGCCTCGAGCAGATTGTCGAGCACCTTGGGGAAACGGTCGGGGTCGTCATAGAGAGTCTCCATGACCTGGGTCATGTAACGGGGAGAGAAATAGCAGTAGAGCATATAGCGCTCGTCATACTTGTCGAGCCGGGCATACTGCTGGGCTTCCTTGCGCCAGATCTCGTCGCCGCCCTGGCCGTCAATGAGGAACTTGCGCACGGCGTGGGCGTAATCGTTGTTGGAGTGGACGAGGATATAGTTGTACACTGTGTCAAGATCCAGGCCGCCGATCTGCGTATCGGGGCTGACCTGCCCGTCACGGATGCGCTCGGACAGGATCATCATCAGCGGCACCTTGTACATGCTGCCGGGATAGAACCAGGTATCGGGGTTGAGGAACCACTCATCCCCCGTGGCGGTGTAGCAGAAGCCGATGCCGACACGATCTTTGCCGATGCCCTTCTGGGTGAGATAGTCGTTCACCATTTTGGATATGGCGTCGCTGTCCAGAATGCTGCCCTCAAAAAGCGGTGCCTCCGCCGGAGCGTTGTCTGCCGCTTCGGCCGGCGCCTGTTCCGCCGACGGCTGGGCTGCTGCCCCCTCCGCGAAGGCGGGCACAGCCAGAGCAAGGATCAATGCCAGACACAGAAGCCAGGCAAATGCGCGTTCCCCAATACGATTCATACCCGAAAGCCCTCCCCACGCGAAATGCGTGAATTATTGTAAACCACAGTATAACATATGTTTCTGCATTTTTGTACAGGAAAATATAAAATTCCAAAGAAAAGAATTTCCCTTTTCTTTTGGCCCGGGGATGGTATAATGAAATCAGTAAGAACGATCGGAAATATCTGAAAGGAGAAGGAATATGGACAACACCCTGATCGAACATCTGTGTGCGGGAAACCGGCGCTATCTTGCCGGCCAAGCCGCCGGCGACGTGTCCGAAGCCGTACGGCGCGAGACCGCCGAAAACGGGCAGCACCCGAAAGCCATCGTCATCGCCTGTTCGGATTCCCGCGTGATCCCGGAGGCCATCTTCAACGCAGGCATCGGGGAGCTCTTCACAATCCGCGTGGCGGGCAACGTCCTCGACCGTCACCAGCTCGGCAGCATCGAATACGCTGCCGCCCATCTGCACTGCCCGCTCATCCTCGTGCTGGGGCACACCGGCTGCGGCGCGGTGAGCGCGGCCCTCGGCGGCGGCGGCGGTGAGGGGTATATCCAGTACATTACGGATGAGATCCTTCTCGCCGTGGGTGAAGAGCGCGACCCGGAGAAAGCCTGCCGCATGAACGTGCGGCACGCGGTGGAGGTGATCAAACACGCCTTCCGCGACCACCCGGAGATCCCTTCTGCAGGGCTTGAGATCCGCGGCGCGATTTACGACATCAGAACCGGCACAGTAGATTGGATATAAACGGAGGGACACACCATGAAAATCACGTTTATCGGCGCTGCCCACGAAGTCACGGGAAGCTGTACCTATCTCGAGGTCGGCGACAAGCGGGGCCTGGTTGACTACGGCATGGAGCAGGGCAGGGATCTGTTTGAAAACGCGCCGCTGCCGGTACCTCCCGAGGCACTGGATTTTGTCCTGCTGACCCACGCGCACATCGACCATGCGGGCCTGCTGCCGCTTCTATGGAAGCAGGGCTTTCGCGGCTACGTCTATACCAGCGCCGCCACCGTGCAGCTTTGCGGCATCATGCTGAGCGACTCGGCCAACATCCAGATGCAGGAGGCTGAGTGGAAAACCCGCAAGGCCCAGCGCTCGGGCGGGGAGGCGGTCACACCCCTTTACGACCTTGAAGACGTGGACGGGCTCATGACCCACATGATCCCCTGCGCCTACAACACCGTCATCCAGGTCAACGACTGCGTTTCCATCCGCCTGACCGACGTGGGCCATCTTCTGGGCTCGGCCGCCATCGAGGTCTGGCTCACGGAAAACGGTGAGCAGCGCAAGCTCTGCTTCTCCGGCGACGTGGGTAACAGCGACCAGCCCATCCTGCGCGATCCCCAGTTTGTGAAGGACGCCCAGTACCTGGTCATCGAATCCACCTACGGCGACAGGCTCCACACCCACGAACGGGTGGATTTTGTCCAGGCGCTGGCGGAGCGCATTCAGGAGACCTTTGACAAGGGCGGCAATGTGGTCATCCCCTGCTTTGCCGTGGGCAGGACGCAGGAGATGCTGTACTTTATCCGCGAAATCAAGGAACGCGGTCTTGTCACCGGGCACGGGAACTTCCCCGTCTATGTGGACAGCCCTCTGGCCGTGGAGGCGACCTCCATCTTCCTCCAGTGCGACACGCAGTTTCTGGACGACGAAATGCAGGCCCTCATCCGCTCCGGCGTAAACCCCATCTTTTTCCCGGGGCTGGAGCTGGCGGTATCCCAGGCAGAGTCCCAGGCCATCAACCAAAACCGCACGCCCAAGGTCATTCTCTCCACGAGCGGCATGTGCGATGCCGGCCGCATCCGCCATCACCTCAAGCATAACCTCTGGCGCCCCGAGTGCCGCATTCTCTTTGTCGGATACCAGGCCGAGGGGACACTGGGCCGCCTTCTCGTCGACGGCATCAAAGAGGTCAAGCTCTTCAACGAGGAAATCAGCGTCAATGCCGAGATCGACGTGCTGCCCGGCGTGAGCGGTCATGCCGACAAGATGGGTCTCATCTCCTGGCTCAAGGGCTTCGAGACAAAGCCGGAGCTCATCTTCGTAAATCACGGTGACCCGGACGCCGCCGAGAGCTTTGCCGCCTGTCTCAACGGCGAGCTGGGCTACCACGCCATCGCTCCCTACAGCGGCACGTGTTTTGACCTGCTGCGCGGGGAATTCGATCTGATCGCCGAGCCCCGGCCCATCGGCAAGGCGAAGGAGAGCGCGCCCTCCGGCAAGGCCGCGCGCCTGTTCCAGGCACTCATCGCCGCGGCGGAGCGTCTGCTGCGCGTCTGTAAATCTATGGAAGGCCGCCCGAACAAGGACCTCATCCGCTTCGAAAAAGAAATCGAAAAGCTGTCGGATTCCATGGAAAAATGAGGGATCGCGCGGTTTTCCCGTTGACATAATTCTTTTCCTGTGCTACGATACCATTTGAATAACCGCATTTGCAATTGACCTGGGGGGAAGAATTGTCATGGCAAACCCTTCATTTGAACCTGAAAAGGCTTTGGGCAAAAAGCTCACGGAGATGGACAAGCAGGAGCTGTGCGCGTTCATCTCGGATCTGTGCAGCACCGTGGTCGCTGAGGTCGGCTCCCGTGGCCGCAGGGGCGGCATCTACCCCGACAACATCAGTGTAAACGACAGCGGTGCCATCGCCATCGGCCCCGCCGGGAAAGGTCCCTGGCAGGGACAGGAGCTGGAGTTCATCGCGCCCGAGCAGTATTGGGACGGTCAGCTCTCCGCCGCGACCGATGTCTACTCCGTCGGCCTGCTCATGTATTACGCCCTGGACGAAGGCAGGCTTCCCTATGACGGTGAGCGTGACAGGCAGCTCAAGCGCATGGGCGGCGGCAACCCCTCTGCCCCGAAGAGCGCGGGCAGCCGCCTCGGCGCGATCATTGAAAAGTCCATCCGCTTTAAGCCTGCCGAGCGTTATCAGACGCTCGAAGAACTGCGCGTTGTGGTGGACAGCTGCCTGAAAAATCTCTATACCGGCGGTATGCCCAGCGCGGAGGCTATCTTCAACAAGAACGACGACGATCTCAACGACGTTGAGCGCATGATGGTGGGCATCATCGATAAAGATGAGGACGCCGCCATCGGGACTGCCGAAGTTCTGACCACCGGCGAACCGGAGGACGGCGTCAAGGTCTATAAGCCCGTGCAGAAGCCGGCGTCGAAGTCCGGACAGAAGGACGTGATCTCCAACCGGCAGGCGGATCTGCTCAGCAAGAAGATGAAGGGCACCGCCTCCCCCGCCGCCCCGAAGCTGGAGGACGACGGTGTTCTGCGCCCGGTGACGGTCTCCCCCAACGCAAACCGCACCTCGCCCGCCGTGCAGTACAAGCTCAAGACAGACAGAGAAAGGAAGATTGCAGAAGAGGTGAAAAAACGCAGAAGAAGACCGCTGGCAGTGATTCTCGTGCTGTGTGCGGTTTTGGTGATGGTGGCGATCATCATGAACGCCATGCTCAAGGATTTTGAAAAAGCGAGGACCGTCCCCGATCCCATGCTGCAGACCACGCCGACCGATCCGGGTGTAGATCCCTACGCCGCAACGCCCACGCCGGAACAGATCCACTTTGAGGACTTCAACACCTCCACGCCCGGCCCCAGCGTCACCATGGATATCGGCATTCTTCCTGAAATCGAGGAAGTCCCGCCCGAGCACAGCTATCAGGTCATCAAGGACAACGTGAGCTGGACCAAGGCCGCTGCGGCCTGCACCAGACTCGGCGGACATCTCGCCATCATCAATACCGAAGAAGAGTTTCAAGAGATCACGCGGCTGTGCGACGAGCAGGGCCTGACCTATGTCTGGATCGGCGCGCACCGCGTCGGCGGCATCGAGAAATGGGAGGACGGTTCCGACCTGACCGACGGCTTTGTAAGCTGGGCCAGAGGCGAGCCCACCTATATCGACCGCAACGACCAGGTGGCCGAAGATTACATCATGCTCTGGAAGAACAACGGCACCTGGGTCTACAACGACAACCGCGACGATCCCTATGCCGACTACCCCTATATGTTCGACGGCATCATCGGCTACGTCTGCGAGTTCAACGACAACGCGGCATAACACAGTATAAAGAAGAAATCCCGCGGGCCTGACCCGCGGGATTTCTTCTTTACCGGATGAAATGCGTCATGGGCCCTGACTCGGCGTCCGGCAGCGGGATGCCCGCCTGTTTGCCGGCTTCAAAGCATTTGAGCATCCAGGCCATGTTCCGCGCAAGGTTTCGCATGGTGCGCATGCCCTCCTCGTCGAACTGCACCTCGCCGGGCGTGCGGCCGTGGGCGATGTTCCAGTAGTTGGAGCCGGGAACGGGCATGTGGGAGATGCCGAAGTATTTATTCAGCACATCGAAGCTGGCCGTGGTGCCGCCGCGCCGCGCGATGGCGACAGCCGCGCCCGGCTTGTGGGCAAAGAGCTCCGAGGAACTGTAGAACACCCGGTCGAGGAAGGACAGGATGCGGCCGCTGGGGTGGGCATAGTAGACAGGCGTGCCGAAGATAAAGCCGTCTGCTTCCTTTGCCTTGGCAATAAAGGCGTTCACGCCGTCGTCCGCGCCGAAGACGCAGCCGTCATCGGTACACCGTCCGCAGCCGATGCAGTCGCGCACCGGCAGAGCGCCGATGTGGAAGATCTCGTATTCGATCCCCTCCCGCTCAAGCTGCTTTCCGATCTCCTCAAGGGCTGCCGCAGTGTTGCCCTTCGCCTTGGGGCTGCCGTTGAGCATAAGGACTTTCATATGGATTCCTCCTGTTTTATCTGTGTGTTTTTCAGTATATCAGCATCATTCCCGTTTCACAAGTTGAAAGATTTCCGGGACAGGTATATAATGACAAAAAAATTTTGCAGGAGCGACCTATGCCAAACATCATCGACATCACCGATTTCAGCGATCCCGCGCTGGACCTCTACGCGAGGCTGACCGAAAACCAGCTTCTCAATCGCGCCGATCCGAATAACGCCGTCTTCATCGCCGAAAGTCCCCTCGTCATCGAACGGGCGCTGGACGCGGGCTGTGCGCCGGTGTCGGTGCTGACGGAGAAGAAGCTCATCGAGGGCAGAGGCAAAGAGCTCTTGGAGCGATGCGGGGATGTGCCGGTCTATGCCGCCGAGCTGCCGGTACTGATTCAGCTCACCGGCTTTCACCTGACGCGCGGCATGCTCTGCGCCATGAGACGGCCCGCACTGCCGACGGCAGAGGAGCTGTGCCGCGCCTCCCGGCGTGTGGCGGTGCTGGAAAACGTGATGAACCCCACGAATCTCGGCGCGATCTTTCGCTCCGCCGCAGCCCTCGGCGTCGACGCCGTGCTGCTGACGAATGCTGGCAGCGATCCCCTCTACCGGCGTGCCGTGCGCGTGAGCATGGGGACCGTCTTTCAGGTTCCCTGGACCTATCTGCCCGAGGGGGACTGGAAGAAGCTTCTGCATGACTTCGGCTTTCAGACCGCGGCCATGGCCCTGCGGGATGATTCGCTCTCCGTCTCCGACCCCCGCCTGCCGGGGATTGAAAAGCTCGCCGTCGTGCTGGGCACGGAGGGAGACGGTCTCGCCGCCGAGACCATTGCCGGCTGCGACTACACCGTGCGTATCCCCATGAGTCACGGCGTGGACTCGTTAAACGTCGCCGCCGCCAGCGCGGTTGCGTTCTACGCTTTATGCCTCAATGGCCAATAAGTGTGTATTTCTCAGACAGCCGCAAGGGCAAGATTCCTTGCGGCTTTTTCTATGCACGATATCCGACGTTCGTCGACGATCGTCAACGGCGGTGACCAATACCAATACCAATACCAATAATCAATATCAATATTCAACTCTCAACAGCCAGCAATCAATTCCAATCACCAGCCCCAGGTGCAGTGCCGGAGTTTTTGTGGAAAAGCTGTTGACAACTTTGTTTCCATACAGTATGATTTGTATAACTAATCATACTATTGCGGCGCTATGCCGGAAAGGGGACGTAACATATGAAAGCACCGCAGGGCAGATACGCCTGGACGGCGACGGTCGGGGAAAAGGGACAGATCGTAATCCCCAAGCAGGCGCGGGAGATCTTCGGCATCAAACCGGGGGACACGCTGCTGCTTTTGGGGGACGAGCAGCGCGGCATTGCCATCCCGCCGAAGGGAGCGTTTGCGGAGCTCTTCGGCACAGCCTTTGCGGAAAAGGACGGTGACGGATCGCTGTGAAGATCGCGTGGTTCTGCATTCCCGCCCACGGGCATACCAATCCCACCCTCGGCGTCGTAAGGGCGCTGACGGAGGCCGGGCACCGGGTCTTTTACTTTTCCTTTGAGATGTTCCGCGAAAAGATCGAGCAGGCGGGCGCGGTGTTCATCCCCTGTGACGGATATGATTTTGAGATGGAGGACAAGGACAACGCCGATCGGGTAGGCAAGGACAAGGTCTTCGCCACCGAGCTTCTGGTCTCTTCCACGCTCGCGCTGGATGAGATGACGACGCGGATGGTCAGTGAGATCGGGCCCGACCTCATCGTGTCGGACTCGGTTGCCTTCTGGGGCAAGCTTGTCGCCATGAAGCACGGCCTGCCCTATGTCTGCTCCACCACGACCTTTGCCTTTAACCGCTATTCGGCAGCGTACATGAAGGAAAGCCCGTGGGACATCGCAAAGATGCTGCTCGCCATGCCGCGCATCAACAGGCAGCTCAAGCGCCTGCGGGAAAAGGGCTATCCCGTCAAAAGTCTCCTTGAGATCGTGCAGAACGACAACGACACCGATACGATCGTCTACACCTCAAAGTATTTCCAGCCCCGCTCCGAGACCTTCTCCGACCGCTATCACTTCATCGGTCCGTCCATCCGTCCGATCAGCGCGCCTGTTGAGAAGACGGCAGAGAAGACAGTCTACATCTCCATGGGCACAATCAACCAGAACCGGGAGTTTTATCGCAACTGCATCCATGCCCTGGGGCAGACGGACTGGCAGGTCATCCTATCGATGGGCACCAACACGGAGCATTTTGAAAATCTCCCGGAGAACATTCATCTGTATGAATCGGTGGATCAGATGGCGGTGCTGTCGATCGCGGACGCCTTTGTCACCCACTGCGGCATGAACTCCGCATCCGAGGGGCTCTATTTCCGGGTGCCGCTGGTACTCTTTCCCCAGACGCCGGAACAGGGTGCGGTGGCGAAGCGCGCGGAAGAGCTCGGCGCCGGAGTCATGCTCAAATCCATCTCGGAGGATGATGTGATGCAGGCACTGAGGACGGTGCTGTTTGAGCCGCGGTACAGGGAAAGCGCCTCCCGGATCTCCGACAGCTTCCGCGCCTGCGGCGGCGTGACGGAGGCCAGGGCATTCCTGGAAAATATCACCGGAATTAAATAAAACAAGGGAAGCACCGGTACAAGCGAAGTGCACGGATCGGCGAGCGGATTTTTCGTCTGATGAAGGTGAGAAATCGCAGGCATACTTTGTGTATGTCAAGATTTCGAGACAAAATCAGGCGGAAAGATGCCGTCAAAACGTGTGCGGCGCATGTACCGGTGTTTCCCAAAAATAAACTTCCCCCGGGTTGCCCCGGGGGAAGACCCCGCCAATGCCGTGCCGGCCCAATTATAACCTGCACATGAAGGCAGGTGGGTCGCCTAAGCTCTGTTTCACTGCTTCCAACTTCCGAACGAAGTTCGGGAGGCCTGCAATCCGCAGATTCAAATCGGCATCCCTTATAAGAGATGTGGGTTTAATGGGCCGCGAAGGTCAAAAGACCACACGCACACAGCAGGGATTATTCTCTTTTCAATGGATCTTATGCGGCGGCGGGAGAGATTATTTCTCCTCGTCCTCCTCATCGTCGAACAGCAGCACGGAGAAATGCTCATACACGTCCTGCAGCTCGTCATCGTCGTCGATGGACTCGAACAGCTCGTCCCCGTTTTCGTCGATCACCGAGCGCAGGATAATGATGCCGTAGTCGGGATCATCCTCATCCATATTGGCGGGCAGGAAGGCCGTGAAGGTCTGACCCTTGTAGTCCATGGTGTCGAGCAGCTCCAACTCAAATTCCGTACCGTCGTCATCAACGATGGTAATAAAGTCGCTTCCAAATTCTTCGCTCATCTTGACCGCCTCCTGTCTCGTTGGTTCTATTGTATAACATCCGCGCGAATAAATCAACACTTTCGTTGAAGATTATGACCCTAAATCTTCCAGCAGATGCAGCAATTCCCCGCTGTCCCCGGCGGGGATGCCGTCGCGCAGCAGAAGGCGGTCGGTCCGGCGCAGACGGTTCGTCTCGATGGGCGTGACCTTCAGCGGCTCACGCGAGCGTCTGTCGGAGAACACCGCCACATAGCCGCCGGCGTCGCGCAGAAAGTATTCCGCGTCCGCCTCCCGCCCCACAAAGCGGGCCACCACTTCCTCGGGCAGAATGGGGCCTGTGATGCGGTGCAGGCTGCGCCACGCGCCGCAGACGGACAGGGCTGCCGCCGACATCAGGCAGAGCAACAGCGCGGTCTTGATTTTCATATCCTTCTCCTCCCCTCTCGGGGCAGGTGCGCCCCGATGATCCTATTGGCATTTTTTCCCGGAGAGGCGAAATTATACAGCGCGGCAAAACTTTCCAGTACGCCGCGCCGTAAAGAGCCTGTTCAAAACGACCGGGTTGAAAAATGGGGTTTACCGCGGCAATTGATTTTGTTATAATATGTCAATCAACATAATCCGATCGGGAGCTTCCCATGACGCAGAAAAAACTATTAATTGAAAAGCTGCAGGAGTCCATCAACTCCATCCTGCCCATCACAGCCATCGTCGCGGCGGTGAGCTTTCTGTTCGTGCCCATCCCGTCGGGGCTGATGCTGGCCTTTTTACTGGGCGCAGTACATATGATCCTCGGCATGGGCATGTTTTCGGTGGGAGCGGAGCTTTCCATGTCCCGCATCGGCGGGCACATCGGCGCGGCGATCACCACATCGCGAAAGCTGTGGGTGATTCTGCTGACAAGCTTTGTCCTCGGCACCGCCATCACGCTGGCGGAGCCCGACCTGCAGGTGCTGGCCACGAACGTGCAGAGCATCCCAAAAACCACCCTCCTGCTGACCGTGGGTGTGGGCGTCGGACTGTTTCTGGCGCTGGCCATGCTGCGCATGCTGTTTGCCGTGTCGCTGCGCACGCTGCTGCTTGTCTTCTACGCGCTGGTGTTCGCGCTCGCATTCTTTCTGGATCCGGACATGCTGCCCCTTTCCTTTGACGCGGGCGGCGTCACCACGGGGCCGATGACGGTGCCGTTCATCATGGCGCTGGGTGTCGGCGTGTCGGCGATCAGAAGCGACGAGAAGGCCAAAGAGGACAGCTTCGGTCTCGTTTCGCTGTGCTCGGTAGGCCCGGTGCTCGCGGTCATGCTGCTGAGCATTCTCTACCATGTGACCGGGGGCAAGATCTCCGAAACGCCCATCCCTGCCTACCTCACGACGCTTTCCGTGGGCGGGGGCTACTTCGCCGCCTTCCCGGCCTACGTGAAGGAAGTGTCTCTAGCCCTGCTGCCGATCTTCGCTTTCTTTCTGCTGTTTCAGCTTGTGCGCCTGAGGCTGCACCGCGAGCTCTTCCTGCAGATCATGATCGGCATCGTGTATACCTACGCGGGCCTCGTGCTGTTTCTCACAGGGGTAAACGTGGGCTTTTCCCCGCTGGGCGAATGCCTCGGCGCGCTGATTGCCGAAAGCCGCGCTCGTGTTCTCATGGTCCCGCTTTCGATGCTGATGGGCTGGTTCATCATCCGGGCCGAACCCGCGGTGCATGTGCTCACAAAGCAGGTGGAGGAGCTGACCGCCGGGGCGGTAAGCGAGAAGTCCATGGAGCTTGCCCTGTCGCTGGCAGTCTCGTTCGGCAACGCCCTTGCGATGCTGCGGGTGCTGACAGGCATTCCGATTCTGTACTTTGTGATCCCGGGCTACGCCGTCGCGCTCGCGCTGAGCTTCTTCGTCCCGCCCACCTTTACCGGCATCGCCTTCGACTCCGGCGGCGTGGCCTCCGGTCCGCTGACGGCGACGTTCATGCTGCTCTTTGCGATGGGCGCATCCAACGCGCTGGGCGGCAATGTTATGAGCGACGCCTTCGGCTTGGTCGCCATGGTGGCGATGATGCCGCTGATCACCGTTCAGGGCATGGGGGCGGTATTTGTGCTCAAGTCCCGCGGCAAGGCGCCCGAGACCTTTGCCGGCGGCGGGGACGAGATCATCGAGTTGTGGGAGATTGCCTGACTATGGAACTGTATCAGCTGCTTGCAGTAGTGGACCGCGAAACGGAGCCCCGCCTTGAGGGCATCTTCACCAGCGCCGGGGCCGTCGTCGGGCTCAGCCAGCCGGCTTCCGGCACGGCGGGCAGCGACATCCTCGCCCGCTTTGGGCTTGCCAGCACCGAAAAGCGCATCGCCATGACGATCGCCACCGGTGCCCAGCAGCGCATGATCTTTCAGATGGCGCGGAAGTTTTTGTATCTGGATATCCCCGGCAACGGCATCCTCGCCGCAATCCCGGTCAAGGCCGTGGCCGGGAGGCAGACCCTATCTTATCTGACCGACAGTGAAATGACAGGAGGCGTACCGTCGATGGATTTTGAATATGAGCTGATCGTGGTGGTCATCAACGCGGGCTTTGCCGACACGGTCATGGACGCCGCGCGGGACGCCGGAGCAGGCGGCGGCACCGTCCTGCACGCCAAGGGCACCAGCAACATGCGCGGGGAAAAGTTTTTCAACATGCGCTTTGCGGACGAGAAGGACATGGTCTATATCGTCGCCCACAAGAGCGAAAAAGCCGCCGTCATGAAGGCGGTCATCGCCACAGCCGGCCCCGAGACGGAGGCGCGCGGAGTCTGCTTCTCGCTGCCCATCTCGAGCGTGATGGGTCTCAGAAGCCGCGTGACGGACGAGACGGAATAAAGACGATCAAAAAGGACGCTGCCCGTTGGCAGCGTCCTTTTTTTGATTTACTCCTCTCTGCTCTTTTTCACGATCGGGGCGCCGGCGTTCCAGGCCATGCCGATCTTCTCGCCCACGGCGTAGTAGCCGCTGCGCATCTGGTCGAAGGTGAAGGCGTGCAGGGCGCCGGCGTCGACCTTGCCCTTTTCGTCCAGCACCTTTTCATCCGCCAGAACGTTCACGATCTCGCCCAGCACGCGCAGACCATAGGGCTGCTGCTGGATCTCGACGACCCTGCACTCGAGTGTCAGGGGATATTCCTCGATGACGGGCGCGTCCACATTCGCGCTCTTGTACGCGTGCAGGCCGGTGTGCTCAAACTTGCGCGGGTCCTTGTTGGCCGAGACGAGGCCGAGGTAATCCGACTCCACCAGGGTATCGGTACCGGGGACGGCGAGGGTGAAAGCCATGCGCTCTTTGAGGTTTGCGACCGTCTTGTGGTCCTCTTCGAGGTTGAGAGCCACCATCTTCATGTCGCAGATGCCGCCCCAGGCCATCATCATCACGTCGACGGAGTCGTCCTCATTGTAGGTGCCGATCATGTAAGTCGGCATGGGGAAGAGATAAGGCTGAACGCCGAGATCTTTTTTCATGGGTTTGCTTCCTTTCCATACAGTATTGCATTTTGTCTGTGGGTATGATAGCATAAGCCCATCAGACATACAAGTACCCACTTTAACGACAGATACTATCCCGGAGGAAAGCAATGGACGCGAAAAGCATTCAGGACGCGGATTTCAGCACTACCGGTTACAGCTACACTCTCTCGCTGATTTCCGGCAAATACAAGCCCGTCATCCTCTACTGCCTCATGGAGTATGAGCCGGTGCGCTTCAATGAAATGCAGCGCTACTTGAAACGGGTGACCGACAAGACGCTCAGCCGGAATCTCAGGGAGCTGGAGGCCGACGGGCTCATCTCCCGCACAGTCTATCCGCAGATCCCGCCCAAGGTGGAGTACCGGCTCACAGAGCGCGGGCACTCGCTGATGGAAGTGCTGGACAAGCTCTGCGACTGGGGCATGGAGAACAGGCCGTAACGGAGGGCTGTATGGACTATACATTTCATGTTGATTCCCCGCTCGGCGGCATTACCCTGGCGAGCGACGGGGAGGCCCTGACCGGGCTGTGGTTCGACGGGCAGAAATACTATGCCGACACGCTGGACGCGGAGTACGCGGAAAAGGCGCTGCCGATCTTTGATGAGACGGCAAAGTGGCTCGATCTCTATTTTGCCGGGATCGCGCCGGATTTCACGCCGAAGCTTTCCCCGCGCGGCACGAGTTTCCGGCGCCGTGTCTGGGACGTACTGCTCACGATCCCCTACGGACATACCATGACCTACGGGGAGATCGCGAAGGCGCTCGGCTGCCGCTCCTGTCAGGCAATCGGCGGCGCGGTGGGACATAACCCCATCTCCCTCATCATCCCCTGCCACCGCGTCGTGGGCGCGGACGGCAGTCTCACGGGCTACGCGGGCGGCGTGGACAAAAAATGCAGACTGCTCGAAATGGAGCAGGCCGGATTTGTTTTATAAAAATTCCCTGGCAGTGGGCACAGCGGCTCTCTGTCAGGGAATTGTTTTTATTTGCAGCAGTCGGCGATGATGGCCTGCATGTCGTCCATGTGCAGCATCATGTCGCGAAACAGCGCAAGCTGGGCTCTGGCGCGCACAAGGTTGTGATCGGGGTAGTCGATGCGGAAATACTTGTCGCCGATGAGATAATCGCCCAGGAAGCGGGAGGCAAGCTCCAGCGTGATGACGGCGGCGCCGGTGGCGAGAGATTTGAGCTCCGCCTCCGAAAGCACGTCGCCCATCTGGGGGAGATAGCCCTCCGCGTAGGCCCGGAAGAGCCTGAGGTCGAGCTTCATCTTTTCTTCGTCCGGCTCATCCTCCTCCGCCGTGCAGGCGGCAAAGCGGATGGTGTCGCCGAAGTCGTAGCAGGCAAGGCCGGGCATGCAGGTATCGAGGTCGATGATGACCAGCGGGTCGAGAGTGTCGCGGTCAAAGAGGATGTTGTTGGTCTTGGTGTCGTTGTGGGTGACACGGATGGGAAGCTCGCCCGCGTCGATCTGACGGCAGAGGGTACCGGCAAAATCGCGGTATTCCCGGATGGTCTCGATCTCCCGCGATGCGTTCTTTGCCCGGTCAAGCGGATCCTCCGCCACGACGCCGAAGAAGGTATTCATGCGGAAGACCGTGTCATGGAAGTGCGGGATGGATTCCACAAGCTGACTTGCGTCAAAGTCCTGGAGCTGACGGTTGAACTTGCCGAAGGCCTTGCCCGACATGCGCAGCACCTCGGCCTTGCCCTCGGCCGTCTCAAAGGAGACGGAGTTTTCGATAAAGTTATACAGCCGCCAGAATTCCGCCGTCTCGTTTTCGTCGTCGGTGTTGAGGGTGTCGGATGAGGAATAGCTGCCGTCCGGATTCTCGCGCAGGATGAGGTAATTGTTTCCCGCAGCGGTGTGATGGAAGTGGAGTCTGCGGCGGCGCTCAAGGGTGCGCTCTTTACGCATGATGTGCTGCGTGATGAGATCGATGTTGTGCATCATGCTGACGGGATCGCGGAAGACATACCAGTTGACCTTCTGCACGAGGAACTGCCGTACTTCCTTCCCGTCATAGAGTGCCACATAATAAGCTGTGTTGATATGGCCGTTGGGGATGAACCTGTAGAGGATCAGATCCCCGGGCAAACGAAACTGTCTGCAAATGTAAGCAAGTTTTTCTTTGATTCTTGCGTCATTCTGCAAGATTTTCACCACCAGTTTTATGCTTTTCAGTCTGTTTTTTGCACGCGCAAAAACGTGTATACTATAGTCGAAGACAGCCCGTCTGTCAAGCTTTATCCCGCCGGGACGGGAATAAAGGTCGGCGTCGGGGTGGCGCTGAGGTCCGCCATTTTGAGAAAAACGCTGCCGGTGACCTGGGTGACGCGGAAGCTGTCAAAGAACATGATGTTGCTGCTTGAATAGTTTCCGAAGGCCCAGGTGGTGGTGCGGTCGCCCTTGGGCCAGAAGTGCAGCGTCTCGCTGACGTGCACGCGCTCGTTGGTGTCGGCATAGCCGGTGTAGCTGAGATCGGTGAAGTTGATCTGGAAATCCCCGCTCATCACCACGCCGTCCGCCTCAAAGCGCAGGAGCATGGTGTCCTTGTGTTCCAGGTCGTTTGCGGCGGTGAACTGCGGCTTGAGCTGCAGGCCGTAGGCAATGGTGGAGGAATCGATCTCGCTGGAATTTTCGTCGCGCACATCGGCGCGGTATTCCTTGTAGTCGAAATAGGTAAAGAGATTATCGAGGCTCAGCTTGACCTCAAAGACCTCATTGGGAGTCGGTGTCGGGACCGCGGGAGCGGCGGGCGCCGTCTCCTGTTTGTTTTTCCGTTTGCAGCCGGTCAGGCACAGCAGCATGCACAGGGCCAGCACCAGGGCAAGAGTCCGCTTCATTCTATGTTCACCCCCGCTCACAGGTTCACCGGCAGGGCGCAGGCCCCGTCGGTGCAGACATAGTAGGTGGGTTTGCCGTTTTTTACCTCCATGGAGGCGGTGAAGGGCGCGGCCGCCGAGAGCGTCTCCGCGTTTGCGGGCGTCTTGACCAGCACCGCCATCTCCGGCGACCACCTGCGCAGAATCGCCTTGAGCTCATCCGGGTGCCGCTCGTCCGGCAGTACGGCGACGGTCTCGCGCCCCGGCCCTTCGGAGAGCATCAGCGCCGTGAGGCCGTAGACATTCGAAGCCGGGTATTGTCCGGCGGCGGCTTTCAGGAAAGCAAGCTGCCCGTCCAGCGCCGCGCGCCATTTCTCCTCCGCCGTCAGGCGGAAGAGGCGGTCGAACAGGACCGCGCAGGCGCTGTTGCCGCAGGGCAGGGCCCCGTCCTGGGTCTCCTTCGGGCGGAGGATGAGCTTTTCGCCGTCGGCCGGGGTGTCAAAGAATCCACCCCGCGGATCGGCAAAGCGGTCAAGCTCCCCGGCAAGGGCTTCGGCGTCCAGCAGGTGCCGCGGATCAAAGTCCGCGCTGTAGAGTTCCAGAAGGCCGAGAGCGCAGAAGGCGTGATCGCTGAGGCTTGCGTCAAAGCGCAGCTCCCCATCGCAGAGCCGGGCCCTGAGTCTGCCGCCCTCGTGCATGTTATGCAGGATAAAGGCCGCCAGCTCCTGCGCCTCCAGGAGATAGCGCCGGTCGCCGAAGGCATTCGCTGAGCGGGAGAGGGCCATGAGCATCAGGCCGTTCCAGCCCGTGAGAATCTTGCTGTCGGTAAAGAGCGGCATGCGCCCGGCCCGGTACTCGCGCAGTTTTTCGCGGTACTCATCGTAGCCTTCGGGCAGGAAGTTCCAGCGGTTATTGAGCAGCAGGTTCGGGATGCTTTTGCCCTGGAAGTTGCCCTCTTGGGTAATGTCATAGCACTCGCAGAAGTGTTTGCCCGCTTCCGCGCCGAGAACGTGTGCAATCTCCTCCGGTGTGAAGAGGTAGTAGGCCCCCTCCTGTCCCCCGCTGTCCGCGTCCTGGCCGCTGTAAAAGCCGCCTTCCGGTGCCTTGAGCTCCCGCAGGCAGTAGTCGAGCGTCTGCTCGGCAACCTCGCGCCAGAGGGCCATATGCCCCTCCTGCCACGCCTCGGTATACGTCAGAGCCAGCAGGGCGTTGTCGTAGAGGGTCTTTTCAAA
The DNA here is from genome assembly GCA_045130755.1 of Candidatus Limivicinus sp. Lineage (GTDB taxonomy): Bacteria > Bacillota > Clostridia > Oscillospirales > Oscillospiraceae > Limivicinus. The sequence continues at coordinate 24,616 of JBGUQD010000049.1, read as the reverse complement.
GTGGGGCTTGAGCCATTCGCGGTCGGTGGAATAGCGGCAGAAGCCGCCGCCGAAGTGGTCATAGATGCCGCCCTTGTACATCTGCCGCAGGGTGTTTTCCACAGCCTCGCGGGGTTTGCGGTCGTTTTTGAGCAGCGCATATTCCATCAGAAACAGCAGATTGTGGGGCGACGGGAACTTGGTGGACCAGCCGAAGCCGCCGTACTCCTGGTCGTAGGAGCTCATGAGCTGCTCCATGGCCTTCTGCGGCAGGTCGCCTACGCTCTCCCCCGCCGGTGCCTCCTGCTGCAGCCAGGCGGTCATCTCGCTTGCGGTATGCAGAAGCTCGTCCCGGTCGTTGCCCCATTTCTCCGCGATGGCGGAGAGGATGAAGCGCAGGCCCATGCGTCCGCTGCGGTTTTCCTTCGGAAAGTAGGTGCCGATGAAGAAGGGCTCCTGCTCCGGGGTGAGGATCGCGGTCAGGGGCCAGCCGCCGCTGCCGTTTGCCGCGACGCAGGCCTGCATATAGACGCTGTCCACGTCGGGCCGCTCCTCACGGTCGACCTTGACGGGAACATAGTATTTGTTCAGGATTTCGGCAACGCTTTTGTCCTCGAAGGACTCGTGGGCCATCACATGGCACCAGTGGCACGTGGAGTAGCCGATGGAGAGGAAGACGGGCTTGTCCTCCCGCCGCGCCTTCTCAAATGCCTCTTCACCCCAGGGGTACCAGTCGACGGGGTTTTCCGCGTGCTGGCGCAGATAGGGGGATTTTTCGTTTATCAGTCGATTGCTCATAGAGGCCTCCGAAAACTTTTTTTATTATTATACCCATTCGGCGCGTTTCTTGCAAGTCGCTGTTGGCGGGCTCATGAGAATGTGGTATAATATGAGTATCATATTGTGAACTTCTCCCGTCATTGCGAGCCAGTGCGCACACTGGCGTGGCAATCCGCCCGCCGGAGGCACTTCGGTTTTGCAAACGGTAAATCAGCCGCTGGGAGTACGGATTGCCACACCAGTGACGTCGGTCACTGGTTCGCAATGACCATACAGGGAGGTTTTCCCACTGATTTGGAGGGAAACTATGCGTCAGGATATTATTGATTTTGTCAGTCTGCTTGTAGGGAAAAATCTTGAATATCTCGGCTGTGAGGCGGATCTGCTGGAATTTGTCTTTGAAGAGGATCTTGTGCTGCATGCAGCGGGCTTTTCCCGCGTGGTTGCGGATGATGAAATACTCATCACTACCCCCGACTATCAGTCCTGGGACGGGATTGACTCCATGCACAACGACGAGAACTTCAACATGACCACGCACCGGGAGCGTATCGTCGGCGGGCGGGTGCTGTCTGCAGCGGTCAACGCGTTGGGTGATCTTACCATTACACTGGATAACGGCGTCACGGTCGAATGCCGGATCGCAAACGCCGCGCCGCACTACGGAGAGGACGCCGAGCAGTGGGTGCTGTTTGAGCACACCGCTGACCACAGCGGTCGATTTCTCACGGCATATAACAAGCAGCTTGATTATTACGTTCCCGGACAGGAAGGGTGAGCTTTTATGGATCACAACGATATTTGCTGTATTTTTGATACCACCCAGTATACCGGCACACCGGACGCCGAGCCCTGCCCGCAGGCGGTGGATGTGCCGCGGCTCATCGAAAGCTTCGACGCTCTGTGCAGTCAGGGCCGGGAGCATGACGCCCGTGATCTGCTGGAGCAGGCGCTGGAAACGTCGAAGCGGGGCGGGGACTGGCGCGCGGAATTGAGCATCACAAGCGAGCTTTTGGGCCAGTACCGCCGCACGCAGGAGGCGGCGAAGGCTTTGAACGCGGTCAGTCACGCCCTTGAGATCATCCGCGTCCATCACATGGGCCGCACCGTCTCGGGCGCGACGATCCTCTTAAACGCAGCCACGACCCTCAAAGCCTTCGGCCATGCCGCTGAGTCCATCCCCATCTTCACGCACGTTGCCCGGGTCTATGCCGACAATCTTGACCCCGCGGACTACCGCTTTGCGGGCCTGTATAACAACATGGCCCTGAGTTATGACGACATTGACGATGTGGAGAGTGCCGAGCGCTTTTTCATGCTGGCGCTCAAGACCATTGAGCAGACCGTGCACCCGGAAAACGACAGCGCCGTGACCTGGTGCAATCTGGCAGAGATGTACGGAAAGCGCGATCTGGAGGATGAGCGCATCGGCGACTGTCTGGAGATGGCCTGGGACTGCCTCAGCGCCCCGGACCTTCCCCGCGACGGCTACCACGCCTTCACCATCTCCAAGTGTGCGCCCACGTTTGATTATTACGGCTACTTCCTCTATGCGAAGGAGCTCAGGGAAAGGGCGGAGAAGATCTATGCAGGGACTTGAGGAAGCCAGAAAGCTCTACGAGCGCTATGGCGTCGACATGATCGAGCGGCTTTTCCCGAACTGGGCCGGGCGCATCGCCGCGGGCCTAGTCGGTCACGGGTCGGAGTGCTTCGGCTTTGACGATGAGCTCTCGCGCGACCACGACTTTCCCGAGGGCTTCTGTCTCTGGGTGGACGACGAGACCGACCGTGCCATCGGCGTGCAGCTTGCCCGCGCCTACCGTGCCCTTCCGTTTCAGAAGGCCAAAGAGCGCAGCGCCCTGAGTGAGACGAGCCGGGGCGTGCGTCGCATCAGCGACTTTTACAGCCGCTATACCGGCTGCGCGGGCGCGCCCGAAAACGATATGCAGTGGCTGAATCTGCCCTCCCACGCGCTGGCGGAGTCCACCAACGGGGCCGTCTTCCGGGATGATCAGGGACTGTTTTCCTCCATCCGCGAAACGCTCCTGCACGGCATGCCGGAGGATGTACGCCTCAAGAAGCTGGCGGCGCGCGTGATCACCATGGCCCAGGCCGGGCAGTATAACTACCCCCGCTGCGTGCGGCACGGGGAACTCGGCGCCGCGATGCTCGCAATGACGGAGTTTGTGAACAATGCCTGTGAGGCGATCTATCTTCTCAACCGCCGCCACATGCCCTATTACAAGTGGCAGCTCCGGGGAATGGAGAATCTCGAAACCCTCGCCGGGATGAAGGACGCGCTGGAATTTCTGCTCACCGCAGATAACGACGAGCAGGGCCGCATCCTCAAGTCCGCGGTGATTGAGGACATCTGCGCCGCCGTTGTGAAGGAACTCAAGGCGCAGCACCTGACCCACGGCTCCTGGGACTATCTGGAGCCGCACGCCTTTGAGATCGCAGGTCATATTGAAAGTCCCGACCTTCGGGCAATGCATATCATGGAGGGATAGGATTCGATTGCAAACTCTGGTTTGCAATCGAGATACCCGTCCGTTTTATTGGAGGAAGCACCATGGAAATACGCTGGCTGGGACATGCCTGCTTTACCATAACCCATAAAGGCTACACGCTCGTCATCGACCCCTATAACGCAGACTACATCCCCGGCTATCCGAAGCTCACGGGCGTGAAAGCGGACAGGCTTCTCATCAGCCATGACAGCTACGGCCACAACTACACGCCGGGCGTCATCCTCTCCGGCAGGCCCGAGAGCGACTGCCCCTTTACCGTCACGCCCATGGAGGTCTGGCACGACACGGTCTGCGGCATCATGCGCGGCAGCTGCCTCATCCACCTCATCGAGGCAGACGGCATACGCGTGGCCCACATGGGCGACATCGGCGCGCCCCTCACCGGCGAGCAGATGGGCAGGCTCTATGATCTTGACGCCATGATGATCACCGCCGGGTCCTGCACGGCCCTTCCCTCCCAGGAGGTGTTCCGGCTGGCGGAGGAGCTGTTCCCCAAGGTGCTCATCCCCATGCACTACCGGGACGGGAACCGGGGCCCCCGGCGGCTCGAGCACGTGGAGGAGCTGACCAAGCACTACGCCCCCGGCATGGTGCACCACTATGATACCGACCGCATCACGATCACCGCCGACACGGAGCCGCAGATCGCGGTGCTGAAATTCATGGGGCTTTCCGACGCAGAACGCGGCCTTTCGGAGAAAAAGCCCTCGCCTCTCTCCCGCGCCGCGTCGAAACTGCCGTTTTTCCGTCGAAAATAAGAGGAAATTCTCGCTCCGGCACTTGCAATATTCCTATATTATGATAAAATAATTCGATTGATTTTTATTATCGGAGTGTTTGCATGAAAGCATTTCAAAAGATATTCGCCGCGCTCTCTGCGCTGCTGCTGTGCGTGAGCACGGGCGCCGCCGCCTTCGCTTCCGAAGTCGGGGATCCCGACTGGGATACCGTCAGCGCTGCGGTGCTGGCGCAGTACAATGTGGAAGAAAGCCAGATATACGCGGGCTACCGCAACCTCGTCACCGGGGAGGAGCACTACATCCACGGCGATGATTACGCCGTGGCCGCAAGCATGTTCAAGGTGCCCCTGTGCATGTACGCCACCGAGCAGCTCAACAACGGCAGCATCGACTGGAGCGTCTATGAGCAGTATTTCAGCTTCCAGACGGTGATGAACGATATCCTGATCGATTCCAGCAACGAGCAGGCCTATTTCCTCTGCGATACCTTCCTCGGCGGCTACAATCAGTTCCGCGTCGACACTGCGCCCTACTACGGGGTCGAGCCGGGCTCGGAGCGCATGGAGCAGACGATGTACAACATGTACACCCCGCGGGAGTTCATCAACTGCCTGGATCTGCTGTACCGTGAGCCGGAGCGCTTCCCCGGCATCATCGAAACCATGCAGAAGGCCATGACCGACCGCTTCTTCAAGACCAATGAGCCGCGCTTCCGCATTGCGCACAAGCCCGGCTGGATCTCGGAGGACCTCATCCTCAATGACTGCGCCATCTGCTACACCACGCAGCCCATCGCCATCGTGGTCTTCTCCCGCGGCGGCTCCACCTCCGAGGAGTTTTTGAGCGCCTGGTGCACCGCCATGTGCGAATACACCGAAAAGCTGGCAAACAAGCCCTCCCCCACGCCGGAGCCGACGCCCGCTTCCGCCCCGGTTACGCCGGTCCCCGCGGCGACGCCCGTCCCCACACCTGCCGCAGCCGCCGCGCCTGACCGGGTGCAGCTGCCCTGGATCGTGCCCGCCGTTTCTGTAGGTGCGTTCCTGCTGGTGGGACTTATTATCATCATTGTGCTGTGCGTCAAATACCGCGCGCGCTTTACGGGGCTGTTCCTGGCTCTGATCCTGAGCGCCGCCGGAATGCTGCTCGCGGCAGCCGGGATCTACATCGGCACCGTGTACGCAAAACCCAGCGGCGACCCCGCCGCGAGTGTCACCCGCTTCCTCGACGCTGTCTGTGAGGGCAATTACCCCGCCGCCTACACGGAGCTGCGCGACTACTCCGATCTCGGCCTTTCCGAGACGCCCTCCTCCCCCGCGGGACAGCGGGTCCAGCAGGCCCTGCATGAGAGCTTTTCCTACTCTCTCGCGGGCGAGGTCCGCACCGACAAGCTGGAGGCCGTGCAGCCGGTGCGCTTTACGTACCTGGACCTGGCGCGGCTCGAAGAGGCTGTGGCGGAGGAAACCCAGCATCAGGCCGAGGCCATCGTGCAGAACCGCAGCGTCAGCGAGGTCTATGATGAAAACCGCCGCTACCGGCCGGAGGTGGCAAACGAGGCGTATCTGGCGGCGCTGAACGTGGTGCTGCAGGATGCCCCCGCCTACTACGCCGAGACGCAGTTCGATCTTTCCCTGGCCTATACCGGCGGCCGCTGGCAGATTCTTGCAAGTCCCGCGCTGCTGCGCGCCCTTGCCGGTGGGATCGGATATTGATGGAGACAGAGCATGAGTAAAGACAATTACGATTTCAGCGATCTTGACGCCATCCTCGCCGAGTTTCGAGGCGTGGACGAGGCGGAAGAGACGCCCATACAGGATGAGCCCGTGAGCATGGCGCCCGAGGCGGAGTACAGCACGACAGCCGATCCGGCCCCCGGGGAGGATGTCCTCTTCGCCCCTGTCAGCAGCGAAGCCACCATGCGCTACGATCTGCCGCCCATCTATGCCCGCGAGGAGGAGGACGAGCGCAAAGCCGCTCAGAAGTCCCGCTTCACCAAGGCAAAGGAAGACGCGGAAGAGCCCTCTGCCGAGGAGCAGGAGGAAGACGCGCCGAAGAAAAAGCGCCGCTTCGGCAGAAAGCCGAAGAAAGAACAGGCCGTATCGGATGCGCCCGACGAAGCGGCGGAGGAAAAGCCGAAGAAGGCCCCGAAGCCGCCGCGCGTGTATGCCAAAAAGCGCATACCCTGGATCCTGCGCGCACTGCTGACGCTGGTGTTCCTGGCCTTCACGCTGATTCTGCTGGGCTGGGCCCTTATGTATCTGCATCCGGCCTCCGGTACGCTCAACGCTTTTTCCGCCTCCGACACGAAGCTGCGCCTTTCGGACAAGCTGGACGTGTATGTCAACAACGCCGCTGCCGACGCGCTGGGTGACCTGACCTACATCAAAAAAGTCTACACCCTGCAGGAGAGCGCCACCGTCGCGCCCGCACCCGATCCCAACGGCTTCGGCACCACCTATGATCCCGCCGACATCACCGCCCTCATCGACAAGGCCGCGCTCCTCCTGGACGGGCAGAAGATGACCTTCGATCCCACGGCGGACTTTGTACCGGACGAGCCGATCCGCTACTACTATGACGACACCATTCTTGTCATCGCGTGGAAGGAATACATCGAGCAGCGCTGCTGCACCTTCGCCGAGGTGAAGGTGGCCCACGGCTCGCAGCTCAGGCGCAAGCTTGCCGAGGACAGCTACAGTTCGAGCGTCCAGCTCTATGCCTCCGACATGGCCAACGCTTCCAACGCGGTGGTCGCCATGAACGGTGACTTCTACGCCTTCCGCGATCTGGGTATCACCGTCTATCAGCGCAAGCTCTACCGCAACAACCCCGCTCAGGTGGACTCCTGTTTCTTCACCGCCTCCGGCGACATGATCTTCACCCGCGCGGGTGAGCTCATGGGCGAGGGCGAGGCCGAGCGCTTCATCGAGGCAAACGACGTGCTCTTTGCCGTGGCCTTCGGTCCGGTGCTGGTGGATAACGGGGAGCTGCAGTACTGCTCCGGCTATCCCATCGGCGAGGTCAACACCGAGTACTCCCGCTCCTGCATCGCCATGACCGATGAGCTGCATTATCTGCTCATGACCATCAACCACACGCCCGACGCCCGCCCCCGCGCCACCATCAATGAGCTGGCGCGCATCATCTACTCCAAGAACGTCTGGAAGGCCTACACCCTCGACGGCGGCCAGACAGCCGAGATTATCATGATGGGCGGTCCCATCAACCACGTGGACTTCGGCGTGGAGCGTGCCGTGAGCGATATCATCTACTTTGCAACCGCCATTCCCGAGGAGGTGCGTCGATGAATCCCATAGCCGTATATTACGACAGCACCGTCTTTTACTGGAGCGCCATTATCATCACCGTCGGGCTGCTCGCGGCGCTGCTGATGAGCCTTTCCCTGCAGGTCACAAACCGCGGCCGCATCGTCTCGATGATGCTCTTCTTCCCGCTCGCGCTTTTGTTCTCGGTTCCGCTGTGCAGGATCCTGCACTGGTACTGCCATCAGGAGCAGTACGCAGGCTTTTTCACGGCGGTGACGGATTATACCGCCGGCAGCTACGTCCTGCCCGCCGCGATCCCCGGCGTGTGGCTTGCCGCCTGGATCGCCGCGAAGCTCGATGACGGCGACACCGCAAAGCTCCTGGACGCTGCCGCCCCCGGCATGGCCCTTGCGGTCGCGTTCATTCGTCTCAGCGCCCTGTTCTCGTCCGCCTGCCGCAGCAAGATTGCCGTGACTACCGGGGTTTTGCAGCATCTGCCCCTCGCCGCGGGGATCACCAATTCCGCCGGCGCTACCGAGTACCGCTTTGCCACCTTCTTCGCGCACTTTCTGCTGATGCTGCTGTTCTGCCTGATGCTGCTGAAATTCTTCTTGAAGCGCCGCCGGATCCCCATGAAGGCGGGCCGCAGCGAGGGCAACACTGTCAACATGCTTCTCCTGCTATACTCCGCCTCCGAGCTGATCATGGACTCCACCCGCTATGACTCAAGCTTTCTGCCCATCAACGGCTTTGTGAGCATCGTGCAGATCATCGCCGCCGTGTGCATCCTCCTGCTGCTCATCCACTACAGCCGCCTCTCCATTCTTGCGAACGGAATGCATTTCTGGCACTGGCTGCTGTGGATCGTCTGGCTGATCTTCCTGCTCGGCGTCGGCGCGACCGAGTATCTGGTCCAGCGCTACGGCGACCGGTATCTGAGCTGCTACAGCGGCATGGCCGTGTGCTGCATCGTCATCGCCGTCATCGTGTACCGCTTCTACCTGACCGCCTGCGAAAAGCCCGGAGAAGACGAAGAGGACGCGGAATAATCTCCATAACGCAAAAAGAACACAGCGGATTTGTTTTGATGCGAGTCCGCTGTGTTTTTCTTATTGTCTGTACTTTGCCGCGATCAGGACGCCGAGCGCCAGGGCCAGCGCGCAGGCCGCGAGCATGATCCATGTATGCATACCGACGGGCTGAGGGCCGGTCGGGAGTGCTTCTTCGATGGCAAGCTCTGCCGCCTCCTCCGCCGCGTTCTGCATCGCGTCGGGCATGCCCTCACGGCGCATGTGACCGCCGCCCATGCCCTGGGGCATAGAGGATGGATCGGGCGTCTGGCCGCTGAAATCGGGTACCGCGCCGCCTGCATCGGGGCGCATCCCGTCCATGTCCGGCGGAGCCGGCATATTGGAGAAGTCCGGCATCTCCCCATCAGTTCCCGGCGGGATCGGCATGGCGCTGTCCGTATTGCCGGGCTGGACGCCCCAGCCGCCCATATGGTTGGGGCGCTCGGAGTCTGTGGCGCCCTCTGCGCCGTCGGCATTCTGCCACTGCTGCCGGCCTCTGCCGCCCATGCCGCCGAAACCGCCGAAGCCGCCTGCGCTGCCGGAGCTTATGGAAACAGAATCAAAGGTGATCTCTCCTGCCTCGTCCCCGACGACGACCGTGTAAGTCTCGCCGAGCTTGAAGGCCGGGGAGCTGAGAGACACGGAGCTGAAGTCACAGGGCGCCGCATAGCTGAGGATCTCCCTGCCCGCGCCGTCCAGGACGCGCACTTCAGTGCCAGCCTCCGCGCTGTAGCCGAGGTTATAGAGCGCCACGCACTGGGTGGAGGCGTCGCTGAAGCGCTCCGCCATGGCAGAGCTGCCGCAGGCGATCAGCTCGCCGCCCGTGATCACACAGCTTCCGCCGTTTTCGCTGGCGTAGTCGATGGCGTTGTTGCCGCCGGAGGAGGTGAGGCTGACGCGGATGACGCCGCCCGAGATGACGATATCTGCGTTGGAGTCGATGCCGTCGGCATCGCGGGCCGTCGCATTAACGATTGTGAGGCTGCCGCCGGTGATGTGGATCCAGGTTTCGGTGGTCAGTGTCTGGGCCGCTGTGTCGTCGACCGTGTCGCCGAGAGGGCCGAACATGCCGGGTCCGAAGCCCGCGAAGCCGCCGTTGGCATTCAGGCCGTCGTCGGTGGGATAGAGTTCGATCTCGCCGCCGGAGATATCAATGGTCAGGGCCTCGATGCCCTCATAACACTCGCTGATGAGGATGCTGCCGCCGGTGATGGCGACGCTGCTGTCGGCATGGATGCCGTCGTCCGCCGCGCGGATCGTGAGCGCGCCGCCCGTGAGCGTGATGCCGCCGCCGCTGTGGATGCCGTCCGCGTCCGTGCGGAGTTCAAAGCTGCCGCCTTCGATGAGCAGATCAGCCGCGCCCTTGACGGCGGCGCCGGTGCTGTCAATGTCAAAGCTGCCGGAGGCAATGTACAGGAGCGTGTCTGGCCCCTGGAGGTTCAGGCCCTCGTCCCCCGCGCGGATTTTGAGGGAAGCCTCCTCGATGTTCAAGCCGTCATTGACGTGGATGCCGTCCTGGGGCGCGTCGATGGTGATGCTGCCGCCGGTGATGGTCAGCTCGTCGTTGACGTCAATGCCATGCTTGTAAGCCGCCGTGAGCGTGAGGCTGCCGCTGCCGTTGATGGTGAGGTCGTCATGGCTGAAGATCACGCCGCCGGTGTTGTCGGCCAGGGCCGCTTCGGAATACGCCGCGCCGCTCGTCATGCTGTTCTGGGTCCCGTCCGCGAGGGTCAGGAAGACCTTCTCCGCCTGCTCTACGCGCAGGCACGCGTCGTCAGAACAGCTGATATCCACCCCGTTGAGCAGGATCCAGACCTTGGCGCTGCTGTCGGCGCTGACGATAATGCTGCCGTCCGTGAGCGTGCCGGAGAGCACATAGCGTCCGGCCTGGGCGATGACCACATTTCCGTCATAGACGTAGGCCCCGCCGCCGGAGACCGAGGCGCTGTTCCCGGAGAGCGTGATGCGCGCGGCGCCGGCCGTACTCCAGTTCCCGTCGCGGTCGTTTCTGGTGAAGAAGGCGGAATCGCTGCTGCTCTCCGCGTCCCCGTCCACGATCGGCCGCAAGCCGAAGCGTTCGCCGTTTACGAACAGAATGGTGAGCAGAAGCGTACAGACAAGGACGGCAACGCAGATCAGATCAATGTGCCTATGCGTTGACATCTCTCCCCTCCTCAGCCCATATAGTCGCCGTTATAGCTGACGAGGACCGCGCTCGTGACGCCCTCCAGTTCGGAAAGCGCATTAACGAAGTCTGTGTTGCCGCCGCGCAGGCGGATCTCGCAGTTGAGCTCCACCGCGCCCTTGCGGGCGGTCTTGCTCTTGACCGCGCATCTGACCGTGTGCCGGCGCAGAAGCTCAAGCGCTTTTTTCTCGCTGTCATGGCCGTCACAGTCGATGACGACGATGAAGGGCTGGGTCATGCTCTTGCGGTTTGCGAAGATGAGCAGGATGACGCCGATGAACACGCTGCCGAACACTGCCAGCGGGATGAGTCCTGCGGCCAGCACAATGCCGGCAGCAATAGCCCAGAAGAGGAAGGCAATGTCAAGCGGCTCCTTGATGGCCGTGCGGAAACGGACGATGCTCAGCGCGCCCACCATGCCGAGGGAAAGCACAATGTTTGACGTGACGGCGAGGATCACAAGCGTCGTGATCATGGTCAGCGCCACCAGCGTCACGCCGAAGCCGGAGGAATACATCACACCCGCGTAGGTCTTTTTATACACGAAGAAGATGAACAGGCCCACGCCGAAGGCAAGCACCAGCGCCAGCACCATGTCAAGAACGCTCACCGCGTTCACGTTCTCCAGAAAGCTGGATTTGAAAATGTCATTGAAGGTCATTTTGTTTGCTCCTTAAAAATGTTAATATCAGCCGTATATTCTGCACTGGGCATACTTTGAAAATGCCTCCACGCGGCGGCCGGGGGTCTGCACGGCGTCGCGGATCACGGAGGGGAGAAACGCGTCCCACTTTACTTCCAGAAGGATGGGCGCGTCTCCCGCGGGAATGGTCACGCAGTCGGGATTCAGAAAATCCGTGCAGGAAAGCCCCGTGCGAATATCGTAGTCAAAGGTGACGCGCACGTTGCCGGGCCGGTAGATGAAGGGCTCGCGCGTGTAGTCGACGATGGTCTTCGGCCTGAGTCCCTGATAACGCATCTTGCAGTAGAGCTCCTGCACCAGGGGTCTGCCGCTCGACATCATCCAGTCGAGTTCCCCGTCCACGATGCTCTGCGCTTCGTCCTTTGTCAGCTCCGCGCTGTACTTGGTGCCGAGCCCCGCGCGTTTGGACTTCTTTTCCAGGTGGATAACCGAGGGATCGCCGTTATAATAGCGGATGCGGAACTTCTCGCGCAGGTTTACCCCGTCGATCTTTTCCCGCAGCGCCTTGTCGCTGAGATTGTCAAAGTAGAGGCTGCGGATCAGATACCTGCCGTTTTCGGCATGGGGATCGCACTCGGCCACCGCGCGCAGGCGCTGCCGGATGGCCAGAAGATCCGCATAACTGATCTCATGCTTCCACTCATGGCGGTAATGGATGTCCATGATTGTGTCCTCGCTTTTCGCTTGCTGCATTGAAGGATAAGCGTAAACGCTGAAATTTCACTTAAAGGATATGTGAAGAAAATGAAAATCTCTGCATTCCTTCAGCCTTATATAATGGCGAAACGCCGCAAGGCGTTCCGCCGAGCAGCTTTGCTGCTCAGCGCGGCAGCGGGGCTGCTGCGCCGTATATTCATTGCAATGAGCATCGCGCGAATGATTATTAGAATCATTCGCTGTCAAACTTGTCGTTTGACAGCGAAATCAATCGAATTCTCGATTGATTTCGCCATGCGATGATCATTATAACACACCGCAGCCCGCTTGTATATCCGCTTCACCCCGGAAAAAACGTGATTTTGTCTTTTTTCAGGAATCTGATTGTGCTATAATGCAGACATCCAACTGTGTATCGGAGGAGTGACTTCCATGGAAAAGGAATTGAGGCGTCTCAGGATCTCGCTGATGACGCTCGGATCGGGTGTCTTCGCTTTCGGTGTGTGGAGCATTCTGAAATCCTATCTCTATCTGTGGGTCAATCCCGTTGTCTTTGACGATATCGCGGAACAGGAACAGTACGCTGTCATGATCATCTTTTACGTCCTGTTTACCTTCTTCATGCTGATCGATCTGCTGCTGCGCGCCTATGTCGGCATGGGTGCGCGCTCCATGGGCATGGGAAAAAAGAAGGGGCTTTTGTACATGATCGTTCTCTCCCTCATGCTTGCGGTGAGCGTGCTGTCGTGCCTGTTTATGGTCATGGGCCGCGAGAGTACGCGCATGGAAAACCAGTCTGAGATGGATTACTTTGTCTCCGCTTTTGTGGAGTTTTGCAACATGGGCGTATTGGCAGAGCTTTTGTACACGGTCGTGCGTGTCAGGAAACTGGAAAAGCGGACGGAGGGCTGAGCCATGCAGATGGATTTTCACTACTATGCGACCTACTGCGCGGCCTTTCTCGCGGGCTATACTCATGAGGAGAGTCTGGACATCGCCTACAGCGCCCAGTTTGTAGACTGCTGCACCAGGACCCTGCTTTCAAAGCTCAAGGCTCCCCTCTCCGCCGCCACGACCCAGCTTCAGCTTGAGATGATGAACGCGCGCACGGACCTGGTGGGGCTGCAGGATATCACGCGCATCTGGGCTTCCTTCCACTTTCTGCCCGGCGATCTGTACGCACCGGTGAAAAAGGCCGCCCGCGTTTACAAGTATAAGTACCGCCTGATCTGCAATCCGAACGGCAGTCTGCTCGTCGACACGGTGAAGCTCGCGAAGGGCGGCAGCCTGCAGGCTGTCGGCATCGCCATGCACGTGCTGGCCGACACCTGGGCCCACCGCTATTTTGCCGGGACGCCGTCGCTCGTCATCAACAACACCAACAGCTATTTCTACGAGCTTCTCCCCGACGGTTCGCAGCGGCCCGTCACCTTCCGCCACAGTCCCGGCGGTACCGATGATCTTGAGGCGGGCGTCTACAACAACAGCATCTTCCAGGGCAGCGAGAGCTCCATCATGAACCTCGGCCACGGCCGGGCGGGGCATCTGCCGGACTACAGCTTCATGCGCTACAAATATCTGCCCGCCTGGGGCGAATACGAGGAGATCGTCAAGGACAATCCCCACGACTATTATTGCGCCTTCTGCCAGATGGTGTACGCGATGAAATATCTGCGCGGCGTTTACCCCGACTTTGAGACGGAGCAGTACGATACCGAAGCTGTCGCCCCCTGGGAGCGCGAAATCCGCGCGATCATCGAGAAGCGGCAGCTCATCGCCTGCGACGACTGGAAGGCGCTGGGTGAGAAACTCTCGGGCCGGGAAATTGAAGCCTTCGACATCAACAAATATCAGACTGAATACATCGAAAAGCCGAGTGATGAAAAGGGTTACAGCTTTCTCGGGCGCTTCAACCTGGCAGCCCTGGCGCACAAGAGCATGGTCACCAACAAGATCTTCAAATCCGGTAACCTGACGGCCGGCTTCTCGGTGGACTATTCCGAGAAGGGGTTTCAGGGCATGAAGGACTTTATGAAGCTCCTGGAGTACGCGGTAAAGGAGGGAACGCATAATGACTAGTGTGCAGCGTGTCAAAAAGGTGCTGGCGGGGATCTTGATGCTGGTGTGCTGTTTCGCTCTGGTGACAGACCCGGAAACCGGCTTTTATTTTGTGGCGCTGATCCTGTCGGTCTCGCTGTTTCTTTACGCGGCGCGAAGCCTCATCTATTATTTTACGATGGCGCGGCATATGGTGGGAGGCAAGTCCATCCTGTTTCGCGGCATCATCGTGCTGGATCTGGCCGTGTTCACCTTCAGTATGGTGGACGATCCCAAGCTCTATATCATCCTCTATCTGCTCGGCATCCATGCCTTCGCGGGCCTGATGGGGATTCTGCGGGCGCTGGAAGCGCGCCGTTTTCGCTCGCCGTCCTGGCGCAGGAGCATGCTCAGCGGCGCTGTCAATCTTGTCATTGCAGTCCTTGCGGTCATTGCCGGACTCTTTCTCCCCGGCACGCACGATCTGGTCTATCTCTATGCCGGGTGCCTCTTCTATTCCGCCTGGACGCAGATCGTTTCCGCCTTCCGCAAGACGGCAATCGTCTACATTCAATAGATCTTTTTTCTCCGAAAGTACGATTTTGCTCAAAAAGTTGTGAAAATCCTTCAAAATACCATTGCTTTTTCGCGAAGGCGTGGTATAATACCCCATGATATCCGGGTAAAGGATATCAGTCTGTGAATAGGAGGATACAAATATGGCTCCCAGAAAAGCAAGCGCAGAGCCCGCTGCCAAGAAGGTTGCCGAGGCCGAAGCTCCCGTGGCGAAAAAGCCCGCTGCCAAGAAGCCCGCTGCCAAGAAGCCCGCTGCCAAGAAGGCTGTTGAAGTGATCGTGCAGTCTCCGCTCGGCGGTGAGATTTCCTTCGCGGAAATCCTTGCCAAAATTGGTGAAGCTGATAAGGTATACGTTCGTGTCGATCAGAACAAGGCGTATTGGGTACGCGGCGAAGAGACCGGCGACGTTGATCTTTGGTAAGCTTTTTCCCTTTATGAAAACCAAAAGCACCCGAAAAATCGGGTGCTTTTGGTTTTATTGCTCCGGCAATCAAATATTCGCAAACCGAAAGCTTGTGCAGCCGGAGTAATAAGATTATATTATGCCATTTTTCTCGCCGCTGACGCGGCAACCGAAAAATATGGCAAATATTAATGCGGCAAGGATTTGCACAGTCAGAAAGGATTCACGATTGTTTTATTGCCGCATTAATAAATGAGAGGAATCAAAACGGTAAAGCAGATTTCCCCGTTCTCCCAGCCGCAGCTAATTTTTCCCTTGTGGCGCTCCACGATCCCTTCCGCGATCGAAAGGCCGAGACCGTAGCTGCCTGCAGCGGTGCGGGCGGTGTCCCGCCGATAAAAGCGCTTGAAGATATTGCGGCACTCCTCCCTGTTCAGTTCGGGCGAGGGATTGGCAACCGTCAGCTCTGCCTGCCGGCCGCTTTTGCGCAGACGGACATGTACGGTGCCGGGGTCGGAATACTTCCGGGCATTGTCCAGCAGGATGTCCATGCACTGACGCAGCACACGATCGTTTCCCTGCACACGGATGCCCGGCTCCACCTCGGTCTCGAGCAGCAGCCCGCGTTCAAAATACAGCGGTTCGAAGGGGAGAATACAGTCCTCCACCAGAGAAGACAGATCCGTCTCGGAAACAAGGCTTTCCGTCTCCCGCAGACTGTCGAGCCGCGCGAGATCCAGAAGGCTCTCCACCAGTTGACGCATCTGCCGCGACATGGAGAGGATGCTCTCGCTGAATCCTCTTCTCTGCTCATCGCTGTAGCCCGGCTGCTGCAGAAGTTCCGCGTTGGCCATGATGACCGTCAGCGGTGTTTTCAGCTCATGCGAGGCGTCGGACACGAACTGCTTCTGCTGCCGCCACGCCTCGTCCACCGGTTTTATGGCCCAAATGGATAAAAGCAGACTCACTCCGGTAAAAATCGCCAAAGCGCCGAGTCCGACCAGGATACTGTCCTTGACCAGATGCCGTGTCATCCCTCGCTCGCCGGACATGTCGGCAAATACCAGCTTGGGCCCCCATGGCGTTTCCATACGGACAAAGCGCAGATCATATTCCTCCACAATGCCCTCTAATTCTCCAATATCAAGCGCCCGCTCATAGAGTTTTTCGAGCACTTCTTTTTCGGAGAGATCAAAAAGACTGTCTCCGGAAGAAAGCAGATTTCCGTTTCCATCGCGCATCAAAATGAAATACGGCGGATAAAAATCTGTCTGGTCAACCGTGCTGGGCCGGAACTTTCGTTCAGGATCTTCCGCGATACGGTGGAGAACAGAGAATCGTTCGCTCACCATGCTCTTTTGGATATAGCTGACCAGCACAGTCAACGACAGGATCAGCAGGATCGTCACAATCAGCATGATGTAGCAGACGAACTTGATGCGAAGTTTTTTGATCAAGCTTCGTCAGCCTCCAGATGATAGCCGAGTCTGCGCAGAGCCTCGATTCGGACATTGGAGCCGATGCTCCTGAGCTTCTTGCGCAGGAAGCCCACATAGACCTCCACATGGTTCTCAACCGCGTTGGAGTCATAGCCCCAGACCTTGGCGAGAATGACCTCCTTGGAGAGGTTCTTGTCCTTGTACTGCAGCAGCAGACGCATCACGTCAAACTCCTTGGCGGACAGACGCACGCTCTTCTCGCCGCAGATGAGCATAGACGTCGCCAGATCCAGCGCGGTGTTGCCGAACACCATCTCGTCCACCTGATTTCCCTGGCGGCGAAGGAGCGCGTTGATGCAGGCCAACAGCTCGCGCATATCAAAGGGCTTGGTCAGATAATAGTCGGCGCCCGCGTTGAGACCCTCAATCCGGTCCTCCACGCTCGAGCGCGCCGTCAGCATCAGGATCGGCGTGCCGCATCGCTGGGAACGAACACGCCGCGCAACCTGATAGCCGTCCATTTTCGGCATCATCACGTCCAGGATCAGCAGATCATAGATCCCGAGCTCGGCATAATCAGCGCCGGTCTCGCCGTCGTACACGGCTTCCGCCTGGAAGCCGCGTCCCTCCAGCATGGTTTTGATGGAGTCGGCCAGCATTTTTTCATCTTCGATGATCAGAATTTTCATATATCTCAGCTCCTGTACTGATTCTCTGAAAGATTATACTGCCTCAATCTTAAAGCATTATGAAAAATTCGCGGTATATTTCACTATATTCTGTAGTTGCTTTTGAATTAAGTCTGATAAACGGGCATGGGTAGTTTTTTATCCAGAATCACACGGCCGAGGCAGAGACAGGCTCCTTTCTCGGCGCGGCCGAGGGTCAGGTTTTCGCTTTCCCGCTTGGGATTGGCGCACAGCAGGTACAGTGTGCCTCTGCTGTCCTCGCACCACTGGCGGCACAGGACACGCCCCTGATAATAAAACAGTCCCGGCTGCATCTCCTCCGGCGTTTCGTGCCGGTCGATACAGACGAGCTCGCCTTTTTTAAGGAAGGGCTCCATACAGTCATTGTCCAGCCGCAGGCAGAAGTCAGTGCCGTCAGGCATGTCACTGCCGCGCCGGAGAAGGATATAGTCCTCGCTCATAGCTTTCCGCCTCCTGTCACAGCTTATACACCTGACCGGGATCCGATACGGAACAGATGCTTGAATTTTTTTGCCAAACCGTTATAATACACATGATGTGCCGTTCACATCAAGGGCCGGAGCATCGCTGTTGGGTTTGTAAATATTTAATAGCATTATCCTCTTTTTCCCCGATTTCGTCAAGGGATAGTTCCGGAACGTCACATTTTTCCGTACCGCTTCTGCCGTGCTGCATGTCGGGAACAGCTGCCGCCGGTCAGGTGCTGCTGTCCGGTATATTCATTATGATTTGGAAGTGATTCGATATGCACAGAAATACGTCCGGGTTGGTCATGGCGTGCATGATCTGCGCCGCCATCGGCGTCGGCTGCGGCGCGTTTGGCGCCGGGCTCGTCTGGTGGCAGGCGCTGCTCGTCTGCCTGGGAGCCTTCGTCGCCGTGAACCTGCTCTTTGTCATCTTCTGGTACATCGTCGCCCTGACGGCGGGCAGCAAAGGCCCGGTCGAAAACCAGAGCGCTATCTGCCGTGGCGGCTGCGCCATCATCGCGGAATGGCTGTGCTCCTGGGGGCGCGTGCACTGCGTTGTCAGCGGGCAGGATCTGCTGCCGCAGGAGGGGCGCTTTCTCTGGGTGTGCAACCACCGCTCCGCCTTCGACCCGGTGGTTACGGCGGACAGGCTTCGCGATTGCAACATCGCCTTTCTCTCCAAGCCCTCGAACATGAAGCTGCCGGGGATTGCGCGGCTCGCCTGGGGCGCGTGCTTTCTCGCCATCGACCGGGAAAACGACCGCGAGGCCCTGAAGGCCATCCTCAAGGCGGCGGACCTTCTCAAGCGCGGCGTCTGCTCCATCGGGCTCTATCCCGAGGGCACGCGCACCAAAACCGGCAAGCTCCTCCCCTTCCACGCGGGCTCCTTCAAGATCGCCCAGCGCGGCAATGCCCCCGTTGTGGTCGCCGCCATCCAGGGCAGCGAAAAGGTGGGCAGGAACTTCCCCTTCCGCCGCACCGTTGTGAACCTCGACATTCTGGAAGTGATCCCCGCCGAGAAGGTCAAGGCCATGAGCACGCAGGAGCTCTCCGCCTGCTGCCGCAATCGGATTGCCGGACACCTGGGCGAGGAGGTCGAGGAATGAGAAAGGTCGCGCTCATCACCGGCTCCTCCCGCGGCATCGGCAGGGCCTGCGCTGAGGCGCTGGCCCGGGAAGGCTGGGCCGTGTGCATCAACTGTGTCGAGCGTGCAGACCTGGCGGAGGCATTGTGCCAAAAGCTGCGCGCTGAGGGTGCCGACGCCATCTGGGTACAGGCGGACGTGGCTGACCCTGAAGCGGTAAAGGCCATGGTCGCGAAGACGGAAAAAGAACTCGGAAAAGTCACGCTGCTCGTCAACAACGCGGGCATCGCCAGACAGCAGCTCTTTCAGGATATCGACCGCGCCACCTGGGACCGGGTCTTTGCGGTGAACCTCGGCGGCTGCTACAACACGATCCAGGCGGTACTGCCCTCGATGCTGCATGAGCATTCCGGCTGCATCATCAACATGTCCTCCATCTGGGGCAGCCACGGCGCCTCGTGCGAGGTGACCTATTCCTCCACCAAGCATGCCATCATCGGGCTTACGCGCTCACTGGCGGCCGAGCTTGCCCCCAGCGGCATCCGCGTCAACGCGGTGGCTCCCGGCGTGATCGACACGGACATGGTGCAGGTGCTGGGCCAGGAGACGCTCAGCATGCTGGCGCAGGAGATTCCGCTGGGCCGTCTCGGCACGCCGGAAGAAGTTTCCCGCGCGGTGTGCTACCTTGCAGGTGCGTCCTACGTCACCGGCCAGGTCCTGCACGTAGATGGCGGCTTTCCGATCATATAACGGACAAGAAAGACGCACGGCTGAGCCGTGCGTCTTTTTATATCGGATGCTGCACCGGGGATGCGGGTGACGACGATGAGCAGTCTCTATCACGTGATAGTTTAACATAATATTTATTATTTTGTTTTATGTATACCTCAAGGGCTTATTTCAATTGCCTGCGGTATTCTGTAGGGAGCATGTGGAAACGTTCCCGAAAGGCGGCTGAAAAGCGGCTGGCGCTGTCGTAGCCGACAGCTGCGGCAATCTCGGCGACGCTCTCGTCCCCATGCCGCAGAAGCTCCGCCGCTTTCTCCAGGCGGTGCTCCTTCATGTGCGCGGCCAGCGAATCCCCGTACACCGCCTTGAACACCGCCTTGAGGGTGGTCGGATTCATGAGACAGCGGCGCGAGAGCTCCTCGATGGTGGGGCGCTGCTCGGGGTGCAGCAGCAGCTCGTCATGCATGCGGCGCACGGTCTCTATCTGCTCTGCCGTAAAGCCCGCCGCGCTGTCCGCGCCCTCTCCCATCTCCGGGCAGGAGATTTCCATCGTCTTCTCGATCATGTTGTGCAGCAGCTTTACCGTCGGGGTGTCGGCGGCGCGGTAGTAGACCTCTTTGCCCTCACGTCTCGTCTCGACCAGACCCGCATCCTTCAGCAGGCGCAGATGGTGGGAGGCCGCCGGGCTCGACATCTCCGTAAGCGCCGAGATGTTCAGTACGCATTCCTCGCAATGGCACAGCAGCCAGAAGATGCGCACGCGGCTGCCGTCGTCCAGGAGGCGGAAAATCTCCGCCACGGCGTCAAAGCTGCCGCCGCGCCGGAGCTGCTTGTGCAAGGCTGCCGCCCACTGCACATTGCCGTGATCGTGGGGCATAAGCTCAATATTCATATCCGAATCCTTTCCCATGCGCCCGATTGGAAATCCTTTTCTCCCTTTCGGAAGGGACTCAGCCTCGGGCGTTGACTTTTGTTGTTTATCGCATTATACTCCGGTCATAAAGATTAAACAATTACTTAATCGAAATTTTGTTTTGACAGGAGGATTCGGATATGAAAAAGAGCTATAAGATCGAAGTGGACTGCGCCAACTGCGCAAACCTCATGGAGCAGGCGGCAAATAAGACCCCCGGCGTCAAGGACGCGGTGGTGAGCTTCATGGCCCTCAAAATGACCGTGGAATTTGAGGACGGGGCCGAACCCAGGACGGTCATGAAGGACGTGCTCAAGGCCTGCCGCAAGGTAGAGCCCGACTGCGAAATCGAATTTTAATGCCTGCAGCCGCAAAGAGCTACGGATTGCCGCGCCAGTGGCAGGAAGACTCTCTGTGGCTTTTTTTTGGAGAGAAAATATCATGAACAGAAAACAGAAAAAGATGCTTTACCGCATCCTGATCGCCGCTGCGCTGCTGATCCTTGTAAATCTGCTGCCGCTGCCGATGTGGGCAAAGTACATCGTGTACGCCGCGGCCTACTTTACGGTGGGCTGGGACATCCTGCGCAAAGCTGCGCTGGGCGTTGCGCACCGGCAGGTCTTTGACGAAAACTTCCTCATGGCAGTCGCCACTCTGGGCGCCATCGGCCTTGCCGTTGCCGACGGAAACGGCGACTTCAACGAGGCTGTGGCCGTCATGCTCTTTTATCAGATCGGCGAGCTGTTTCAGGGCATCGCCGTCGGCAAGAGCCGCCGCAGCATCGCGGCCCTCATGGACATCCGCCCGGACTACGCCAATATCGAAGTGGACGGCAGGCTCGAGCAGGTCGATCCCGACGAGGTCGAGGTCGGCAGCGTCATCGTGGTGCAGCCCGGTGAGCGTGTGCCCATCGACGGCGTGGTTTTGGAGGGCTCATCCAGCCTCAACACCGCCGCCCTCACCGGCGAGAGCGTGCCGCGCGACGCAGCCCCCGGCGACGAGGTCATCAGCGGCTGCATCAACTTAAACGGCGTGCTGCGCATCCGCACCGAAAAGGAGTTTGGCGAGTCCACCGTGAGCAAAATTCTGGAGCTGGTCGAAAACTCCAGTTCCAACAAGTCCCGTTCGGAAAACTTCATCTCCAGGTTTGCGAGGATCTATACCCCCGCCGTGTGTTACAGCGCGCTGGCGCTGGCCCTGCTGCCGCCGCTTGTCAGGCTCGCGCTGGGCATGCCCGCCGATTTCGGCACCTGGGCTTACCGCGCCCTCACCTTCCTGGTAATCAGCTGCCCCTGCGCGCTCGTGATCTCCATCCCGCTGAGCTTCTTTGCGGGCATCGGCGGGGCCAGCCGCGAGGGCATCCTCGTCAAGGGCTCGAACTATCTGGAGACCCTGTCGCAGGTAAAGACCGTGGTCTTCGACAAGACCGGCACCATCACGAAGGGTGTGTTTGAGGTCAGCGGCGTACACCACAGCAGGCGGAGCGAGGATGAGGTCATCGAGTACGCGGCCCTGGCCGAGTGTGCCTCCTCCCATCCCATCAGCCAGAGCCTCCGCCGCCACTACGGAAAAGAACCCGACCGGAGTCGGGTTCAGGATATCGAGGAAATCAGCGGCCACGGCGTTACCGCCAAAGTGGACGGGGTAGCCGTAGCCGCCGGAAACGACAAACTCATGCAGAAGCTGGGCGTGGAGTACATTCCCTGCCGCAGCGCGGGCACGGTGATCCATGTTGCGCTCGACGGGAATTACGCCGGGCACATCCTCATTTCGGATCTGGAGAAAGAGGATATCGTTGACGCGCTCAAGGCTCTGCGCGAGGCGGGCGTGACGCGGACCGTCATGCTCACCGGCGACGCGGAGAGCGCGGCAAAGCAGGTGGCCGAGCGCGTGGGCATCGACGAATATCACAGCGAGCTCTTGCCCGGCGACAAGGTGGAAAAGGTCGAAGCGCTGCTGGAGGAGCTTCGCGGCGGGAAAGGCAAGCTTGCCTTCGTGGGCGACGGCATCAACGACGCCCCCGTCCTCTCCCGCGCCGATATCGGCATTGCCATGGGCGCCCTCGGTTCCGACGCCGCCATCGAGGCGGCCGACGTGGTGCTCATGGACGACGATCCCATGAAGATCGCGCGGGCCATCAAAATCTCCCGCAAGTGCCTGCGTATCGTGTACCAGAACATCGTCTTCGCCCTGGCGGTGAAGTTTGCCTGCCTGCTGCTGGGTGCGCTGGGTCTTGCCGGGATGTGGGCCGCGATCTTCGCGGATGTTGGCGTGATGGTGCTGGCCGTGCTCAACGCCATGCGTGCGCTGAAAGCGCGCTGATCAGGAGAGGGTCAGGTCCCCGTCCTTCACCCAGCCGAGCCTGCGGCAGACGGCGTTCAAGAGCGGGCAGAGAACCGCGGGCAGGACAAAGCAGATGAGAAGCAGTCCCAGCCAGTCAAAGGCCGCGGGGCTGATCGCCTCGGCACCCTTGGCAACCGCCTCGGCGCTCGGGGAGACCCAGCCGGTCCACACGCCGATCTGGCCGCACAGGCCGCAGGTGCCCATGCCGGAGTTGATGGGCGCACCGTTCATTTCAAGGCGGAACAGGCAGGTTGCGAGCGGCCCGGTCACGGCAGAGCACACGATGGGCGCGATCCAGACGCGCGGGTTGCGGATGATGTTCGGCATCTGCAGCATCGAGGTGCCGAGGCCCTGAGAAACAAGCCCGCCCCAGCGGTTTTCCCGAAAGCTCATGACCGCGAAGCCCACCATCTGGGCGCAGCAGCCCGCCACCGCAGCGCCGCCCGCAAGGCCGGTGAGCTGCAAAACGGAGCAGATGGCGGCGGAGGAGATCGGCAGAGTGAGCGCGATGCCCACCAGCACCGATACCGCAATGCCCATCCAGAAGGGCTGAAGCTTCGTGGCCCGGTCGATCATGATGCCGAAGGCGGAGGCCGCCGTACCGATGGGCGGGGCAATGAGCTTGGCAAGCGCCACGCCCACGATGATGGTCACGGCGGGGGTCACCAGCAGGTCGACCTTGGTCTCCTTGCTGACGGCCTTACCGCACTCGGCGGCGATGATGGCGATAACCAGAACGGCCAGCGGGCCGCCCGCGCCGCCCTCCGCGTTCGACGCCCAGCCGACGGCGGCCAGCGAAAACAGTACCATGGGCGGAGCCTGCAGGGCATAGCCGATGGCGACCGCCATTGCGGGGCCGGACACGGCCATGGCATACGCGCCGATGTCGACGAGCATCTGCACCTTGAGCTGAGAGCCGAGGGTTTTGATGATCGTGCCGATCAGCAGGGAGCAGAAAAGGCCCTGCGCCATGGCGCCGAGGGCGTCGATGCCATAGCGCTTGCCGGAAAAGACAATATTCTTGCGTTTGAGAAACGCGCGGAATTGTTCCATGTTTTGATCCCTCCAAAAAGGATGACCCCATGATACCCGCCTCATTCCCCATTGTCAAGCGATCTGAAATGTGAAAAAAACTACTTATCGGGGCGCAGCAAAGCCCGGCGGGTCACACGATCCGCCGGGCTTGTTTGCTATCTCAGATATACTGTTTTCTCTCTACGCGGTCATACCACTTTTCAAGCAGCGGGGCGACCATGGCGGTGGCCTTCATGTCGAGGTTGAAGAAATACATCGTAAAGGTCACCACGAAGAAGCCCAGCACCACCAGCAGGAGCTTAAGCAATAAACTCAATAAAAATTTTTTCATAGAGCTTTCCTCTTTCCGTAAATGCCAAAATAGTATTCAAATCCGTTATTGAGGGAGCTTTGCTTCCTCAATAACACCATAGGTGAGCAAAGCGAACCCTCGCGCCGACCAAGCGCGGCGTATCACGCCTCGCCGTGCGCGATAAGCGCGAGTCAATCAAATGCGAACCGTGTTCGCATTTGACGGTTAGTATGCCTCATTGTCGGGAATGATCTCCAGCGACGGGTCGAGCGGCTCCTCGCGCATGACGGTGCGCATGTAGTTGTTGACCTGGTCGCGGATGGCCTGACGGGTGAAGACGCGCGGATCGCAGAGGTCGTGGCTGACCCACATGACGTGGATGCCGCGCTCGCGGCCCTGCTCCTCGAACATGCCGTGCATGCCGGTGAGGGCCTTGCAGGACATGTGCTCCCACATCATGACCACGTCGGCGTTCATCTTCTCGCACAGATCCCACAGGTCGTCCAGCAGCACCTTGTAGCCGCCGTGGGTGTGGTTGCGCATGATCATCTCCATGTTCAGCATGGCCATGTCGCGATAGGCCTGCTCCCGGTTTTCCGGGGTGTCCTCCTCGGCGATCATGTCGGTGTTGATGACGGAGAGCATATCGGTCAGCGGCACCACGCCCCAGCACTGCACC
>JBGUQD010000048.1:0-8535 GCA_045130755.1 Candidatus Limivicinus sp. | reverse complement strand
GGAAGTTCCTCTCGCCGATCTCTTTGACGATCCCGCAGGCGGCCTTGCCTACACCCTCAATGATCCCAGCGGCGCTGCGGAAATCGTTGACGGTGTCCTGCGCGTAAAGCTCGGTCAGCCCGCTGCCTTCTCCGTCACTGCGACCGACTCCCGCGGTCTCAGTACTTCTCTGCCCTTCGATCTCAGTGTCGACCTCCCCGGGGCAAAGTTTGAGCAGGTTTCTGATCCTTTTACGATCGGTCAGTTTCGAAATAACGCCTGGGAGCTTGATTTGCAAGACTGCTTTGAAAGTGCCCAAGGCGCAGACCTGACTTATACGATTTCCGGAAATCCCGGCGAGGCTGTCACGATTGAGAACAACACACTTCGCGTCATCCCCGGCGCGTTTGACGGTGCGGCATCCTTCTCTGTCACCGCGACCGATTCAAACGGCCTCGCCGTCACCCTGCCCTTTGAGCTTAGCTTCACCGCTCCCACCGCAAACAGCGCCTCTCTCTCCCTGAGTGACGGCGAGATCAGCGGCGGGAACTGGACGCTCCCGCTGGTAGGTCTCTTTAACGACCCCACAGGTCAGGGCCTGCAGTACACACTGTCCGACGATTTCGGCGGCAAGATCACAATCGAAAATTCCGTCCTGCACGCAGACCTCACCGAACTTGGTGAAAACACAAGCTTCATTCTGACTGCGGCAGACAGTCTCGGTCAAAGCAGCCAGCTTTCCGTAGAACTGGCCCCTGCCTTCCCCGAAGCGAAGTCTGATCAGATCTCCGACCCCCTTGCAGCCGGGCGCTTCGAAAACGATTATTGGGAACTGCCCCTCGCGTCTCTTTTCGACGATCCCGCCGGCGGCGATCTGCGCTACTCTGTCTCCGATGATCTCGGCGGCAAAGTCACGATTGAAGATAACATTTTGCGTGTACGGCCTGAAGGCAACGAAACCGCGGCCTTCATCCTCACGGCCGAAAATGCGCAGGGGCTTCAAGCACAGTTGCCCTTTGATCTCCGTTTTCCCTCTCCCGTCGCGAAGAGCAACGGCATTTCCGACACGGTCAAGACCGGTCTCTTCCAGAAAGGCAGCTGGGAACTGCGTCTGCCGGAACTCTTTGAAGATCCAAAGCAGACGAGCCTGGAATACTCTCTTTCAGACGACCTTGGCGGAGCCATGAAAATTGAAGATGAAACGCTGCAGGCAGACTGCCGCGGTATTGGTGAGGCTGATGTCACTGTCACGGCAACGGACTCCCTCGGCCTGAGCGCGGAGCTCCCCGTTAAGCTTGTCGAGCAGAACATGACGTGGATCATTCTCATGATTGCCCTGCTGGTACTTTTGTTGCTGATTGCACTGTTTTTCCTTCGCAAACGTGCAGGCAGGAAACACTGAGGCAGTCTCTTCCGCTTCAACCAGGCAGTTGATATCATTTGAGCCTCACAGGCCGGTCACTTCGTAACTGCATCTCATAAACAAAATACAGCAAAGCCAGCACCATGCCCTTTTGAGCATGGTGCTGGCTTTTTGGTCCTCTCTTATTTTCTGTTCAAGTATTACGCAGCAGTACACGAATCAACAATTCTGCTTTAAGGTTACAGGCAGAGCTCTTGCCGATTCCCGAAGATTTCATCAAGTCCCGAACGGAAGGAATGGTGGGGAGATCCTCGCATTAGTTGGTATTCATTTAAATCCTGTTTTGATTTATCGCTCATAGCTGAGATCCGCTTCTGTCCAGTTTCTCAGGACATCCAGCATGTCCCTTGAGACAGTCTTCGCGCCCTCCAGGTCATGCTCCAGGCAGTTGCCGCACTCCTGACGGCGGCTGCCCGGGATCTCGCCCTCGAAGTCCGCGACAAAAGCAAAGCCCTCTCGCACAAGCTCAATCGCATCCGTATAAGAAACCGTGTCCCGCAGCAGCAAACAGAACCCGGTGCGGCAGCCCATGGGGCCAATATAGACCACTGCGTCGGCAAGAGGGCCGTTTCGCAGGCAGGCAGCAAGCAGATGCTCGAAGGTGTGTACGGTGCCGTTGGAGAGGTAGTCGCCCATGTTTGGCTTTTTCATGCGGATATCATAGGTGACTACATCTCCGTCGATGCGGGAGATATACATCCCCTTTTTCAGCTTGTCGTGGTCGACGTTGAAGCTTGCAACTTTGTTCATCTCTGTTCCTCCCTGCCGCCGGCGGCGCCCGCTCTTTCTCATGGCCATTATACCAGCGGTGCGGACGGTTGAAAAGGCTTTGTTGATTCTCTCTCCGATAAAAACAGGATTGCCCTCACAGCCGCTTTCATGTATTCTACGGTAGGCGTGGAGATATGCATCTCCCGCATGATCGCATATAACGGAGGATGCTTCCATGTCCATCGTCTTTGAAAACGAGAAACGCAGCTTTACTGGCAGAAGGAAATATAGGAAAAACGGCAGAGGACCGGACGTTCTCTGCCGTTTTTGCTGTTTTGATATGCTTACCCTCTCCCGGGGTCGAGGATGCCGATGGATTCAACCGTGTCGTCCTCCCCGGCAAAGGCGGGCTCGCCGCTGTCGCGGATCTCCAACTCACGCGCGATATGCTCCAGCGTGTCCAGATCGTCGGTGCCGCTGACCATGACAAGCCAGCCCTGTTCGCTGTTGAAAAGCAGGACATAGTTTGCTTTTTCATAACTCCATTGCCAGGTGCAGTTGGTGTAGTCGCTCGTAAGCTCCGTCACCTGCCAGTCGCCCCAGAACTCTTCCTTGACGGTGGTCACCGCGCCGTTGATGATGCGGCGGTGGTTGCCCGCGCGCACGTTCGCGGCGCTCACGATATAGGGCAGCACCGCCCCTTCGCCCTGGTCGCTGATATAATATGTCCAGCCCTCTTCGTCCGTAAAGCCGAAGTTCGCCTCGCTCGGGAGGTAGAAGCAGCGAAACTCGGGCTGGTTTTTGCGCTCGGCAGGGCCTTCAAAGCTGAGCACCATCCCGGCGTCCGGGTAGCTGAGCTTCACGTCGGTGGTAAGATTGCCGTCGGCGTCCACCTTGCGGTAGTAGCCGCTCACGGGCTCGTCGGTCTTTTTAAGTCCCATGAACCAGCCGGAGGCGGCGTAGGCCACCGTTCCCATGAGGGCCGCGATCACGGCCACAAGCAGCAGCGTGCGCGCCGTGCGCGAAGCTGCTTTGCGCGGCTTCGGCTGCTCCGCGCCGATCTTTGCCAGCACGGAAGCGTTTACACGCCTTGCCATATCTTTGTCCTCTGCGCCGAGACGCACGTCCGCCGGGCAGCTTTCGTCCATAAGATTAGAGATTCGGATCTGCACAGCTGTACCCCCTTTCCCCAAAGTACTCCCGCAGGCGTTCCCGCCCGCGCCGGAGTCTGGTGCGCACCGTGGCGGCGTTCATATCGAGCACGGCGGCGATTTCGTCGGTCTTCTGATAGAGAAAATAATGGCGCTTGAAAATCTCGCTGTCCGGCTCGCCGAGTGAGTCCACAGCCTCGCGAGCGATGGCGGTAAGCTCGGCACGCAGGACGCCCTCCTCCATGCCGTCGGGCACGGCGATGTCCAGTACATCGTCCTCCAGCGGCTCGTTGAGGCGGTGGGAGCGCAGGACATCCTTCGCGCAGTTGCGCACAACGGCGGAAAGCCAGGGTTTCAGTTTCCCGGGCATGACCTCGCCGCGGTGTTCCCAGAGCCGGACAAAGGTGTCGGAGACGGTCTCCTCCACATCCTCGCGGCTCATCGGCGGGTCCATGATGTTGGAGGCGACGGTGTAGAGATAGGGCGTGTAAAAGCCGATGATCTCCGAGAGCGCCCCGGTATCTCCGGCTTTCAACTCACGCAGTACGGCGCGTTCGTTCATCCCTCGAACACCTCCCTGTTGGGGCCGAAGGGCAGGATATAATCAGCGCCCGCCAGCGCCGTCTCGTCATCTTCCTTGAACTTCACCAGATACCGTCCCGGCAGCTTCTCGCTCCAAAAGGACAGCTCCGTGGGCGTCAGGCGCACCACGCACACGCTCTCTGCTTCGTCGCGGTATGTGTAGAGATCCGAGTCGATGCCCGCTGCCCACAGGACTTGGGCAAGCATCAGCCCGTTCTGCATCCAGCCGCTGGGGGTATACTCCCGCAGGGTGAAGTCGCAGACCTCGTCCCGCGCGCGCTTTTCCAATTCTGTGAGCGTGTCGTCCTCAAAGTAAAAGCAGCCGCGCTTTTCATAGGCTTTCAGGTCTTCCTCCGTCTGCTCATAGAGGGCGCCCGGCCAGTAGTCCACGTCGAAGCGCTCCCGCACTCCGTTATAAAGCTGCTCGAACAGGAAGGGCTCGCCCGCTTCCTCGCTCAGCTCGAAGAAGCGCGCCGGGGTCATGGTCACGACAGTGAGGTAGCCCCAGTCGTCCAGCCCCTCAAAGAGCGTGTGCTGGGCGATCACACGGGCATCCACGCCGTCCAGCGCGTCAAAGTACCGCGCCATGCGCATGGCCTCGCCTTCGTCCAGTTCATAGCGGGTACTGTGGGGGACAAAGGGATACGGTTCATTCTGCGGGAGATTGCGGAACATCTCCAGCTCCTCGCTCCGCGCGTAGAAGCGGCCGAACTTTTCATGAAAGTGGCTCCACATGTCCTCTATGCTTTCAAATTCCACAGGCTCCGCTTCGTCGTCCTTGGGAAAGTCCTCGGCGTTGTAAACGC
Organism: Candidatus Limivicinus sp.; assembly: GCA_045130755.1. Taxonomy (GTDB): domain Bacteria; phylum Bacillota; class Clostridia; order Oscillospirales; family Oscillospiraceae; genus Limivicinus. The sequence continues at coordinate 3,883 of JBGUQD010000048.1, read as the reverse complement.
GTACATAGGGTGTGGCCTCCGGCGCATGGGTGGGCCAGGGTTTTTGAATCGGTGAGGCGTCAGCCTTCGTTCCGACAGTTAGCGCAAGAGCAAATATCGGGATCAGGATAAGACCATTGATTTTTCTCTTCATGGGTTTCTCCTTTCAAGTGCACTCACCTATATAAACGGATCGGCAGAGGAAAATGTTTCATGACATTGCAAAAAAGGGCAGACCATCGTCTGCCCTTTTTTGTTGTTCCATTATGGGGTTATCTGTCCCGTCTGGGGATGATCTCGATCCAGTAGCCATCCGGGTCCTCGAGGAAGTAAATGCCCATCTCGGGGTTTTCAAAGCAGATGCAGCCCTGGGCTTTGTGCTTTTCATGGGCGACGTCAAAATCCTCCGCCACGAAGGCCAGGTGGTATTCCTGCTCGCCGAGGTCATAGGGCTCCGTGCGGTCGCGCAGCCAGGTCAGCTCGAGCTGAAAGGGGCTCTTCCCGTCGCCGAGAAAGACGATCTTGTAGTGCCCGTCGGCGGCGTTCTTCTCCCGCACAGGCTTGAGGCCGAGCGCCTCGTCGTAGAATCTGAGACTTCGTTCCAGATCAAAGACGTTGAAATTAAAGTGATTGAAAGTGAACATGGCTTATCCTCCCCTGTCCGTTTTCCTCATTATTATACAAAACCGATTTCCTGCGGTCAATGCTTCTTTGGGGTGATCTCGCTCACGATCATGGCTCCGATGACCAGCACCGCGCCGATGATGGCAGGCACGCTCATGGGTTCTTTCAATAGCAGCAGCGACAGCAGCACCGCCACCACCGGGTCAATGTAGCTCAAAAGCGCCGCAGTCTGTGCCGGGACAAAAGCGATGCTGCCGAAGTAGAGCACATAGGTGATGCCCGTGTGTACGATGCCGACAACGAGCAGCAGCATCAGCACCGTCGGCGTCAGGCGCAGGGCCGCCACATTCTCGGTCAGGAGCACATAGGGCAGCATCACAAGGACGGACACCGCGAACTGCACGATGGTTCGATCCTCGCCCGAGATGCCGTCGAGCGTGCGGTTGACGATGACGATGGCCGCGTACAGCGCCGCCGCGATCAGGCCAAAGGCCAGGCCCTTTGCTCCGTGCAGTCCGCTTGTGAGCACGTCCGACACCAGTACCATTCCAAACACCGCAACCGCGGCGCACACGCCCTTGCGCAGGGTGATCCTCTCCCTGAACACCAGCGGGGACAGGAGGATGATGAACACCGGAGCCATGTAGTAGCACATGGTCGCAGCGGCGACGGAGGTGTAGTTGTACGCCTCAAACAGGCAGATCCAGTTGATGCCCAGCATTGCGCCCGGAATCACGAGCCGCCAAAGATTCTTTTTCACAGCCTCCCGGTCAACGGACTCACGGCGCAGTGCCCGCAGGAGCAGCAGGAACACAAGGCCCACAAATGCGCGCACCAGCGCCACAACACTCGAAGGAAAAGGGATCCACCGCCGGAAGATACCGATGGTGCCGAAGATCAGCATGGACAGAACGATCTGCGTGCGCGGGGATAGTTTTTTCATGGTCATCATCTCTTTGCTTTGCCGGATAGCCGCATTATACCAGCATGTACTGACACCGTGCAAGTTTAAATGCTTGCATATGAGAAGAAAGTGGATTAAAATACATGCATTGAACTTTGACACAGGAGGTCCTGTTATGGATAAAACGGAGATGACAGCGCTGCTGCACGAGGTTGCTGCCGGGACGATAAGTCCCGAGGACGCGGCGCTCAAGCTCAGGATGCAGCCCTTTCAGGAGATCGGCGAATACGCCAAGGTAGACTTTCACCGCGGCATACGTCAGGGCGTGCCGGAGGTAATTTACGGCGCGGGCAAGACGAAGGAACACATTTTAGGCATCGCGCAGGCCATGGTGAAAAACGGGCAGCAGACGGTGCTGATCACGCGTCTGACCAAGGAGGCTGCGGATTTCGTTGCGGCGGAGCTGCCGCTCAAATACGACGAGCTCTCCAAAACCGGTGTCATCGGCGAGCTTCCCAAACCCACGGGCAAGGGCCGTGTCGTGGTCGCCACCGGCGGCACCAGCGATATCCCGGTTGCGGAAGAAGCCGCCGTCACAGCCGAGGTGCTGGGAAACGAGGTCGTGCGCCTCTACGACGTAGGTGTGTCAGGGATCCACCGGCTTTTGAGCCACATGGACATGATCATGTCCGCACGCGTCATCGTCGCGGTGGCAGGCATGGAGGGGGCGCTGCCCTCAGTGATCGGCGGACTTGCCGACTGCCCGGTCATCGCGGTACCCACCAGCGTCGGCTACGGGGCCAGCCTCGGCGGGATCGCGGCACTGCTTTCGATGCTCAACTCCTGCGCAAGCGGCGTGTCGGTGGTGAACATCGACAACGGCTTCGGCGCGGGGTATATGGCAAGCATGATCAACCATTTAGACTAACATGGAACTGCAAGAATTTTTCGCGCAGCATCCGCGTGTCGCTCTGGCCTTCTCCGGCGGGGTGGATTCGTCCTATCTGCTCTACGCCGGGCTTAAGTGGGCTACGATGCTGGGGGTATACTATGTCAAATCCCCTTTCCAGCCGGAATTTGAGTACCGCGATGCGCTGCGGCTTGCAAAGGAGCTGGGCGCTTCTGTCACGGTTTTGACCGCCGATCCCCTGTCCGATTCGCAGGTCGCCGCCAATCCGGCAAACCGCTGCTACTATTGCAAGAAAGTAATTATGTCAACCATTAAAGCTGTCGCTGCACGGGACGGTTTTGAACTTATCATTGATGGGACAAACGCCAGTGACGATATCTCTGATCGCCCGGGGTTTAAGGCTCTGGGCGAGGAAGGTGTGCTGTCCCCCCTGCGCATGTGCGGTATCACGAAGGCAAAGCTGCGGAAATTGTCCAAGGAGGCTGGGCTTTTCACCTGGTCCAAGCCCGCTTATGCCTGCCTTGCCACCCGCATTCCGACGGGCGAGCTCATCACGGCAGAGAAGCTGCAAGCGGTCGAGCAGAGCGAAGACGCGCTCTTCCGCATGGGCTTTACGGATTTTCGTGTGCGAACAAAGGACGGCGCGGCCAAGCTGCAGTTTATCGCCGAGCAGCACGGCGAGGCAGTACGGCGTCTGGACGAGATCAAAGCGGCGCTCGCGCCCTGCTATTCCGAGGTCAGCCTTGACCCGACTCCGAGGGAGAAAAGCAAATGAGAACACTATACATAGACTGTGGCATGGGTGTCGCCGGCGATATGCTGACCGGCGCCCTGCTGGATTTGTTAAGCCCGGAACAGCAGGCGGGGTTTCTGAAGGAGATCAACGCTGCGCTCGCCGGGAAAGCCGTCGTCACTGCCGAACAGGAAACGAAATGCGGTGTACAGGGCCTGCATGTCCATGTCACCATCAACGGCGAAGAGGAAGGCCGCGAGCACCATCATCACGATGGGGAACATCACCATCATCACAACGGCATCAAGGAGATCCGGGAATTGATCGACGCCACGCCGCTGTCAGAAGACGTAAGGGACAATGCCCGTTACGTCTTTAATTCCATTGCCAGAGCCGAAGCCGAGGTGCACGGGCAGGACATGGAGCACATCCATTTTCATGAGGTCGGCACCATCGACGCGGTGGCGGACGTGCTGGGCGTATGCCTGCTGATGGAGAAGCTTGCCCCTGAGGACGTGATCGCGTCCCCCATCAATGTCGGCGGCGGCACGGTCAAATGCGCCCACGGCATCCTGCCGGTGCCCGCCCCGGCGACAGAAATCCTGCTGCGCGGCATCCCGTGGTATGAGGGCGAAATCAAATCAGAGCTCTGCACCCCGACGGGCGCGGCGCTGCTGCGGAACTTTGCCGTGCATTATGAGAGTGTACCGGTACTGTGTGTGAGAAAATGCGG
>JBGUQD010000047.1:0-11052 GCA_045130755.1 Candidatus Limivicinus sp. | reverse complement strand
GCACAGGGACGGGATGTCGATCCCGTTGTTTCTGGCGACCTCGAGCACGTTGCGCTCATTGGTAAACGGACATTCGATGCCGTCGATGAACATTTTCTTTTCCGCCATGACTTAACCCTCCTTGATGGCGCCCACCGGGCAGTTGGCCTTGCACGCGCCGCACTTGATGCACTTGGAAGTGTCGATGGTGTGCTTCTGGCGGACGGTGCCCGTGATCGCGCCGACGGGGCAGTTGCGGGCGCACTTGGTGCAGCCGATGCACTTGTCGGTGATGACGAACTGAGCCAGGTCCTTGCACACGCCGCAGCGGCAGCGCTTATCCCGGATGTGCTCCACATATTCGTCCTCGAAGTTCTGCAGCGTGGAGAGCACCGGGTTCGGCGCCGTCTTGCCGAGGCCGCAGAGCGAGGATTTCTGAATCATTCTCGCGAGCTTCTTGAGCTGGCCGATGTCGTCCATGCGGCCGTTGCCCTGCGTGATGCGGGTGAGAATGTCGTTCATGCGGGTGGTACCCTCGCGGCACGGTGTGCACTTGCCGCAGGATTCCTCGCAGATGAAGTTCATGAAGAACTGCGCAATGTTGACCATGCAGGAGCTCTCGTCCATGACGACGAGGCCGCCGGAGCCGATGATCGCGCCGACCGACTTGAGGCTGTCGAAATCGAGCGGGAGATCGAGGTGATCCTTCGTGAGGCAGCCGCCGGAGGGGCCGCCGATCTGCACGGCTTTGAATTCCTTGTCGTTCTTGATGCCGCCGCCGATATCGAAGACGACCTCGCGCATCGTGGTGCCCATAGGAACCTCGATGAGGCCGGTGTTGTTCACATTGCCGGTAAGGGCGAACGCCTTCGTGCCGGAGCTGCCCTCGGTGCCGACAGAGCGGAACCACTCGGCGCCCTTCTTGATGATATCGGGAACATTGGCAAAGGTCTCGACGTTGTTGAGGCAGGTGGGCTTTTCAAACAGGCCCTTATCGACGGAGCGCGGGGGCTTCGTGCGGGGCATGCCGCGATGACCCTCGATGGAGGCCGTCATGGCAGAGCCCTCGCCGCAGACGAACGCGCCGGCGCCCTTGCTGATGCGAAGATGGAAGCTCTTGCCGGAGCCGAGGATATCGTCGCCCAGGATGCCGAGCTCTTCGGCCTGCTCCATGGCGATCTTCAGGCGCTTGACCGCCATCGGATACTCTGCGCGGACGTAGATGACGCCCTCGGTCGAGCCGGTGGCCACGCCCGCGATGATCATGCCCTCGATGACCTTATGGGGGTCGCCTTCCATGCAGGAGCGGTCCATGAACGCGCCGGGGTCGCCCTCGTCGCCGTTGCAGACGATGTACTTGACGGGCTCTTCGGTATGCGCCGCAACCTGGGCCCACTTCTTGCCGGTGGGGAAGCCCGCGCCGCCGCGGCCGCGCAGGCCGGAATCGGTGACCTCCTGGATGACCTCATCTCCGCTCATCTCAAACAGGGCCTTGGCCAGAGCCTGGTAGCCGCCGATGGAGAAATATTCCTCGATGCTCTCGGCGTCGATGTGACCGCAGTGCTCCAGTACACGGCGAGTCTGTTTTTTATAAAACGGAATATCTTCCTGGCGCTTGTAGAGCTGGCCGTTCTGGTGGTAGCCCAAGCGCTCGATAAACTCGCCGCCCAGGATCGTCTTCTCCACGATCTCGGCCACATCCTCGGCGTGGACCTTGGTATAGAGCCAGCCTTCGGGCTCGATGCGCACCAGCGGGCCCATCTCACAGAAGCCATGGCAGCCGGACTTCTTGATGCCGGTGGCGTCGCCGCCGCAGCTGTCATTCAAGGATAGTTCAAATGCTGCGCCGTGGGCTTCCATCTGCTTTTTCAGTTCTTCATACACAGCGAGGTTGCCGCCGGCAGCACAGCCGGTGCCGCAGCATACGAGGACTTTTCTCTTTTCATGTGTACGGGCCTGCATGAATTTTTCCTGCAGGGCCTTAAACTGCTCCAGATTCTGTATTCTTTCCCGCATGGTCAACCCTCCCCTCTCAGCTGTTCCACCAGGGCGCGGGCTTTCTCCGGCGTCATGGCGGCATGAACGGTGTCATTGACCATAACTACAGGACTCAGGCCGCAGGCGCCGAGACAGGAAACGATCTCCATCGTGAAAAGCCCGTCGTCGGAATTGGGCTTGTGTTCGTTGGTGCCGGTGGCGTCGTACAGGGCCTGGAGGACATTACTGCTCTTGCGCACGTGACATGCCGTGCCGCGGCAGACCTTCATGACATATTTACCCTTGGCGTCCAGCGAGAAGTTGCCATAGAAGGTCGCCACGCCGTAGAGCTTCGATTCGCTCATGCCGACTTTTTTGGCGATGTACTCCAGCGCCTCCTGCGGAAGATAACGGTATTCCTCCTGTACGTCCTGCATAATGGCGATGATCTTCGCCTTGTCACTGCCGTACTTTTCCAGTACGCTGTCAATGAACCTGAGATCAACGGATTCCAAAGTGATCGCATCCTTTCCTTATATCGTCATAATTAATTTTTGATAATTTTCTGACGAACTTGTTATTATCCTACCTTATAATACAAAAATAGTCAAGTCGTTTTAGCAGAAAATGGAAAATAAAATATACATTTTTTCGTTTTTTGTAAAAACTCTTGACAATAACGTTCGGTCTGCTACAATAAACCCGTCTGAAGCGTGAGCTTTTTCCTTGCGCCGAGGGCCATCTATCATCATCTGACGCCGAAACATTGCTTGAGGCGGAAGGCTTGGACACATACAGTGCGTGTAATTTGCCATGCCTTCCGGCATGGTTTTTTGTTTTGGCAGAAAGGAGAACTATGGAAACGCGCATCGCTGCCCTCGCCATTTTGGTAGAGGAGCCGGAATCGGTGGAGAAGCTCAATGCCCTGCTGCATGACTATGCTCCCTACGTTCTCGGGCGCATGGGAATCCCCAACCGTGACAAAGGTGTGAACGTAATCTGCCTGGTGCTGGATGCACCGATGGATGTCATCAACGCTCTCAACGGAAAGCTCGGGAGGCTGCCCGGCGTCAGCGCCAAGGCTGTAACGCCGAAGAACAAATAAGAAAGAAAAGGGAAATGAAAATGAAAAAACTGTTTAGTGCTGTAATTGTTGCTGTTTTGGCTTTGTGCCTGGTGTTCGGGTGCGCTTCCGCCTATGCGGATGTGGCGGTGAATACGCGCGTCTATACGCTCAACGGCACCACCGGCTTCGGCATGGCGGGCATGATTGCGGACGCAAAGCCCGGATACAGCTTTACCGTCGAGACCGATCCCTCCGTCGTGACCGCCGCGCTCATCAGCGGTGACTGCGATATCGCCGCCCTGCCGACCAATGCCGCTTCCGCTCTTTACAACAAGACCGGCGGCAAGGTTCAGGTTTTGGCGCTGAACACCCGAGGCGTTTTATACCTTGTGTCGGATGGTAAGGAGAAGATCGAGAGCATCGCCGATCTTAACGGCAAGACGGTCTACGCCCCGGCGCAGAACCCCAGCTTTATCTTCGCTGCCCTCTGCAGCAAATACGGCATCGAGCTCAATATTGACACCAGCTACGCCCAGCCGGCAGAGCTGAACACCGCAGTCGCTGCGGGACAGGTGAGCCTTGCCGTGCTGCCTGAGCCCATGGTGACGGTCGCGAGGAGCCAGAATCCGAATCTCGCCGTCGCGCTTGACCTCACCGCCGAGTGGGACAAGGTTTTTGAGCCGGGCAGCCTTGTTCAGGGCTGCGTGGTCGTGCGCCGTGAATTTGCAGAACAGTATCCTGAGGCAGTCAAACAGTTTCTCGCGGACTATGAGGCCTCCGTTAAGCTTCTGAGTGAGGATGTACAGGCTGCCGCCGAGAAGATTGAGGCTTCCGGCATCTTTGCAAAAGCCGCTGTCGCCGCCAAGGCAATTCCCAACTGCAACATCTGCTTCGTCACCGGTGAGGATATGCAGCGTGAGCTCGGCGCGTTCCTGGAGACCATGTTCGAGAAGGCACCTCAGTCCATCGGCGGCGCGGTACCAGGCGACGATTTCTACTGCATTCTGAAATGAAGCCCCGTTTTGAACGGCAGCTTCGCCGACTGGCTGTGCTCGTGTTCTGGATCATCATCTGGGCGCTTGCCGCCGCCGCAGTAGGCCAGGAGCTTCTTTTGCCAGGACCGCTTCAGGTTGCTCACAGACTTGCCGCTCTTGCTGGTACAGTTGATTTCTGGCTGACTCTTGTGCGCAGCATCCTGCGGGTACTGACGGGGATCGTCTCGGCGGTGTTCCTCGGGATCGGCGTCGGTCTGCTCACCCACAAGAGCATCCTTGCAAGGGAGCTGATAAGCCCGGTCATGACGCTGCTCAAAAGCACGCCGGTGGCATCCTTCATCATTCTTGCCCTTGTCTGGTTGGGGCGCAGTGTTGTACCAGTCTTCATTTCGGGACTCATGGTGCTGCCTGTTGTCTGGGCCAACACCGCCGCAGGGCTTGACGGGATAGACCCCCAGTTTCTGGAGATGGCAAAGGTTTTCAGTCTTCCTCGCCAGCGCGTTCTGCGCCGCATCGTCTGGCCCTCCCTGCTTCCTTATCTGCGCTCGGCGCTGTGCTCGGCGCTGGGTCTCGGCTGGAAGGCCGGGATCGCGGCGGAGGTGCTGACCGTACCTCCCCGGTCTATCGGCAAAAACATTTACGAAGCAAAGCTCTATCTTGAGACCACCGAGCTCTTTGCCTGGACGGCGGCAGTAGTTCTGCTGAGCTTTCTGATTGAGCGTGTTCTGCTGCGTCTGGTGGACGGTATTGGTAGAAAGGAGCTTAAAGATGCTCAGGCTTCATGACGTTTCCCTTCGCTTCGGCGACAGACAGGTTCTGGACAGATGCAGCCTGCGGCTCGAAAACGGTCAGAGACTGGCCTTGATGGGCCCGTCCGGATGCGGGAAGACCACCCTTGCCCGTATAGCGCTTTCGCTTCTCGTCCCTGATTCAGGCACGGTGGAAACCGGCTTTACGAGGATATCCGCCGTCTTTCAGGAGCCGCGCCTTCTGCCTTGGCTGACGGCAGAGGAGAATGTGAATCTTGTCCTGTCAGACAGCGCGGAAACCTTTCCCGCTGCGCGGGCCTGGCTTGAAAGGCTGGAGCTTGGTGACTCAGCGGAGCTATACCCGTCAGCGCTTTCCGGCGGGATGCAGCAGCGGCTGTCCATTGCGCGCGCGCTCGCCGTCCGCCCTCAATTTCTGGTCATGGACGAAGCTTTTAAAGGCATGGACGAGGAATTGAAGGCCCGGGTCCTGCGTGTAGTGAACGATGCGCTTGGAGATTGTGCGCTGCTGCTTATCACCCATAGCGAGCAGGAGGCATTCTCCCTCGGCTGCTCTCCCCTCCGTTATCATAACGGCCGTTTTTCCTGACCGATAACACATCGAAAAATTGCGGGAGCAGGACACCGGCCCTGGCTGAACACCAGCAGATGACAATGAACCCCATATCGCTCTCGGAAACATCCGTGAATGATTGGAACTCATGTGCGGGGGAAAGCCGGATATCCGGTCAGGGGCCGAAGGCGAAACTGTCGTTCTCACCACGATCCCGGACAGGAAACCGAAAAATCAATTATCATTCTTTCAGATATCTGCCTGTCCGGCTCTCGACACAGGCAGATATTTCTTCCGGCGTACCGGCGGTGACAATCCTGCCGCCGTGTACACCGCCGCCCGGTCCCATGTCGATCACATAATCCGCATTTCTGATCACGTCCAGATCGTGCTCGATTACAATGACCGTTGCGCCGCTGTCGATCAGTCGCCTGAACACATGCAACAGTATCTGCACGTCGAGCGGATGCAGACCGATGGTCGGCTCGTCAAACACAAACACGGAATCGGCTTGGCCGCGTCCCATCTCGCTTGCGAGCTTGAGGCGCTGCGCCTCTCCGCCGGAAAGGCTGGGCGTCTGCTCGCCCAGAGTCAGGTACCCAAGCCCCAGCTCATGAAGCACCCGGAGCCGCCGCTCCACCAGCGGAAGATCGGCGCAGGCGTGTAAAGCCTCGTCAATGCTCAATGCCATCAGTTCCGGCAGGGACAGTACTTCACCGTTGCCCTTCTTCCCGCGTCGGATCAGATACGCTTCTTTCGCGTAACGGGAGCCGCGGCAGTCCGGGCATGGGATATCCACATCTGGCAGAAACTGTACATCCAGGCTGATGGACCCCGTCCCGTCACAAGTCGGGCAGCGGAGCGCGCCGGTATTGTAGGAGAAATCCCCTGCTCTGCGGCCTCGCTCTTTCGCATCCGGTGTTCTGGCATATACCTTGCGCAGCTCATCGTGCACGTCGGCATAGGTCGCAACGGTTGAGCGCACATTGATGCCGATGGGCGTTGCGTCGATCAGCTTGATCTGCGCGATGCCGTCGGCCGAGACGGACCGGACATGCTCCGGCAGCTTTTCCCCTTTGACGACCGCTTCCAGCGCCGGGATCAGACTTTCGAGCACCATGGTTGTCTTCCCCGAACCGGACACACCCGTCACGGCGATCAAGCGGCCCTTGGGGAAATCGACCTCCAGCGGCTGTACGGTATGGATCCTGCCGGTGGAGAGGTGTATCCTTCCCAGCGTGAACAACTCTTCCTTTTTTATGGGCTTTCGTGTGTCGATGACCTTCCTGCCTGACAGGAAGCATCCAATGCGGGAATTGGGGTCATTCGCCACATCTTCGATATTGCCCTGGGAGATGACCGTGCCGCCTCCTGCACCCGCCTCGGGCCCGAGTTCAATGAGCCAGTCGGCCTGCTTTAACACATTGGTGTCGTGATCGACGAGGATGACAGAGTTGCCGTCGGCGAGCAGATCGCGCATCACGCCTGTAAGCCCCTTCATATTGGCCGGGTGCAGGCCGATGGATGGCTCGTCCAGCACATAGAGGACACCGGTCGTGCGGTTTCTCACTGCTCTTGCAAGCTGCATCCGCTGCCGCTCGCCCGTAGAAAGTGTAGAGGCCGCGCGGTCGAGGGTGAGATAGTCGAGCCCCAGCTCCATGAGGCGTTTTGCCGCGTCCTGAAAAGACTCACAGATACGTTCGGCCATGGGGCGCATCTCTTCCGGCAGGGACGCGGGAACCCCGTCCACCCATTCGACGAGATCGGCAAGCGTCATCGTGCAGGCCTCATCCAGGGTGATGCCGCGCACTTTCGGCGCGCGTGCCGCATCGGAGAGTCTGGTACCGCTGCAAGTGGGGCAGACGCTCTGCTTGAGGAATTTTTCCACGCGCTTCATGCCCTTCTCATCTTTCACCTTGGAAAGGGCGTTTTCTACTGTATAGGTGGCGTTGAAGTAAGTGAAGTCCATATCGCCAGCTGCACCGCTGGTCTTATTCTGGTAGATAATATTCTTCTTTACGGCGGGACCGTGAAAGACGATGTCCCGCTCCTTTTCTGTCAGTTCCCGAAACGGCACATCGGTGCGCACGCCCATTTCCCGGGCAATGTCCTTCATCAGCGACCACATCAGGGTCTGCCAGGGCAGCACCGCGCCCTCATCGATACTCAGACTCTCGTCCGGCACAAGTGTCGTTTCGTCCACCGTGCGGACGATGCCCGTGCCGTCGCAGCACTTGCAGGCGCCCTGGCTGTTGAAGGCAAGCTCCTCAGCCCCCGGCGCGAAGAAGGTCTCGCCGCATTCGGGGCACCTGAGCTCCCGCCCGGCCGCAACATTCAGCGAAGGCTGCAGATAGTGGCCGTTGGGACAGCGGTGGCTTGCAAGGCGCGAATACATCAGGCGCAGGCTGTTCAAAAGCTCCGTACCGGTGCCGAAGGTGCTGCGAATACCGGGCACACCGGGCCGCTGGTGCAGGGCCAGCGCCGCCGGGACATAGAGTACCTCATCCACTTCCGCCCTTGTTGCCTGGGTCATGCGCCGCCGTGTATAAGTGGACAGGGATTCCAGATAGCGCCGCGAGCCCTCGGCATACAGGATCCCCAGCGCAAGCGAGGATTTCCCGGAACCGGATACACCTGCGATCCCTACAAGTTTGTGAAGTGGGATGTCGACGTCGATGTTTTTCAGGTTATGCACCCGTGCTCCGCGTACCTCGATCCATGCGGGCTGTCCGGTCGCCGAAGCCCCGGCTGGAATGACTGCAATTTTGTGATCCATGTTGGACGTTCTCCTCCTGGTGTATGCCGTATGGATACAGCTTTCGTTTTCGTTCATTATAATACCGCTGCGCTTTCGTCTCAAGCAAAATCTATGATGCCTTCATCACAAATAAGAACCGCTCCCCTGTTCTTTTGGAATCGGTGGAGCGGTCCTGTAATCAGGATTGAGAGATCTTTGTTTGACAGCGCAGTCTGTGCCGCAGCACGAAAGCGGCTGCGCACAGGTTTCAGTGTATCAGCAGTTCCGTCAGCATTTTGATAAATAAAAGTCCCAGCACGATAAACATCATGCCGCGGATCTTACTGCTTCCGCCGCGAATCGCATAGCGCGCACCGAGAAAATTGCCGAGGATATTGCACATGATCGCGGGAAAAGCCAGTTTCCAGAGCACGCTTCCATGGGTGATCCACACGACTGCCGCCGCCACATTGGAGGCAAGGTTTGCCGCCTTGGAGCAGCCGGACGCCGTAAGCAGATCCATCGGCAGGAAGGCGGTGAAACAGATGATCATAAAGGTTCCCGTGCCCGGGCCAATCAGACCGTCATAGCAACCGATGCCGAGACCGATCAGCGCGGAGATAACAAGTTCCCGGCCCGCAGCGATTTCAGCAGCAGGTGTGTTGTCCCCGCCGAAGTCCCGCCTGAGAACAAGGAACAGCGCGACGCATGGCAGCGCGATGAGCATGATTGTTTTCAGCGCACTCTCCGAAATCATGGATGCAAGCTGGGCGCCCGCGGCCGAGCCTGCGAATGCGCCGAGAGCGGCAGCCACAGCGGCCCGGAGCCGTACTTTGCCGTTTTGAAAGTATTTTGCCGTGGCAATCAGGGTGCCGCAGCCGTTTACAACCTTGTTCGTCCCGGCCGCAAGATGAGCGGGGATGCCGACCATCAGGTAAGCAGGCAGCGATATCGTACCGCCTCCGCCTGCCACGGAATCCACAAAGCCTGCAAGAAACACCAGCGGGCAGACAATCAAATAAGTTCCCATATCCATAAACAACACCCATATACCGATTCTCTGCCGGTTTCTATGCGAGGTGTTATTCTTCCCAGACGAAGTTCTCTTTCCCGGCTCCAAGTTCAAAGTGGCACTTCACAATGCCGAGGTCGATCTTCAGGCAGGAGCCGATCAGGCCCGCTTTTGCCCGGACTTTGTTTCCATCCTTTAATTCAAACCTGAACTTCTGTTGGTTGACAGCCGTGGGCGCCAACAGCGCAGCCTCCACACCGCGCCTGAACCAGTCCGGGCAAACCGCGTTTTGGACGGTGACGGAGGAAAAATCTTTGCCTCGATGTGCCTTTCCCTGGGTTTTGCCGTAGCCGAGGGCGATGAGGATGACTTCCTTTTCGTCAGCGCCGCACACAGCCATGCTCTTTCCGTGCGTCAGCGCCGCCCAGCAGGTATTGAGCCCCAGTTCCTGGGCTTTCAGCACCAGCTTTTCCCCATACCAGCCGCAGCGTTCCTCCAGATCAGCTGCGTTTCTGCCAATCATGGCAATATAATTGCTGCAGTTTTCAAATCTTCCGTAATGCGCCATGCGGGAATTAAAACACGCCGGCTCGTCGTAAATGAGCTGCATGTGAAGTTCTCCCTCTGCATTCAGTTCGGCAGCGTATGCATCCAACTGCTCCCGTATCTCCACTGGGATCTTCTTATCTAAATATTGTCTGACACTGTGGCGCTCTCTCATCAGTTCCATGCTGTCTTTCATTGTATGCCCCTCCCCGGATGATGGATCGTACATTCTGTCTTCCCTGTGTCCAAAGTATCAACGGATTTTCGTGTTGCAGATATACTACAGCGTCTGCCGCCGCTTGTCAATCGCCATAAGGCTTCAAAAAAACAGTTTAACTTTTTTAATTATTTCTTGAGCATTTGGCTTCCATGCTGTATAATGCTACAAAAAGAACAAGGGAGACAACGGCAATGTTTGGAAGACGACCGGACGGACGACGGATCGATGGGATTGATCCCGTCATGAAGATTACCCCCTATGTGATGCCCATGCGCTGTGACGCGCAGGTGTTTCTGAAACATCGCGCGGATCTGGAACTGATGTCGCGGTACATACGCCGCCAGAAAAAGGAAAAGGGCGAGCAGATCTCTTACATGCAGATCATTGTCGCAGCCTATGTACGCGCTGTCAGCCACAATCCCGAAATCAACCGCTTCATCATGAATAAGCAGCTCTTCGCACGCAATAATTGCTCCGCCGCCTTTACGATTCTGAAGGATCCGAGCGATGCGGACAAGGGCGAGGCTGTGGTCAAAATCAAGTTTGATCTGACAGATACGATCTATGATGTGCGTGACCGCATGGCTTCGGCTGTGGCTGCCAACAGGATCGATCAGCCCGCGGGCTTTGTGGATAAGCTCCTGAACACGCTGTTTGCCGTTCCGGGTCTTGCCACCGTTGTCGTCGGGCTTGTCCGTTTTCTCGACCGTTACGGTCTCGCGCCCGGCATCCTGATGGAGGAGCTCCCCTTCTACGTAGGGATGTATATCACCAATACTGCCTCCATCGGCCTGCACGACGTGAACCATCATCTCTACAACTGGGGCAACGTGGGTCTCTTCTTCGGCATGGGGACACCGGAGAAAGTGGCCGTCGTCGAAGGCAACTCGACGCGCATGAAGCGCTATCTACCCATTGGCATCACTGCGGACGAGCGCGTCTGCTCCGGCGCCCACTACGGCCGTTTCTTCGCGGATATGAAGCGTTATCTGGATCACCCGGAACTGCTGGAAGCGCCGCCGGAGAAGGTTCGCTTTGATAACGGCTATGAGTATCATGAATCAAAACCGCAGAAAGCGTAAAGTATTTTCTCTGTTTCTTTCATCGAAGTAATACACCCCCGGCTGCACACAGTGAACCGAACCAGGAAAAACGGACAATAGACAAAAGCCCCCTGATGTAGGAAAATGAAAGTACTAC